>JACQXF010000057.1 GCA_016208855.1 Nitrospirota bacterium | reverse complement strand
TTCCGAAGAAGCGGCCTTGTCGGGCTAACCGATGTTTACAGTTGTTCTTTATAACTATACGAACCGCCGTATGCCGAACGGCACGTACGGTGGTGTGAGAGGACGGTAGGTGAAATAATCACCTACCTCCTACTCGATTTATGAGCGAAAAGATAACATTTATTATAGGCGGTGCAAGAAGCGGGAAGAGCTCGTTTGCCATGAAAGAGGCATCCAAGCTCAAAGGTCGGAAGGCATATATTGCAACTGCTCAGGCGCATGATGAAGAGATGAAGGAGCGCATAGAGAAGCATAAGCAGCAAAGAGACGAGGGCTGGGATACCTATGAAGAGCCGCTGAATATAGTGTCGTTGATTAATAATATTCAGCATAAATATAACGTAATTCTCATTGACTGTCTTACGCTGTGGCTTTCAAATCTCATGCATAAAGGAGTAGATGTTAGCAAAGAAATAGAATCCTTAATCTCGTCACTCGTCACTCGTCACTCGTCACTTTTTATCGTTTCCAACGAAGTAGGCATGGGCATAGTTCCTGAAAATAAACTTGCGAGAGAGTTCAGAGACCTTGCAGGATTTTTAAATCAGAGAATGGCGGAGATAGCAGACGAGGTTTATCTGGTGGCTGCCGGGATACCGGTAAGAATAAAATAAAGTTATAACCGTTCAAGCTGTTTAAACCGTTCAAACAGTGAAAGGAGGGAAAATGGCTGTTAAATATTTCGAGGATTTAGAAGTTTGGAAACTTGCAAGAGAAATAACACGGCTGATTTACGATATTACAAAGGAAAAAGTCTTTGTAAAAGACTTTGGTCTTGTTGATCAAATAAGACGCGCTTCTGTGTCTGTTATGTCTAATATATCAGAAGGGTTTGAGCGTGGTGGGAATCAAGAATTTCGGCAATTCTTGTATATAGCAAAAGGTTCATGTGGAGAGATAAGATGCCAACTCTATGTAGCATTAGACCAAAACTATATTATTGAAAAAGAAATGATGGAAATAAGTGAGAAATTAAAAAAACTCTCAATAATGCTAAATAACTTAATCCAATCTTTAAAAAGAAGTAAATTTAAGGGAGAGAAATATAAATAACAGTTTTAATTAAATAGTTTAAACAACTTAAACGGTTTAAACGGCTTGAACGGTTTTAACACTTATTATTTGGAGGAATCATGGAGCTAAAAACGTTTTTATCAAGAGTAGAATCGGTTAACGGCAAATTTATTGAGGCTGCGCAAAAGAGGCTTGATAACCTCACAAAGCCGCAGGGAAGCCTGGGAAGGCTTGAAGAGTTTGCAAGAAGGCTTGTGTCAATTGCTGAAAACACAATGCCTGACCTTAATAAAAAAGTTGTATTTACATTTGCAGGAGACCATGGTGTTGCAGAGGAAGGCGTATCTGCATTTCCAAAGGAAGTAACGCCGCAGATGGTTTTAAATTTCTTGCGCGGGGGCGCAGGGATAAATGTCCTTGCAAGGCATGCAGGCGCAGAGGTTGTGGTTGTTGATATAGGGGTTGATTATGATTTTGGAAATACTGATGGGTTAATCTCAAAGAAAATTATGAAAGGGACTAAAAATATCAGAAGAGGCCCTGCAATGACCAGAGATGAGGCACTCAAATGCATTGAGACAGGCATTGAACTTGCAAATGAGTATGCACGGAGCGGATACAAAATTTTTGGCACAGGAGATATGGGTATTGCCAACACAACGCCGTCTGCGGCAATAACATCGGTGCTTACAGGCAAGCCCGTAGAGGAAATTACAGGCAGGGGCACAGGCATAAATGACAGTGCGTGGAATAACAAAGTGCAGGTGATAAAAGACGCCATCTCAGTAAATAAACCTAATCCTTCTGACCCTATAGATATCCTTTCAAAAATCGGAGGCGCTGAGATAGGGGGCATTGCGGGACTGGTGCTTGGCGCAGCAGCAAACAGGATTCCGGTGGTTGTAGACGGTTTTATATCTACTGCGGGGGCGCTTATAGCCTATGAAATTGAGCCAAAGACAAAGGACTACATGTTCGCAGCCCATAACTCTCAGGAAATAGGGCATAAGGCAATCCTTGAGAAGATTGGCCTGAGGCCAATACTTGACCTTGACTTAAGACTTGGAGAGGGCACAGGCTCGGCTCTCGCAATGCTTGTAATTGAGGCAGGGCTTAAGATTTATAAGGAGATGGCGACTTTTGGAGAGGCAGGGGTGGCAGAGAAAGTTTAAACCGTTTGAACCGTTCAACCCGTTTAAACGGTTTGAACAGCTTGAACAATTTGAACGGATTCTACAGATATGAAAAAGATTTTATTAGCATTTCAATTCCTGACAATTGTGCCTGTAAAGGTAGAGGGAGAGATTTCTGAAAGAGATATCGGCAGGGCTTCTGCATTTTTTCCGATAGTCGGCGCTTTTCAGGGGCTGCTGCTTGTTGTCGCAAGCATAGTCTTTACGAGGCTTTTTCCTCATGAATTAACAAACGGACTTCTTATGCTTGTGCTTATTTTAACTAACGGAGGACTTCATCTTGACGGTCTTTCAGACACATTTGACGCAATTGCATCAAGGGCTGACAGAAATAAAAAACTCTCTATAATGAAGGACAGCACAGCAGGGCCCTTTGGCGTTATAGCGATAGTTCTTTGCATCTTGCTTAAATATCTTACTTTAAATGTATTGTTTTTTAACCTGCCGCTTGTTACTTACTACCTGTCACTGTTTCTGATGCCGGTTTTTTCAAAATGGGCAATGGTTTCATCTGCTTTTCATGGCGGCTCTGCAAGGCAGGACGGGCTTGGAAGGATATTTATTGAAAATACGCGTGGGCAGGAGTTACGCATGGCTGGTTTTTTGCTTGTCCTGTTTTCGCTTATGGCCGTGCTTATAAATGTTAAGATGGCAGGCTCTCTTTATCACTTTCTAATCCCTATGCTGACACTCTATATATTCAGCCGTTTATCAGTGGGATTTTTCAAAAAAAGATTTGGCGGATTAACAGGCGATACGCTTGGGGCAGTAAGCGAGGTCTCAGAGGTAATATTTCCATTGGTGATGATATGCATACAAAAGTTTATCTAATAAGACACGGAGAGACAGAAGGAAGCGAGGTAAAACGCTACAAGGGAAGCATTGACGTTCCTTTGTCTGAGGAGGGTCTCAGACAAATGGGGGACGCATCTGACTTTATAGCTAAGAGCCTTAGTAACGCCAGCGACTCAATGCATAAGGAATACCTTAGGGAAATACACGGTACATCCTCAATTGCTAAACCAGTTCTGCATGCTGTCTATTGCTCGCCGCTTACAAGGGCATTAAGGGGCGCTGAGATAATTGCAAAGCCTCATGGGTTAAAGCCATCTGTAATTAATGACCTTAGGGAGAGAAGCTTTGGTATATGGGAAGGCATGTCGTTTATGGAGATAAAAGATAAATATCCCATGGAGTTTGAGGCATGGGCAGGCAATCCCATTAAATATAGCCCTATGGGAGGAGAAAGCACTATTGAGGTTAGAGAGAGGGCGATAAGGGCGTTGAATAAGATATTAGGGGAGCATAGTAATCAGAGCACAGAGCACAGAGCACAGAGCACAGATAAAAACAGTCTGAGTTCTGGGTTCTGTGCTCTACGTTCTGGAAACATTGCCATTGTTGCTCACGGAGGCGTAAACAGGATAATCCTCTGTGAGATAATGGGAATACCTCTTGAGAATATATTCAGGATTGAACAGGATTATGGATGTTTAAATATCATAGAGTTTTGGGATAAATATCCTGTGGTGAAACTAATTAATGGAATCAAGAACTAAAGCACTGATGATACAAGGCACAGGCTCTGGCGTTGGCAAAAGCGCTATTGTCGCAGGACTCTGTAGAATTCTAAAAGACCTTGGCGTTAAGGTTGCTCCGTTTAAGGCGCAGAACATGGCGCTTAATTCATTTATTACCAGGGAAGGCGGAGAGATTGGAAGGGCGCAGGCTTTGCAGGCAGAGGCAGCAGGCATTGAGCCGCGCAATGACATAAACCCTGTATTGCTTAAGGCTTCAGGAGAGGCAGGCTGTCAGGTAGTTTTAAACGGGAAAGTCCATTCAAATATGAAGGCAAAAGAGTACTACGCCTTCAGAGATGAGGCATGGAAGGCAGTCACATCAGCATATGAGAGGCTTTCAAAAGAATATGATGTTATTGTGATTGAAGGGGCAGGAAGCCCTGCTGAGATTAATCTTCAAAAACAGGAGATAGTAAATATGGCTGTTGCCCGTTATACAAATTCTCCCGTAATACTCGTGGGAGATATAGACCACGGCGGAGTCTTTGCATCATTTTATGGGACGGTGGAGCTGCTAAAAGACAGTTCAAACCGTTCAATCGGTTTAAACGGCTTGAACAGTTTGAACAATTCTAAATGTGATGCAGACTACATAAAGGCATTCATTGTAAATAAATTCCGCGGAGATATGGAGATACTTCGCCCGGGCCTAAGGATGATAGAAGACAAGACCGGCAGGCCTGTGATTGGGGTGCTGCCGCATATAAAAGATATTGGGCTGCATGAAGAGGACGGGCTCATTCTTGAACGGTTTAAACAGTTTAAACCGTTTGAACCGTTCAAACAGATAAAAATAGTCGTCGTCAAGCTGCAATACATCTCCAATTTTACAGATTTTGACCCGTTCTTTTATGAGCCTGATATGGAGCTGCTTTATTCAAGGAACCATGCTGATATTGAAAATGCGGATATTGTTATTATTCCAGGCTCAAAAAATACCGTAAAAGACCTCCTCTTCTTAAAAGAGACAGGCCTTGATGAAAGCATAAAAATGGCATGTGCAAAGGGCGGTTCTATTATAGGAGTATGCGGCGGCTACCAGATGCTCGGGCAAAAGATATCTGACCCTTTTGGCGTAGAAAGCAGCCATAAGGAGGTGGACGGTCTTGGGCTTCTTGATATAGAGACAACGCTTGAGAAGACAAAGGTTACTTCACAGGTAGAGGCGGAGATAATAAGTGAAAAGTGGGAAGTAGGAAGTGAAAAATTAAAGGGTTATGAAATCCATATGGGAAACACAACCGGAGACATTGGATTATTCAAAATAAAAAGACTCTATCATATTAACTCGTCACTTGTCACTCGTCACTCGTCACTGATTTTAGACGGTTCAACAGAGGGCAATGTCTGGGGCACATATATACATGGAATCTTTGATAATGATGATTTTAGAAACGCCATGCTTAATTCCATAAGACAGAGAAAGGGACTGCCGCATAGAGAAACCCCTGTTGATTATCATTCATACAGAGAAGACGCAATAAATAAGTGGGCAGGCATTCTTAAAAACAGCGTGGATATTTGCTTTATCTTAAGGCTTCTTGGGATGGAACATTGTATAGGAAAATTTTGAGTTTTTTAGTTACTAAGGAGTTCATAAGTAAGCATACATAGGCGTCATTCCCGCAGTCTGTTGAGCGGGAATCCAGAAAGGCGCTGGATGCCCGATTACTACCTGCGGGCATGACAAACGTGTCTTTATACTAATGAACTGATTATTAACTCAAAACTAAGAACTAAGAACTCAAAACTCATAAGTTATGAGAGACACTGAAATGTTGACATTGGCTTATATCCTTGACCTTGTAATAGGCGACCCGCGTTATGTGCCTCATCCTGTAAAGGTGATGGGATGGGGGGTAACAAAGATGGAAAACTTCTTAAGGCGGACACTAAAAAGATTAGATAACAGAACACAGAGCACAGAACACAGACAGAGGGAAAAAGAGAGAGGAGAAAAATGGGCAGGAGTTATTCTTGTGTTAATTATAGTATCTTCTACGTATGTGATGTTTTATGCAGTTAATTCATTATTCACCATTCACTATTCACTATTTACCGCCTTATTTATGATTTATCTTATATCAACCACCCTTGCAACGCATGAGCTCATAAGGTCAGCAAAGGCAGTGATTAAGAGTTTAAGTGCAGACAATATATATGAGGCAAGAGAAAACCTGAGCCATATTGTTGGAAGAGACACAAAGAGTTTGGACAGCAAAGGGATTGCGAAGGCTGCCATAGAGACCCTTGCAGAGAATGCGTCTGACGGGATAGTCGCTCCGCTTTTTTATTTTGCAATTGGCGGACTGCCTCTTGCAATGGCGTATAAGGCAGTAAACACGCTTGATTCAATGGTTGGATATAAAAATGAAGAATACAGAAACTTCGGCTGGGCTGGAGCCCGGCTTGATGATATTGCAAACTTTATCCCGGCAAGGATTACAGGGATACTAATTGTAGCGGCCACATTTATTCTGGGGATTAGGGGTTGGGGGTTAGGGGTTGGTAAAGAAACTAATCCCCAACCCCCAATCCCCAATCCCCTATCATCATTTAAGATGATGATTAGAGACGGCAGGAATCATACAAGTCCTAACAGCGGCGTTCCGGAGGCTGCAATGGCAGGAGCGCTTGGGGTAAGGCTTGGAGGGCCTTCTTTATATGGCGGGATTGTTGTGGAGAAGCCGTTTATAGGAGAGGCAAAGACAGAAGATTACCTTCCTGCCTCATTAAGGGCAATGGATATTGTGAGGGTTACATCTTTAGGCGGCGTAATAGTTGCACTTGTAATTTTAATAGTAAGAGGCTTGATATGAAATCAGGCTTTATTATAGCAGGCACTCACAGCGGATGCGGGAAAACCACCATAACGCTTGGGATGCTTGCAGCGCTAAAGAAGAAGGGGCTGAGTGTGCAGGCCTTTAAGGCAGGCCCTGATTTCATAGACACAGGGCTTCACAGCCTTATTACCGGCAGACCAGCAAGAAACCTTGATGTAAAGATGTGCGGAGAGGGATATGTAAGGGAATGCTATGATAAACATTCCGCCTCTGCTGATATATCGGTCATTGAAGGTGTTATGGGAATGTATGATGGCGAATTCAGCACTGCTTACCTCTCAACATTGCTTAATCTGCCTATTATTCTTGTGGTTGATGCCTATGGAATGGCAGAGAGCGCAGGAGCAGTCGTAAGAGGCTTTGCCTCTAATAAGTGTCAAAGTGACAAAGTATCAGAGTATCAGAGTATCAAAGTATTAAAGTATCAAAGTATTAAAGACTCTGACACTATGACACTCTGTCACTCTGATACTAATATTGCTGGCGTTATCTTCAACCGTATCGCCTCAGAACGCCACTATGAAAGGGTAAAAAGGAGCGTGCACGATGTGCCTGTGCTTGGCTATCTTCCAAGAGGGATAGAGTTTGAGATACCTCACAGGCATCTTGGGTTAATGGTTGCTGAAGAGAGCCCGCTTACGGATGATAATATACAAAGGCTCGCAGATGCGGTGCTCAAGCATGTGGATGTGGGATTACTGATAGACATAGGGACGCTGAGAGACGGAGACACGGAGAGACAAAGAAAAATCACCGTCTCACTGCATCCCCGCGTCTCCGTGTCAATCAAAATTGCCGTTGCCTACGACAAGGCATTCTGTTTTTATTACGAGGATAATCTTGATTTATTAAGAGATGCAGGGGCAGAGATAGTGAGGTTCAGTCCGCTTAAAGACTCTTCTATACCGGAGGGTGTGGATGCAATTTACATTGGAGGTGGTTATCCTGAGATTTATGCAGGCGAGCTATCTGCAAATACTGATATGCTTAGGGCAATATATGACTGGGCAGACTCAGGGAAACCTGTTTATGCTGAATGCGGCGGGCTGATGTATCTGTCAAAAGGGATATGGAAGACGGAAGATGGAAAAATGAAGATAGAAAAAATGGCAGGGGTTTTTCCGTTTGAAACCATGATGAAAGAGAAAAGGGCCCAGCTTGGCTACAGGGAAGTAGAATTGAAGGATGACTGCGTGCTCGGCAAAAAAGGAGCCGGGCTAAGAGGGCATGAGTTTCATTATTCAGAGATAAAGGTACAGAGCACAGAACACAGAGCACAGAACACAGACAAATCCCCCCATCCCCCCTTTGCTAAAGGGGGGCAAGGGGGGATTAAAAATAGTCTGGTTTCTGTATTCTGTGTTCTTGGTTCTGGTTTAGTGGAAGGCTACTGCGTTAAGAACACGCTTGCAAGTTATATACATATCCACTTTGGAAGCAATCCGGCTATTGCAGGGAATTTTATAAAATTTATCACAGAATGTCATTCCCGCACAGGCGGGAATCCAGTTCCTTATTGCCATTCTGAGCAGAGCGAAGAATCTCTGGATTCCTGCTTTCGCAGGAATGACGAAAAACAGAAATCAAGAAGGAGACAAAATGGAAAACATAATACTTATAGGACACGGAAGTCCCAAAAAAGACGCCAATAATATTGATATAGTTGGAAGGCTGCTGCATAATGTGATTCATTCTGATTGCAGCAAGGGATGTGTAAGGGCTGCGTATCTTCAGTTCGGAGAGCCTGACATCCCTGAAGGCATAAAACAGTGTGTTCAGGATGGGGCGAAAAGGATAATCATTCATCCGTATTTTTTAAGCTCAGGCATGCATGTTACAAAAGACATCCCCGAGATGATTAAAGATGCAAAGGATAAATATCCGGAAGTGGAATTTATATATACAGAGCCCCTCGGCATTCATGACAAGCTTATTCAGATTGTAGCAGAGAGGATTTATGCTGCTAACGGCTTAAAGCCGGAAGCTATTGAGGAGAGGAGCTTTGAGATAATATCAGAGGAGACGGATTTAAAAGGATTTCCGCCTGAGCAGGTTCCCATAATCCAGAGGGTAATACATGCAACAGCAGATTTTGAATTCAAAAAGACTCTTCTCTTTCATCCTCAGGCCATAAGCGCAGGGTTTGAGGCAATAAAGGCAGGGAAAGACATTCTTACAGATGTGGAGATGGTGAAGACAGGAATTATTAAAAGATGGCTTAAGCCATGGGGAGGAAAAGTTATCTGCAATATCAATGATGACGATGTCATAAGGCTCTCTGAAGAGACAGGCAGGACAAGGGCAGAGATAGCAATGGAGAAGGCGCTTTCAGGCAGCCACAACATAGGCATTATCGCTATCGGCAATGCGCCAACAGCACTGCTTAAGGTTATTGATATTTTCACTCGTCACTCGTCGCTCGTTACTCGTCACTTTCCGTTGGTTATCGGCGTTCCTGTAGGCTTTGTAAAGGCGCTTGAATCAAAGTCGTCACTTTCGGCTCAGAAGTTTCCATTTATAACCAATCTGAGCAGAAAAGGCGGAACGCCTGTGGCAGTGGCAATAGTGAATGCATTGTTAAAAATGTTGAAAGGAGGTGATATAAAAAGTGAGAAGTAAGAAGTAGGAAGGGAGAAGTGAAAAAAACTAAAAACTATGGAATGATGAAGCGGAAAGGGGTGAAAATCCCCTGCTGTCCCGCAGCCGTAAAGGGAACGAAAGCCTGAAAAAACAGGATAAGGTCAAGGATAAGGTTAAGGTTCAGAAGATTCTTACTTAGCCTCAACCTAAACCTCAACCTCAACCTGCTTCTAAAGCCACTGTGCCGAAGCTTCGGCATGGGAAGGTTGGCAAGTAGGAAGCCCTGAGCCGGAAGACCTCTCGTTCCAAAACCTCGATGAAAGGAGAAAATATGTTTAAGAAAACTATTTTAACGGTTGTGGTATTTTTGTGGTCAGCAGCAGCCTTTGCTGCTCACCCGCTAATTACAGACGATACAGGCACGCAGGGGAAAGGCAAGGCGCAGGTTGAGATTAACGGAGAGTATAGGCATGAAGATGAAGACGGCATCACAGAGAATATTACAGAATTGGCAGCAATACTGTCTTATGGAATAAGAAACGACATGGATATAGTGGTTGGCATTCCATATCAGCATATCAGGACAAAGGATGCTGTAACGAAGAATGATGAGTATGGGATATCGGATGTGTCCATTGAGATGAAATGGCGCTTTTATGAACATGATAATTTAAGCCTTGCCTTGAAGCCCGGCATTACCTTGCCAACAGGCGATGAAGACAAAGGGCTTGGCAGCGGCATGGCGTCTTACGGCATGATGTTTATAACTACAAAAGAAATAAACGCTTGGGCATTTCATTTGAATCTTGGTTATACGCATAATGTTTATAAGCTTGAGGCAGATAAAGATGCCAACAGAAAAGATATATGGCATTTGTCTTTTGCAGGAGAGGTTGAGGTTGTCAAAGACCTTAAGGCTGTTGCAAATATAGGCATGGAAAGAAATCCTGATAAAACATCAAATACGCATCCTGCATTTATGCTGGGCGGATTAATTTATTCAGTTGCAGAGAATTTTGATATAGACATTGGACTAAAAGGCGGGCTCAATAAACCTGAAACCGATTATTCAATCCTCGCCGGTACGGCGCTGAGATTTTAGGAGAATATAATGAAAATTCAAAATATAACTCGTCACTTGTTATTCATCACTTTTTTACTTGTCACTTGTCACTTGTCACTCGTCACTGAGGCTAACGCCATGCATATCTCAGAAGGCATACTGCCTCTTAACTGGGCGGCGCTGTGGTTTGCATTGTCTGTCCCATTTGTTGCCTATGGCATAAAGAGGCTAAAAGATATATCAAAGATTGACCTTTCCTATAAACCGCTTGTGGGGCTTATGACCGCAGTGGTCTTTGTTATATCTCTTATGCCAATTCCTGTGCCTACAGCAGGGACATGTTCTCATCCCGGAGGCACTGCAATTCCCGCGATACTGCTTGGCCCATCAATTACTGTCTTGATTACCGGCGTTGCCCTTCTGATCCAGGCGTTATTCTTTGCGCATGGAGGGCTTAGCACATGGGGCGCTGATGTAGTGTCAATGGGCGTAATGGGCGCATTCGTAGGTCTCGGCGTTTTCAGACTTTTAAGAAGGTTCAATATCAGCCTTGCAATCTCGGCATTCTTTGCGGGGCTTTTATCTGACTGGGCAATATATCTTACCACATCTGTTGAGCTTGCAGCGGGCATCAGGGGTAATGAGCCTTTTATGCCATTGTTTGCAAAAATAGCTATAGCATTTATCCCAACGCAGTTGCCCCTCGGCATTGTCGAAGGAGTTATGACTGCAGGGATGATAACGCTGCTTTATAAGAGACGCTCTGATCTTCTCGTTAAATTCGGGGTAATAAAGGCAGAGGAGGCGATATCATGAAAGTTCAAATTTCAAATTTCAAATTTCAAATTGTTTTAATTCTCCTTTTACTTGTCACTTGTCACTCGTCACTTGTTACTGCTGCCAAGTGGGGCGGTGTTGATGAATCTGTTGTAGAGAAGTATGCAGAGGAGCACGGCAGGGCCGCAAAGGAACCGCTTATAAATACAGATCAGGGCGACCTCCTGCTCTTTATGTTCCTTATCGGGGGTGTAATAGGGGGATTTGCGGCAGGGTATTATTGGAGGACTTTGACAGAGAACAGAACACAGAACACAGAGCAAAGACAGGAGAAGCTTAATGCCAATATGTGAATGTTTTGCTGATAATTTCAGGCAACAGCATATCCTTTCGCGTGTAGATGCAAGGGTGAAGACGCTTGTTACCTTTGCCCTGCTTTTGATGGTCATTAGCTCTAAAGGGATGTTTTTCCCAATATTTATAGCTGTATCTTCTTTGTCCCTGTGTATTGCCATGAGGATACCGCTCAGGCATATGTTTATAAGATTTGCACAGCCTATGTTTATAGCTTTGGTTGTGCTTTTGCTTAAGTTATTCTTTACAGGGCAGGAGGTCTTGTTTACGCTAAACCTGTACGGAATAGAGATTACCGGGCATAAAGACGGTCTCCTTGAAGGGATGCGAATTACAAGCCGGGTAATCGGAGGGGTCTCCCTTGTGATAGCTTTGGGATTTGCCGCTCCATTTACAGAATTTGTAGCTGCGCTCTCATGGCTTAAAGTGTCAAGACAATTCACAGAGATAATGATGTTTGCATACAGGTATCTGTTTGTTTTTCTTGAGGAGGCGGTTACTATCTATCAGGCCCAGAAAAACCGTCTGGGCTATGCAGGGATAAAGAAAGGACTTCATTCTTTTGGAGTCCTTACAGGCGCGCTTGTCCTTAGGTGCATTGATCAGAGCCAGAAGACGTCAGAGGCAATGGAGCTCAGGGGCTATACAGGGGATCTGCCCCTTCTAATGCATGAGCCGCTAAGGCATGGAGAGGTTGCATTTGCTGTTTTAATTGTAGCTTTTGGAGGGGTTATATGGATGATATGATGCTTTCTGTTAAGTCGCTTATATATAAATATCCTGACGGCACGCACGCCCTGAACGATATAAGCCTTGATATAAAAAAAGGCGAGTTCATTGGCCTCCTTGGAGCAAACGGCTCAGGGAAGACTACTCTTTTAAGGGCAATGGACAGGCTGATAAAGGATTTTGAGGGAAGTGTGCATCTATGCGGAGTTGATATAAAGACGCTTACTCCAAAGGAGATATATAAAAAAGTCGGGCTTGTATTTCAAAACCCTGACGACCAGCTCTTTGCCCCAACAGTTTTTGAAGATGTTGCATTTGGCCCTCTTAATATGGGCCTTGATACAAAAGAGGTTGAAAGAAGAGTGCTTAATGCCCTGAAGGAGGTTGAGCTTTCCGGCTTTGAAAAGAAGTCTGTACATAATTTGAGCTTCGGGCAGAGAAAGAGGGCATGTATTGCAGGGCTGCTGGCTATGGGGCATGAGCTGCTTCTGCTTGATGAGCCTACCGCAGGGCTTGACCCGATGGGAGAGTACAAAATGATGAAGCTTCTTCATAAACTTAACAAAGAAAATGGTGTAACCATTGTAATGGCAACCCATAGCGTTGACCTTGTACCGCTTTTTCTTAACAGGCTTTATATCCTTAGCAGAGGCAGGGTTACACGCGGTGGCGCGCCTGAAGATGTATTCAGCGCCCCTGATGACATGGAGAATATAAAGCTGAGGCTGCCGCATATTGCCGAACTGATTTATAGGTTAAAGCATGAGGATAACATTCCTTTTGAACGAATACCTCTTAGCATCGGAGAGGCAAGACGGGAAATAATAAAAACCCTGAGGCCTGAAACGTAAGATGGAAGATGGTAAAACACATGCCCTTTTGGGGCGCAAAGGGGAATGAAAATACACACCCCTTAATCCCCTCTTGATAGATGGGAAATAAAGAAGGCTCCAGAAGTCCCCTCTAAAAAGAGGGGTGCAGGGGTGTGTTATAAAAGTATTTTTGTACCAAAGGCAATATGAAAAAGGGGTACATACAAGTCTATACAGGAAACAGCAAGGGCAAAACCACGGCAGCGCTTGGTCTGGCGCTAAGGGCTGCAGGGGCGGGGCTTAAGGTGTTCATTGCCCAGTTTATAAAAAAGAGGCGATGCAGCGAGCATAAGGCGCTGGAGAGGTTTAACGATTTGATTACCATAAAACAGTACGGCACAGGGTTCATTAGAGGGCAAGAGCCTGCTATAGACGAAATTAAGGCTGCACAAAAAGGCCTTAAAGATGTAAAAAAGGCGCTCACATCTTCTGAATACTCTGTGATAATTTTAGATGAAATAAATATTGCAGTACATAAAAAATTGTTAGACGTTAAAGAGCTGCTTACCCTGATGGATGAGAAGCCCGCTTACATAGAACTGGTTCTTACCGGCAGGTATGCTCATGAGGATGTTATTGCAAAGGCAGACCTTGTAACAGAGATGAAAGAGATAAAACATTATTTTAAAAGAGGCGTAAAGGCGCGAAGGGGAATAGAGCATTAAAATGCAGAACGCAGAACACAGAACACGGAACACAGACAAAAAGAGACTACGCTCAGGATATACAACAGGAGCTTGCGCTGCTGCGGCGGCAAAGGCAGCGGTGACGCTTTTGCTTAAGAACATAGAACACAGCCCCCTCACCCACCCCTCCCCCTCGAGGGGGGAGGGTAAGGGAGGGGGTGAAAGTCTGGGCTCTGGGCTGTGGGCTCTGAGTTCTGAGGTAGAGATTCCTTTTCCTGATGGCAGCAGGCATAAATTCAGGATACAGGATTCAGGATACAGGACTCAGGATAAAACAGCTTATGCCTCTGTGATAAAAGACGCAGGGGATGATCCGGATGTAACTAATAGGGCAAAGATTAGCGCCACAGTGCGACAGTGCGACAGGATTAATTATCAAAGGCGGTAAAGGGGTCGGTGTTGTCACAAAGCCTGGACTTCCGATGCCGATTGGAGAGGCAGCCATAAATCCTGTGCCGCGAAGGATGATAGAGGAAGCGGTGAGGGAAGCAATTAAGGAGAACACAGAACACAGAACACAGAACACAGACAAAAACAATCTGGGCTCTGGGCTCTGGGCTCTGAGTTCTGCCGTTGAAATAACCATCTCTGTCACCGAGGGAGAAGAATTGGCCCAAAAAACCCTTAATCCAAGATTAGGCATAATCGGAGGCATATCCATACTCGGCACAACAGGCATTGTTAGGCCGATATCCACAGAGGCATGGACAGCCACTATTACATCATCTATGGATGTGGCAAAGGCAATGGGACATAAAGAGATTGTTCTTTCTGCAGGAAGGACATCTGAGAGGGCCCACATGGAGAGGTTTCATCTTCCTGAAGAGTCTTATGTCATGATGGGCGATTATCTGGAGTTTTCTTTGCAGGAGGCTAAAAAACACGGGTTTGAGAAGATACATCTATGCGCTCAATGGGCAAAGATGCTAAAAATTGCCATGTCAACCCCGCAGACTCATGTACGGCACGGAGCAATTGATGTAAAGAAGGCGGCAGAGTTTTTGGAGGGGTTGGGGATTGGGGATTGGGGATTGGGGAAAGAATTCAATACAGCAAGGGAAATATTTGACTTTGTTAACTCAAAACTCAAAACTCAAAACTCAAAACTTTTCAGAGCGGTTTGTAATGCAGCTAAAAACTATGCAGAGACAATAACAGCAGGGGCTCCTGTTATTGTCTATCTTATATCTTATGAAGGCGAGGTAATCGCAGGCAGTGAGTAAACTCTATGTTATAGGCGTTGGCTTCAGGCCTCTTGATGAGAGGGCAAGGGAGATTGTATTGAATTCTCATGTTATCCTTGCGAACAACAGGCTTATGGAGGTGTTTGAGGGATACAATGAGTTTGAAAAAGTTAAGGATAAGGTTAAGGTGATAAATAATGTGGATGATACGATAGATTTCATTAAATCCCAAATTTCAAATCATTCCCCTCTAAAAAGAGGGGTGCAGGGGTGTGTAAGAATTGTTCTATTGGCTTCTGGCGATCCCCTATTTTTTGGGATTGGAAGAAGGGCAATAAAGGAATTTGGAAAGGACAAAGTAGAAATACTGCCTGATCTCTCAAGCGCACAGACAGCGTTCTCAAGAATAAAAGAGGTATGGTCTGATGCTCTGTTTATAAGCCTTCATGGAGGCCCTGATCCCAAAAAGAGAAGGCGGCTTGAGTATGAGATAGAAGATATTCCTGCATTGCTTCAGAGGCATAATAAAATTTCTATTCTTACTGATAAAGAAAATAATCCATCAGCCATAGCAAAAGTCCTTAGCTCGTCGCTTGTTACTCGTCACTCGTCACTGATGGTATATGTATGCGAAAAGTTAGGATATCCTGATGAGAAAATTACAGAGGGCGCGCCAGAGGAGATTGCTAAGATGTCTTTTCAACAGCCGAATTTGGTGATAATACAGGGGTTAGGGATTGGGGATCAGGGGTTAAAAATAGGATTTGGGTTAAAGGAAAATGAGATATCGCATTCAAGAGGGTTGATAACCAAAGACGAAGCAAGGGCAATAACTATTCATAAGTTAAGGCTCCCGGAAGGCGGCGTCTTTTGGGACATAGGCTCAGGCTCAGGCTCTGTATCCATAGAGGCAGTCAGGTTGTGCCGCGGGCTAAAGGCCTTTGCCGTAGAGAAGAATAAAGAGCAGATTGAAAACATCAAAAAAAATAAAGATAGATTTAATATTGCTGCTATAAAAATTATAGAAGGCGAAGCGCCTGAGGCGCTTTCTGAGCTTCCTCAGCCAGACAGGGTTTTCATAGGAGGAAGCGGGGGGAGGCTCAATGAGATTCTTGATGTAGTTAAAGAAAAAATGACTTCAGGGATTGTTGTAGTAAATGCTGCAACCATTGAGACTTTAAACGAGGCAGTACGATGCCTTGAAGACAGAGGGTTTAGCGTTGAGATTACAGAGGTCTCAATATCGCGGTCAAAGACTATCGGAGGCAAGAGGCATCTCAGCGCCTTAAATCCTGTGTTCATAGTATGCGGGGAAAGACAATGAAGGATAAAGACACAGCAGGGGATATCCTTTTCACTCATTCTCGTCAAACATCCTGTTTGACTGCGAGGTATTTGTTCAATGAAACATCCTGTTTCATTTTACGAACAAATAAAGCCGTTCAAAGTCTATCCCAGAGACAAATTTTAAATTCTAAAATATTGATTGTCGGCGATGATTTATTTACCACCAATATTGAACGTCTGAAAAGAGGCATTAAAGAAAAGGCGGCAAATGCAATTTTAAATAAATTAAAAAACGGAATTGATGTTGCCTTTCTTACAATCGGAGACCCTACTATTTACAGCACCTTCTTTTATGTGCATGAGAGACTTATAAAGGCATCTCCATGCCCGAAGATAGTTTTTATACCGGGGATATCGTCAATTAACGCCTCTGCAGGGGCGGCAGGGGTATCTCTGGGCCTTGCAGATGAAAAGATTGCGATACTTCCTGCCACATATATTGAAGATGTAAAAGATACGCTGAGAGAGTTTGATACAGTCGTTCTTATGAAAGTGCACAGGGTGTTTGACAAGATACGCTCTGCACTCAGGGAACTTGCACTCATTGATAAGTCGGTATATATATCAAGGGCAGGCATGGAGGAGGAGAAGATTTTTAAAAACCTTGATGATGTAAGGGATGAAGACCTGAATTATTTTTCACTGGTAATAATAAGGAAATGAGAAAGGTTTATTTTATAGGCGCAGGTCCAGGAGACCCTGAATTGATAACTGTAAAAGGCAGAAAAATGCTTGATAAGGCGGATGTGGTTATATACGCAGGAAGCCTTGTAAATCCTGAACTTCTGAAGGGCCTAAGTGCGAATATATATGATTCATCAAAAATGGCCCTTGAGGAAATAATTGATATTATCAGAGATTCAGTAGACAGAGGCAGAGTGGTTGTCAGGCTTCATACAGGAGACACCTCTTTTTACAGCGCCATCTCAGAACAGATAGAGAGGCTCAGGGAGTTGAATATTGAATATGAAGTAATCCCCGGAGTTTCATCAGCAATGGCAGGGGCCGCCATACTCGGGCAAGAGCTTACCATACCGGAAATCAGCCAGACAGTTATATTTACACGAATTGAAGGACGGACTCCTGTGCCTGAAACAGAAAAGCTAAGCGCACTGGCAAAGCATAAGGCAACGCTAATTATATTTCTTAGCGTAGGGATGATTGAAAAGGTAAAGAAAGAGCTTTTAGATGGTTATCCGGAAGACACGCCTGTCGTAGTTATTGAGGAAGCAACATGGCCTGAGCAGAGAATCGTTCGCGGAGCGCTTAAGGATATTGATACGCTTGTTAAAGAAGCGGGCATTAAAAAGACTGCGCTGATTTATATTGGAGATTCTCTTAAGGCTTCAGCGGCATCCCTCGGCAAAGAATCAAGATTATATGATAAGGACTTTAAGCATGGGTATAGGAAGTGATTTTTTTCGGGTTGAAGACAAACCCCGTATTGCAAATGCGGGATGCAGGGGTGGATTTTAAGACGATATGAAATGTGGGCATATAATGATACCTTATTTTAGGAGGGGACATGTCAGATAAAAGTTTGGTGCCAATGGGAAGCAAGTCTTTTGAAGATCTGAAGAAACTTAATGAATATGGCGCAGAATATTGGAGCGCACGGGAAATTCAGCCCCTCTTGGGATATACACAATGGAGACGCTTTGAAGATGCAATCAAAAGGGCTTTAACCTCTTGCAAACAATCAGGAAATATCCCTGCAAACCATTTTGCCGACGTCGGCAAAATGGTTGATATTGGGTCGGGAAGCTCTCGAGAAGTAACGGACTATCATCTGTCACGGTTTGCCTGTTATCTTATAGCACAGAATGGCGATCCGCGCAAGCCGGAAATTGCCAATGCTCAGAAGTATTTTGCTATCCAAGCTCGCAGACAGGAAATATCAGATACCATTGCTGCTGATGTAGAGCGTTTGGAACTCAGGGAACAGACAGCCGAGGAATTTAAAGCTTTATCAGGCGCTGCCCGCCAGTCTGGTGTTCATGATAAAATGTTCGGCGTTTTTCATGATGCAGGATATAAGGGCATGTATGGAGGACTTGGCAGGGACGAGATAAAGAAACATAAAAGGATACCCGAAAAAGAAAACCTCATGGACCGCATGGATACAACTGAGTTAGCTGCGAACCAGTTCCGCATGACTCAGACGCGGGATAAATTAGCAAAAGATAATATAAAAGATCAGCAAGCAGCAATCAGGACACACGAAAACGTCGGTAAAGAAGTTAGAGACGCTATTAAACGTATAGGCGGCACACTGCCTGAACAGCTTCCCCCTGCTGAACATATAAAGCTTATCGAGAAAAGGGTAAAGAGCGCATCTCCTAAACTGGAACTGGAAGAAAAAGATGCAAAAGGATTAATTGGTAAATCGGAAGAGGAATAATAAATTCAGGGTAGTTCAGGACGTGGCGTTTTAGAGCGATTTTGATAGGGAAGTAAAGAAGGTAATGGGAAGTAAAAGAAGAAATAATGCATGATGCAGGAATAGATTTTAAGGAGGTGTAAAATGAGTCAATCACCATTTGAGATGCGGTTTGACCCCCAAACAATCAAGCACCTTGGATTACGAATGTATTCCACGCTTGCACCCGCATTGGCTGAAATTATTTCCAATTCCTATGATGCCGATGCAACAAATGTTACCGTTACCTTAATTGAAGCAAATGGAAACCCAAAAGAAATAAAGATTGAGGATGACGGTATAGGGCTGTCACGTGATGAAATCAGCAATAAATTTCTTGTGATTGGTCGCAATAGACGTAATGATGAAGGCGATACGCCTTCTAACAAATATAAACGTTTTCCTACAGGGAAAAAAGGACTCGGAAAACTTGCCCTATTTGGATTAGCAAAGACCGTTACTGTTTTAACTAGGCAGGCAGGGAAACTAAATGAATTTGTTTTGGACTGGGATGATTTAATGGCAGCGAAAGGCAGTTATAGGCCAAGAGCGACTATTATAAATACAGTCACAGAGGATTCCGACGGTACAGTTATTACGATGACAGGCTTAAAAAGAAAAACGCCTTTTGATTTTATGGGATTAGCTGATAGTTTATCGCGAATATTCATTTTTGATGAGACTTTTAATTTGCTACTCGAATCACCTTCGGGAGACAGAATTTCGATAGATAATAAAAGAAAATACGGCTTACTTACAAAAGAATTTGAATGGAACCTTGAATCTCCTCTTCTGGTTCCAGTCGAATCTGGATATGCCGGGAAAATTATTGGACAACTATTGACTTCTGAAAAACCCATAGTGCCTTCTTCCGGTCTTAGAGGGGTAACCCTTTTTTCAAGAGGAAAGCTTGTTAATGCGCCTGAATTTTTCTCAACCAGTACATCAAGTCACTTTTACCAATATCTTACCGGGTGGATAAGCGTAGATTTTATAGACCTTTTAGATGAAGATGTTATTTCGACAAATCGCCAATCCATAGATTGGGAACACCCCGAAATGGAAAAACTTAGAAATTTTCTTTCTGGAATAGTTTCACAAATTAACGCCGATTGGAGAAAGAAAAGAAAAGAAAAAAAGACTAATGATTTAAAAGAAACGACAGGCATTGATGCGGAAAAATGGGTAAACAGTTTACCGGATGATGTAAAGGAAAATGCCAAACAGATTATCGAAACATTGGGAGGAGAGGATGCTCTCGAAAAATACACTCCTGTAATTAAAGCACTTCATAACATCATTCCTGAATATCCTCTTCTACATTGGAGACACTTGCATAATAGTATAAGAGAAAGAATTAAAGCATATTACACGAACAAACAGTATGGGGATGCTGCAAGTCAAGGGGTTCAGATATATTGTGAAATAATTCGAAATATAACGGGTAGAAGCGAGGATGGAAGTGATTTAGTCAATCGCATATTTGGAAGCAAACCCTTTAATTCTCCCCCCGAAATACAATTGAATGATTTGAACACGGAATCTCTAATAAATATTCAAGAAGGTCAAGGACATTTATCCAGAGGAGTAGTGACTGGTTTTAGGAATCCGATATCGCACAGACCAATAGACACCAATGTTCCTGCTTTGTTTACTGAACTGGATTGTTTAAATATTTTAAGTTTAGTTTCGTATCTACTAACTCGAATGGATAATGCTAAAGTAAATTCATCTACCTAAGGTCAGAAGATATAGTAGTAAACAAGAGATATAGATGAAAAAAATATATCATTATAATGCCATTGACATTTTCTCAGGCTGCGGAGGCTTATCCGAAGGGATGGTGAAAGCCGGTTTTACTGCAAAAGTAGCGATTGAGATTGACAAGCATGCAGTGCTTGCATATCGGATGAATCATTCCAAGACGAAAGTTATTGAAAATGACATTCGTAAGGTATCCACCGATGAAATAATTGCGGCATTAAACGGTGAGTCGCTACATTTGCTGGCAGGATGCCCGCCTTGTCAGGGTTTTTCTTCCGTGCGTCGTTTGAATCGCAAACAAAACGTTCGGGATGATCGAAACGCCCTAATCCTGGAATATTTAAGGCTTGTAAAAGAACTGAAGCCCCTTACAATCATGATGGAAAATGTTCCGGGGCTGGTCAATTACTATCTCTTTAAAGATGTTGTGAAAGAACTTGAAGCGCTTGGGTATCGTCCAAAAGTGAAAATTGTAAATGTAAAAGACTACGGTGTGCCTCAAAATAGAAAACGCTTGATAATGGTAGGTTCTTTGTTGGGAGAAATGGATATTGCTGATGGAACCGGGGAAAAAGTTACGGTAAAAGAAGTCATAGGCAAATTGGAATCGATAGAAACGACTAAAGACCCCTTACACAAGATCACTGCTAATCACACCCCCGAAGTAATGGAAAGAATACAGCTTATTCCGAAAGACGGAGGCGGTTGGAAAGACTTGCCTGATAAATACATTTTAGAGTGCCATAAAAAGGAGAATGTCGGATTTAACGACATATACGGTCGTTTAAGGTGGAACGATTATTCATCAACGATAACCGGAGGTTGTCTGAATCCTTCAAAGGGCAGATTCTTGCATCCGGAAAAAGACAGGGTCATTACGGCACGGGAAGCGGCTTTGTTACAGTCGTTTCCGAGGAGATACAAGTTCCCGGTGAACATTCCGAAAGCTTCTTTGGCTTTGCTTATAGGCAATGCGCTTCCTCCGAGGTTCAGTTACATTCAATCTATGAACATCAAAGAACATTTGGACAAATATCTTGGTTGATATATTTTCAAAAAATAAAAGAAGTGCGATAATGGCAAAGATTCGTGGTGATGAAACACAGCCCGAAATAGTTGTAAGAAAATTCCTCTTTTCCAAAGGGTTTCGTTTCAGAAAAAATGTAAAGACTTTGCCGGGTAAGCCGGATATTGTTCTACCTAAATACAAAACCGTTATTTTTATTCACGGTTGTTTTTGGCATAAGCATAAGAACTGCAAAAAGGCACAACTGCCGGAAACGAGGAAGGAGTTTTGGGAAAAGAAAATAAGCGGCAATGTTGAGCGGGATAAAAAGAATATCCGGCAATTAAAGAAAACCGGATGGCAAGTGATTGTTCTATGGCAATGCCGGTTGGGAAAAAAACAATCGGATAGATGGCAAAAATCATTAATTGAAAAACTATCATGAAACTCCACTTTGACAGCAATCAGGAATACCGGATAGAGGCCATAAGGGCTGTTACCGATATTTTTGAAGGGCAGCCTTTGAGCGGCGGGGACTTTGAGAGTCATGAGAATATTGAGTTCTTCAGATGAAAATTAACACTACAATTTTTTACATAACAAACAACGGGTTTATTCTTGCTCAAAGGCTTAAAGAACTTTATCCTCATGCAGAGATTATTAAATTTAGTGCTGAAAAGGCGCAGGGCGAATGGAACAAGAGTAAGTGTTTAATTTTTATCATGGCGTCAGGCATAGTTGTCAGGGCTATTGCGCCTCTGATAAAGGATAAGCGGACTGACCCTGCTGTTATAGTGCTTGATGAAAAAGGAAAACATATCATAAGCCTTTTAAGCGGACATCTTGGAGGAGCGAATAAAATTACAAAGGAGATTGCATATTTTTTGGGAGGGCAGGCTGTTATTACGACTGCGTCAGATGTTAATAATCTGCCGTCTATAGATATGTGGGCAAAAGGCAATGACTTGGTCATAGAGAATTGGGACGCAGTCCCCGAAATATCAACAAGGTTTTTAAACAGTGGAGCATTGAGGGTATATATTGATCAGAACACAGAACACGGAGCACAGAACACAGACATCAGACTTCCAGAAGAGTTTTTACAGATAACTGATTTAGTAATGGCAGACATTATAATTACGAATAAAGCAACCCCCAACCCCCAACCCCCAACCCCCTGTCTTTATCTCCATCCCAAAAATCTTATTCTTGGCATAGGCTGTAACAGCGGGACATCAGCAGAAGAAATAGAGGAGGTTGTTCGGAAAGTTCTTAGAAAGAATAACCTGTCATTTCTATCCGTATGTTCTATAGCAACTATAGATCTAAAGGCAAACGAAGCAGGACTGTTAAGATTTGCAGATAAATACGGTTTTAAGATAAACACATTTACAGCAAATGAGCTTAACACAGTTGAAGGGATAGAGAAATCAGAAGCTGTGTTTAAGGCAACAGGCGCCTATGGCGTTGCAGAACCAGCGGCTATACTTGCGTCAGATAAAGGAGAGTTAGCGGTGGCAAAACAAAAAGATGGGAATGTAACAGTGGCAGTAGCAGTTAAAGAAATTCTGGGGTTAGGGGTTAGGGGTTGGGGGTTAGAAAGAAGCAAATCAAAATTAAATCCAATCCCCAATCCCCAATCCCTAATCCCTAAGCTTTACATCGTTGGCACAGGGCCAGGGGGCATTGAGCACATTACACCATATGCGCAAAAAGCCATTAGAGAGTCAGATGTTATTGTGGGCTACGGCACATATCTTGATTTGATTAAGGATTTGATTTCAGATAAAGAGGTTGTATCTACAGGCATGACTCAGGAGGTGGACAGATGCAGGAAGGCTGTAGAGCTTGCAATGTCAGGCAAGGTAGTTTCTATTATCAGCGGCGGCGACCCGGGCATTTATGCAATGGCAGGACTGGTGTTTGAGATACTTAAAGGCAGTAACAAGCCAATAGTAACGAGTAACAAGTTTAAAGACAATAATAATTCCAAAGACTCGTCACTTGTTACTCGTCACTTGTTACTGTCTGTGGAGGTAATTCCCGGCATATCAGCCCTGAATGCCTGCGCTGCAAGGCTTGGCGCTCCGCTTATGCACGATTTTGCCTCTATAAGTCTTTCTGACAGGCTGACTCCGTGGGAGTTGATTGAAAAGCGTCTTGAAGCTGCGGCTATGGCTGATTTTGTTATTGTCCTTTATAACCCTAAGAGCATGGGCAGACAGCAGCATATTAATAAGGCAAGAGATATTATCTTGAAATACAGGAGTCCTGAAACTCCGGTTGGCATAGTAAAGGGAGCAATGAGGGAGAACGAAAGTGTTGTTGTTACAAACCTGAATGACATGCTTAATCATGATATTGATATGCAGACAACAGTGATAATAGGAAATTCAAACACATCTCTCTATCAGGGCAGGATGATAACGCCGAGGGGATATGAAAATAAAATACAGTAACAAGTCAATAGTAACGAGTAACAAGTTAAAAGATAAAGACTCCTCACTCGTCACTCGTCACTCGTCACTTTCTACTGTTGCCTTTCTCTGGGATGAGTCTTTCCTGTGGGGCTTGATGGCATATAAGACATTAACAAATTCAAATCTTCCCTTTGATCTTATCCGCTCAGCAGATATAAAGGCTGGAGCGCTCAAAGATTATAAATTATTATTTATACCCGGAGGCTGGGCGTCAAATAAGCTGAAGGCGTTTGGCGAAGACGGCATAAAAGAGGTAAAAAAGTTTGTGAAAAGCGGAGGCAATTACCTTGGCTTTTGCGGGGGTGCAGGTCTCGCTACAGAAGACGGCATAGGGCTTTTGAATGTGAAAAGAAAGCCGACAAAGGACAGGGTGCCGAGCTTTAATGGAAGGATATATCTAAACATAAATAAACATCCTATATGGATGAATACAGTAACAAGTAACGAGTTGCGAGTAACAAGTAGAGAAAATTTCTTAAACTCGTCACTCGTCACTCGTCACTCGTCACGTATCTTTAACGCCTGGTGGCCTTCACAGTTTTTGGTTGATGATAAGGAGATAAAAATACTCGCAGCTTATGGAGAAGCGCTGCCAGATGCCTTTAGTTCAGATTTAAATGTTGGCGATACTGAAGAAAACGGGGACTGGCAGGCTATGGAAGAAATTTACAAGATTAATCTTGACCCTAAGAGGCTAAAAGATGAGCCAGCGGTTATAGAGGGCAATTTTGGCAAGGGCAAAGTGATATTGTCATTGATACATTTTGATACCATAGATGATGATAACGGCGCCATGGTTTTAAGGAATTTATGGGAATACCTTGCTGAACAGAACACAGAACACAGAACACAGAACACAGACAAATTCCCCCATCCCCCCTTTGCTAAAGGGGGGCAAGGGGGGATTAAAGATAGTCTGGGCTCTGAGCTCTGTGTTCTGTGTTCTGACTTAATCAATCTTGGCATTCGCAACTTTCTTTGGTATTGGCGTAATCCAATGCTTCTGCAGTGGCGCAGAGGCGTAAGGGGGCTTGAATACTGCACCCTTTATGTGATGATAAAAGAGATTGTGAAAATGCTTAGGGGTCAGGGGTCAGAGGTCAGGGGTCAGAAGTTGGACTTAGAGAGAGTTAAAAAACTGCTGATGCCATTTGCAGAAAAAGCAAGGCAACTTTTGATTTTAGAGAGGCTCGCTATGCAGAACGGATACATAACATATGAAAAGTGCGATGACCCAAAGATTCAGGAAATAAGGGCAGAGCTTTTTGGGAACTCAAAGAGCCATGGCGGGATGTTTAAGGCCCTTATTGACAGGATAGATGGGTTGCTTTATAGGCTGATAACCCAAAAATGCAGTGAAGGGAATAAATAAAATGGCATAGATGCCTTCAAAATCTCTATAATGCAACTAAATTTGATGTGTGTCATTACATAATCTTTATAAATGTTCTTGTATAAAATTTATGCGGTTACTGATTATGTAATGACATGCTAATATGTTGCGAATAGAGCTTTTTCAGTCATCCATGCCATTTTGAAATGCATTTTTTTGGATAATGGAGAAGGGATAATGCAAGCAGGACACGGCGGAAACATTTACACGGCCTCAGAAGAACTTGGCATAGCAGCACAGAAGATTATTGATTTCAGCGCCTCTATAAATCCGCTCGGCGTCTCAAAGGAGATACGCTCAGAAATTAAAAAATATATAAACAGCCTCATTCATTATCCTGACCCTGAGGCGGCAGAGCTTAGAGAGAGGCTTGGAGAGTATCACAGAATTGACCCTGAGAGCATTATCTGCGGAAACGGCAGCACGGAATTAATTTACTTAATCGCCCGTGTCCTGAAGCCCGAAAGGCTTCTCATGCCGCAGCCTACATTTTCAGACTATGAAAGGGCATGCAGGACATCAAGTTATGAGTTAAGAGTTATGAGTTATGAATTAAGGAAAGAAGATAACTTTGACATAAGGCCTGATGAATTTATATCGGCAATGACGGAAATGATTCAGAGCACAGAACACAGAGCACAGAACACAGACAAAAAAAATAGTAAAGATAGTCTGGGCTCTGGGCTCTGGACTCTGGGCTCTGTTTTTTTGGCTTTTCTCTGTAACCCGAACAATCCGACAGGCAGGCTGCTAGCAAAGGATGATGTCCTTAAAATAGCTGAGGCCGCAAAGAAAGTTAAATGCTATCTTGTGGTTGATGAGGCGTTTATTGATTTCTCTCCTGAGGAATCTGTAATTAGATATGTTAAGGACAATCCCTATCTTATAGTCTTAAGGTCTATGACAAAGTTCTACGCCATTCCGGGCTTAAGGATAGGATACGGCGTTTTCCCCTTGCATTTAACAGGGGCATTAAGAGGGATGAAGGAGCCGTGGACAGTAAATATGCTTGCGCAAAAGGCAGCGGTTATGGCGCTTGAGGATGCTTCATACAGAGAGGCTTCATTTGCTTTAATAAAAAGAGAGAAGAAATTTTTAGAGGAAGGCTTTAAGAAGTCAGGCATTGAATTTTTTCCTTCGGAAGCTAATTTTTATTTATTAAGGATAGATGGCGCAGAGAATGTATATGAGACGCTAAGAAAGAAAGGCATCCTTATCAGGAAGTGTGCAAATTTTTATGGGCTTGATAGTTCATATATAAGGGTGGCGGTAAAAAGCCGCAAGGCGAATAAGTTACTGCTAAGGGAATTATCCTTAATAGCGGATAACGTGCCTGCGTATCAGGCAGAAAGGAGGTGAAAATGATGCAGGGCAAAAAGTCTAAAAGTGATAAGTCCTGTAAGAAGGCAGAGAGCAGGCAGGCTTCAGTTTCTTTCCATCTTAAGTGCGCAAAGACAGCCAATGGTCTGACCCATTTTGTGATGTACGGCGATGTGCCTAAGAAAAAGACGCTTCTGTAAACAGCGTTGCCTGCAAGAGCATTATTCTGGATAGCCCGGCCAGTATAAATGGCCGGGCCGTTCAGGTTATTTAAACAGTTAAAGCTGTTTAAGTCGTTCAAGCCGTTTAAACTGTTTGAACAGCTTGAACGTTTTGAACGGCTTGAACAATTAACTTAATTAAGGAGGAGAAAAAAGTATGAATGAAAAGCAGAGAGGGCTTTCTTTAATTGACATTGACAGGGACTGGCAGCTTGCCCTTGACCCTGACAATGTATTCTGGAGTATGCTGCCAAAAAATGGAGACTCAAATGTTATGCTGCCCGAGGACATTATGGCGCTTTATAAGAGCCAGCAGGAGCATCTTGATACTGAGATGCATAACTTCAGGTTTAATGAGCCGTTAAACTGCATCTATATTGACCCTACTGACAGGTGCAATGCAAATTGTCCATATTGCTATATCCCTTCTGACCTCAGAAAAAACGGCATACAAATGACAGGCGAAGAGCTTGACAAGGCGCTGCAGAAAATAGTTGAGCACTTTAAGGAGGCAAAGAAAAACCCTGTTATTGTTTTTCATGCTGCGGAGCCGCTTTTGGTCAAGGATATCATTTTTGATGCCATAAAAAAATACCACAAGAAGTTATTCTTTGGTATTCAGACCAATGCCCTCTTGCTTGAAAAAAATGATGTCGAGTTTTTAAAGAAATACAGGACAGGGGTGGGCATATCCCTTGATGCGCCCGATGCTGTCATAAACAATCGTTCAAGGGCAACTACAAAAGGCAACGGCAATTTTGATAAGGCAGTACAGGCGATCAAGTGGTTTAAAGGATATGAAGGGCTTAATGTTATTTCAACAGTCAATAAATTTAATGTAAGCCATCTTTCTGAGCACGTAAAGTTTCTCCATAAGCTGAAGATCCCTGTTGTGTTGTTTAATCCGGTGAGAGTGACCCAGAAGCCGTCATTACAGGTGAAGGCAGATGATATTGTAATGGCAAAGGCATTAATTGGCGCAGTTGAAACTGCAATGGCGCTTACAAAGAAAACAGGCCGTCAGATTGTAGTAGGCAATTTCGCAAATATAATAATTGCGATAATAGCGCCGACCGCAAGAAGGATGATGTGCGATATATCGCCTTGCGGCGCAGGCAGGACATTTCTGACAGTGGCTGCAAACGGAGATATGCTTCCATGTGGTGAGTTCACTGGATACCGGGAGTTTTCAGGAGGCAATATATTCAAGGAATCAATCCAAAAGGCGTTGGATTCCAAACCATTTAAGCTTGCGAGGACAAGAATGGTTGAGCGCATTGACGAGTGCGCTGCCTGCGACTTTAGGCATATATGCGGCTCCCCATGCCCTGCGGAGATGTATGGAAGGGGAGACTTGTACCGCAAGGCAGAGTTCTGCGAATTTTACAAAGAGATGATTAAGTACGCCTTTAAGCTCCTTGCCGAGGGCAAGCTTGAATACGTTATAAGAAAAGAATCTCTTGATCAGATGGAGTATGAGTACATGTATTAACTTACACCTAAATTGAGCGATTCTTAATAGACAGATGTTTTATATAGAAGGCTTGAATGTCTTCAAAGACTTTGAACTGCAACGATGAATAATCATAATGTCATACTGCAAATCTTGTCATTGATGAATACACTTGATAAGTGTATTCAGGCCTTGCAGCATGACATGCTAAAGGTGTTGCACAAATTCTTTTCAGCCATTCAAGCCTTCTATTGGTGGACGCAAATCGCTCAATTTAGGTAAAAATATCAGGCTTGTCAGTGGCTATTCCGTCAACGCCTTTTGCAATGTATTCTTTGGCTTCCTTTTTTGTATTTATTGTCCAGACAATTACCTTAAGATTATTTTTATGGGCATCCTCTATATTTTTGGTATGAACAAACCTGTACAGAGGCACAAGATATTGGGCATTTAGCCTCAGGGCAGCGTCAATAGGCCTTTTATGTTTTGCATAAATTAGGCCTGTTTCAATTTCTTTATCTAATTTTCTGGTATTTAAAAGCGCTTGCTCATGGAATGAGACAATAATTACTCTGTCTTTCAGTTTTCCCTTCTTTACGGCATCTATGACCTCTTTCTCGTAGCCAACCTCTTTTAGTTCTATTAAAATTCTTTCTAATTTTTTATCTATGAATTGCAGGGCCTCTTCAAGCGTAAGCATTTTATTTTCTGTGAGCTGTTTCAGCTCCGCAAGCGGTGTATGACTGATTAAGATATCCATGCCGAAAATCCTTTTTAAATTGTCATCATGGATTATTACTAACTTCCCGTCTTTGGCCCTTCGCACATCCATCTCTACGGCATTTATACCTGATTCAATCGCCTTTTGAAAGCTGTCTAAAGTATTTTCAATTTCATATGCCTTTGCCCCTCGATGCCCGATTTTCAGAAACATCTTTATCCTCTCCTTTGATTTCCCTGCTGTTTTAAAGATTCTATCATGTTTTTTATAAACCAACAAACTCTGATTCATTCGCCGCTATTCACAAAATAACATTAAAAAGCTTATTATTAAATGGAAAGCGAGCGTATTCCCCGTGGTCTTGCCACGGGATTAGCGAGCGAATGTAATAAATAATAAAATTCCTTACATTGGATTCCCTGCGGTCTTGCCGCAGGGAATATCAAAGCATGACAAGAGACGATTTAGATTTTTTTAAAAATTGGTTTTCTCATTACTGCAATTCCTTTTATTCAGCCAATGAAGAGGACAATAGAAACTATTCATTAAAAGAAAAGCATATCCATAATGTATGTGAGAATATAAAAGAAATATTGGCACAGAGCACAGAACACAGAGCACAGAACACTGACCTAATAGCTGAAACAATAGCCCTTTTCCATGATGTCGGCAGGTTCCCTCAGTACGCAAAATATAAAACCTTCAATGACAGTATCTCTGTCAGCCACGGACTCCTCGGGGTGGAGACGCTTATTGAGAATAAAGTCTTAGAGCGCCTTCCAACAGGCGAACAGGATTTAATTTTAGACTCGGTAAAGTTCCATGGCGTCTATCAAATACCCAATCTGCAAGAGAGCGAAAAGACATTTTTCCTAAAATTAATCCGTGATGCTGACAAGCTTGATATATACCGGGTATTCATTGAGTACTATGAAAGCCCTGATGAACAAAGGGCTTCTGCAACTGCCTTTGGACTGCCTGACAGCCCTGAATATTCTAAGGATGTGCTTTCTTGCGTTTATAAAAAGCAGATACCATCTTACACAGGACTTAAAACATTAAATGATTTCAGGCTTATGCAGCTTTCATGGATTTATGACCTTAACTTTAAGGCAACCTGCAGGCTGTTGTTAGACAGAGGTTATATCAACCGCATTGTTTCTTTCCTGCCTCAGACAGAGGAGATACAAAATGTAATAACTCTGGTAGGGGAGTATATACGCCAGAGGTTAGACGGAAGGTGAGCTATGTCAAAAAAGAAAATCTTTACTTCTGAAAATGCCCCAAAACCAAAGGGGCCTTATTCTCAGGCTGTAATACATCAGGGCTTGTTGTATCTGTCAGGGCAGATACCAATAGACCCTAAGACAAACACGCTGCTTAGGGGCAGCATTGAAGAAGAGGCAAAGTTGGTGCTTGATAATATGAAGGCCATTATCACAGATGCAGGCGCAGGTATGCAGGATGCCCTTAAGGTGACATGTTATCTTTCAGACATGGAGGACTTTGGAAGGTTCAATGAGGTTTATAAGGAATACTTCACAGAGAATCCTCCTGTAAGGACTACTATTCAGGCTGGAAGGCTGCCGCTTGATGTGCAGATAGAGATGGATGCCATTGTGGCTTTGCCAGAGAAAAAATGAAAAAGATAACCATAACAATGGGAGAGCCCGGAGGCATCGGGCCTGAGGTAATTGTTAAGGCGCTCTACTGCTCTGAGATTAGAAATTATTGTAATCCGATAGTAATCGGCGATGCGAGGACAATTAAAAAAGCAGTTAATCTTACAAGGCTTCCGCTTAAGGTCAGGCTCATATCTAACCCTTCAGAGTCAAAGCCCGCAGCAGGCATAATAGAGGTAATTGATATTAAATCAGCCAAGCCTTTTAAAAAAGGTGCTCCATCTGCTCAGGCCGGCAGGGCATTGGTAAGCTATATTAAAAAAGCAGTTGAGCTTGCACAGAAAAAGCAGGTTGATGCAATTGTTACAGCGCCTATATCAAAAGAATCGCTTAAGCTTGCTGGCTATTCATGGCCCGGACATACAGAGATGCTGGGAGAGCTTACAAGGACAAAAGATTTTGCAATGATGTTTGTAAGCGAGAGGCTGAAAGTAGTCCTTGCCACAATACATGTGCCTTTAAAAGATGTGCCGAATCTTATAAATGAGAAGCTTGTGCTTAAGACAATCATGCTTGCAAAAAAAGGCGCCCGAATGCTTGGCATCAAGAAACCAAAAATCGCTGTTGCAGGGCTTAATCCTCATGCAGGAGAGGCAGGCATCATGGGAGATGAGGAGATAAAGTCAATAATGCCTGCTGTAGAGAAAGCAAAGAAGAAAGGGGTGTTAGCCTCAGGCCCTTTTCCTGCAGATGCGCTTTTTAATAAGGCATACAACGGCGGGTTTGATATAGTTGTGTGTATGTATCATGATCAGGGGCTGGCGCCATTTAAGATGTTATATTTTGATACAGGCGTAAATATGACTGTAGGGCTTCCGATAATAAGGACATCTCCTGACCATGGGACTGCATTTGATATAGCATGGAAGAACAAGGCAAACCCAACGAGCATGCTTGAGGCGATAAAACTCGCAGCAAGGCTAACATAGGGATACCCAAAACCAACAAGAAAATAGCATGAACATTGTCCTTGCAACAACAAACAAAAAAAAGATTGAAGAGATAAAAGATATCTTTGAAGACGCTGGCATTCCCCTTGATAATGTCTTTACGCTTAAGGACTTCCCTGAATATCCTGATGTAGTGGAAGACGGAGAGACCTTTGAGGAAAATGCAGTGAAAAAGGCAAAGACAATTGCAGAGCGCACCTGCATAACTGCAATTGCCGATGACTCAGGGCTTGAGGTGGACGCCCTTGGCGGCGCGCCGGGCGTGTTTTCTGCAAGGTATGCCGGAGAGCCGTCAGACGATAAAAAGAACGTTGAAAAACTCCTTAATGAAATGGCAAATATCCCTGATGAAAAAAGAAAGGCAAGATTTGTCTGCTGTATAGCTATTGCCTCTCCCGAAGGAGAGATTAATACATTTTTGGGTTATGTTGAAGGTATAATAGGCAGAGAGCCAAAGGGTGAGAACGGCTTTGGCTATGACCCTGTGTTTTATCCTGAGGGGCATAACAGGACATTTGCAGAGATGAGCGGTGATGAGAAAAATGCAATGAGCCACAGGGGCAGGGCGATAAGGCAGTTGCAGGGGTATCTAAAGAAAAAATGAAAAGACTATTTTTAGTTCTCACAATTTTATCTTTTCTGGGTTGTGCCCATGTTATCTCTCAGGAACTAAGGCAGAGCGCTGACAAGGGTATTACACCGGCAGAGTTATTTAAAAATCCCGAAGGGCATAAGGGCAAGATAGTAATATTGGGAGGCGCTATAGTGCACTCCTTGAATACGTCTGAAGGAACATATATTGAGGTGCTCCAGAAGCCTCTGGATTCACGCGGAAGGCCTGAGAATACAGACATATCACATGGAAGATTTTTAATTCTATACGATGGCTATCTTGACCCGGCAATCTACAGCACAGGCAGGGAGATAACCGTAGCAGGTGAGGTTATGGGGAAAAAGATACAGGCGCTTGGTGAAATACAATATTCATACACCTTAATAAAGACAAGGGAACTTCATCTGCTTGAGCCTTCTGCCGGGATACCGATAATATTTGGAATAGAAATATGGAAGAGCTTTTGAACGCATACCTGTCCGCAATAGAACATGGGGGCTAAATACCTCATAAACTCAATAACAGCGACATGATATTGATATTAAGTGAACTTAAAGCAAATAGAAGTACATTTACTATTAAGAGAATATTGCATACATTAAGGGGCTAAGGAGCCGCTAATTGACTTTATTCGGCATCCAGCCCCCATGTTCTAATTTTTTTAGACGGCAGTTGTTTTGATTTGTAAAATAAAAAATTCGGAGGGTGTAAATGGAGATAGACGTTAAGATTGGCAAAGAATCTATAGCTTTTAATATTGATAATCCCTTTATGTTTGATGAGGCAGGGATGCTCAGGGATATAGTGGGATTTGGCACAAAGCACGGCGTTAATTTGAGCGGCTTTTCAATAGACAGGCTCATTAAAAGGATGATCAAAGGCGTTGCAGGCTGTGAAGACGGCTGCCCTGCTGATGCAAAGGCTATTGTAAGGGCAGGGTTCGGGAGCTTTAGTCTCTCCTATATTGAGGGCGGGATATTGTCAGCGAAAGCCGACCTTGGAAATGGGACGCCGCTTGAGGTAAAGGTTTTCCCGGAGTTTTAGCTGCCATGCAGATTAACGTAATACAGCGGAGGAGATTATGTATAACCTCATAAGCTTTGCTGGTATTTTTATACTGCTTTTTACTGCGTGGATATTTTCAGCAAACAGGCGTGTTATAAACTATCAGGCAGTGCTCTGGGGGACTGCAATTCAGATGGTATTTGCAGTATTTATACTTGTTGTGCCTGCAGGGGTGAATGTATTTCTGTTTATAAACGACACGCTGATAAAAGTTATTGATGTGGCAAGCTACGGCGCTAAATTCATCTTTGGAAGGCTTGCGCTTCCGCCCGGCACAAAAGACGAATGGGGCGGAGAGTCCCTGGGCTTTATCTTTGCCTTCCAGACGCTTCCAACAATAATATTTTTTGCAAGCCTTGTGGGAATTCTTTATTACATTGGAGTAATGCAATGGCTTATAAGAATATTTGCAAAGGCATTTACACGCCTGATGAAGATAAGCGGCGCAGAGTCTATGTGCACCTCAAGCAATATCTTTGTAGGCGTAGAGTCTGCCACAGCAATAAGGCCATATATTGAAAAGATGACGCGCTCTGAGTTATGTACTGTGCTTACAGCAGGCATGGCAACCATTGCATCAAGCGTGCTTGCTATTTATGTAATGATTCTGCAAAAACAATTCCCTACAATAGCAGGGCACCTTGTGTCAGCGTCATTTCTATCAGCCCCCGCAGCCATAGTAATGTCTAAGCTCATAATGCCTGAGACTGAAAAGCCAGAAACGATGGGGCTTGATGTAATGCCTTACTATGAAAAAGAGTCCTCTCTTATGGAGGCAGTTATGAACGGCGCAAATGCAGGAGCCAAACTTGCGGCAGGAGTTGTCACTATGCTTGTAGCATTCCTTGGCATAGTGGCGCTTATAGACTTTATTTTCACAGGCACAGGAGTAAGGCTTAATAATCTTTTAAGTATAAATATTGACTGGTCATTAAAAGGGCTCTTAGGGTATGCATTTTATCCCTTTACATTGATTATAGGGGTTCCGCCTTCTGATGCGTATGAGGTATCAAAGCTGATAGGCGAGCGGGTTATACTTACAGAGACAAAATCATATATGGACCTTTCTTCGCTTATGGAAAAAGGGCTGCTTCATGACCCTCGCTCTGCGTTTCTTGCCACTTATGCGCTCTGCGGATTTGCTCATGTAGCCTCACTTGCCATATTTGTCGGAGGCACCGCTGCCCTTGCGCCTAAAAGAACAGCAGACCTCTCGGCAGTAGGCCCCCGCGCGCTCATAGCAGCAACCCTTGCCTGCCTTATGACAGCAGCAGTTGCAGGGACTTTTTTTACAGGCGGGTCAATACTTTTAAGCAGGTAGCCTTTTGCACTGTTTTCACTTAAATTCGGGGTTGCAGATGCTGCTCATTTGGCTTTTGCGGAAGACTCGGGTGACTTTTTTATAACATGTGATGATAAAATATTAAAGAAAGCAGTTAGAGGCGATGTTAAAATATTAACGATAAATCCGATAGAGTTTTGTATAAAGGAGAATCTGAAATGAAATCCGCCCAATACATAAGCGAGGAAAATCTTTTCAGGAAAGCCATAGATATCCTGATGGAAAAATTAGGCCCTGTGGAAACAACAAGGTTTCTTGCCGTGCCTGCAAAGAAAAGAATTGAATCCGTAAAAAGACACCGTTTATGGCAGGGCAGGCTCGACAAAGATAAATTTTTCAAAGATGTCTTTGGCGATTGAATTTCATCTAACAGGTATTGCGCCGCCGGTTCTTATTTGATTCATCTCTTTTGTGATCTTGCCGACAATCTTCGGTCAAGTTTTTAATAGAAAAATTCCTTGGAATTCTGATAGTTATTCTGCTCTCTTAACCCACTTGCCGTGTCTTTTCTTTGCCCATTCAATCGGGACAGTGCCATAGACCATTATCCTTAATGTCCCGGGGTTTGCAAGGGTTGCAAGATATACATGAAATGGCATGGCGATAACCATGAAGTCAAAACTTATGTTATGCAGAAAGTGAGATATTAAAATCCACTTTCTTATATCTGCAAGAGGAGGCCTCAGCCACATAATAAAGCCTGTGGCAGCGATTGCAATGCCTGCAATAAGAATGAAGATGTAGTAAAGTTTTTGTCCGGCGTTTAACTTATCCTGAGGAGGCGTTTCAGTCTTTTTAGAAAAATATCCGCCGCCTTTTAAAAACCATGTTATATCATCGCCGCTGAATTTAAGGGAAACAGGCAGGTAATAAAATACTGTAAGGAGCAGCGAGACAGTAAATACAATGCCAATATAATTATGCACTGCCTTCATCTGATTAAAACTGCCAAATACAGAGTTCAAGCCTTCAAGGTGAAAGAGGAATCCAAACCCGCTTATCATAAGCACAAAAAAACTAAGCGCCAAAACCCAGTGGTTTAATATCTCAAAAGCGCTTGCCTTTCTAATCATATTATTGCTCATCTACTTATCCTCTTCGTCTTTTTTAGGTTTAAAGGCGATGTAGTGAAGCAATGAGGCAGCCACTGCGCCTCCAAGGCCAAGGTATGAAAGAGGTTTTAAGACATTATGCCAGAGGAGCACTGTTTCAGGCACTGCAGGCTGCTCATCCATGCCGTAGATCTTTGGAGCGTCTTTAAAGGCGTAAAGAACGCCAAGCCCTCCAAGGTCAGCCTGTCCGTAGAGTTTTTCGTATCCTTCCTTTTGTGAATTGCTTATTATCTCATCCCTTTGCCCGTATCTTATCGCTCCTGTAGGACATGTCTTTGCGCATGCCGGGGAGAGTCCTTCAGAAATCCTGTCAGAGCAAAGATGGCATTTGGATATCTTGTCATTTTTATCAAACCTGGGGATATTAAAGGGACACGCAGAGGCGCATAATTTACAGCCAATGCATTTGTCTTTATCGTAGGCGACTGCGCCTTCCTTTGTTTTAAACAGCGCCCCTGGCGCAGGACATATTGTTATGCATCCAGCGTCATCGCAGTGCATGCATCTTTGGCTTACAAAGAGCCATCTAAGAGGGGTTGTTTCTGAAGGGACCTCAATAAATCTTACTTTATTATATAAATTTGGTGTCAGGTCAGAGGGGTTCTCAAGAGTGCCTTCATTCTTAGTCTCATCGGCAGGGAGATTATTCCACTCTTTGCATGCAATCTGGCATCCTCTGCATCCTATGCATATTTCTGGAGATATGAGTAACGCCTTTCTTAACATATATCGCCTCTCATTGCTATCTAAAATAATCAGGATAAAGGGGCTGTATGACGAATAAAGTCAATTAGCGACTCCTTTATCCCTTAAATTTATATAATATGCTTAAATGTAAAATAGTCATCTCCAAAATTTATTTAGACTTTTACTTAATATCCTGTCGCTGTTATTGAATTTATGAGGCATATAGCCCCTTTGTCCTGTCTCTATGCCTTTTCAATATTTACCATAAACGCCTTTGTCTCCGGTATCATTGTGTTTGCGTCTCCAATGGTCGGGGAAAGGAGATTTGCGCTGTCTCCTGCGCTTCCGTCCTCAGGGAATTGCCATCCAAAATGATATGGCATTCCTATCTGATGAACAGTCTTGCCCATAATCTTAAATGGCTTAAACCTCTCTGTCACAAACGCAACTGCCCAGACCTTTCCCCTCAAAGATGCAACATTGACCTTATCGCCGTTCTTTATTCCCTTTTCTTTTGCAAGCTCCTTGCTTAGCTCTACAAACTGCTGAGGCACTGTCTCAAGGAGCAAGGGTATATGCCTTGAGAGCACGCCTGTCTGCCAATGTTCTGTGACCCTGTATGTTGTAGCAACTATTGGATAGCGGCTGTCATTATTTGCATAGATATCTTCTGCCAGACTGTTTTTATCTGTATAAAAGAGCTTTACTGTTGGATTTATCCTCTGTTTTTTAGACATAGGATTCTCTGAAAGAGGACATTCAAGAGGCTCGTAATGCTCAGGGAATGGGCCGTCTGCAAGCCCTGGCCCAAATATAGCCCCCATGCCGTCAGGCCTCATAATAAACGGATACTTGCCTGCCTTTTCATCTGCCATTGGCGGTGCAGGGCCGTCAGGCACATCGCCTTCCCATATACCGGGCTTATTGGTCTGAGGATTTAATTTTGTTAAGCTCCATTTTATTACACCGCGCTTTATATCCCACGGCATGCCTTTGGGGTCAACAGATGCGCGGTTATAGAGTATCCTTCTGTTTAATGGCCAGCACCACGCCCATTTAGGATAAAGACCAAGCCCTGTGGGGTCGCTTTTCTTTGTTCTTGCCATCATGTTTATAACCTTGCCGTCTTTTTGCGTATAACTTCCGCTGTATATCCAGTTTCCGCATGATGTTGTCCCATCTGCCTGCAGTGTTACAAAGTTTGTGCATAATTCACCCTTTTTGCCAATAAGCTTTGGAGGGTCTGCTGTCTTGTCATAGATGTCTTCAAGATAGTAACCATTAATCTCCCTCGCCGCAAGATGCGTATCAACCTTCTTAATCCTTCCGTCAGAGTCTTTTGTCCCATATCTCCAAGAAAGATTTAGTATCGGTTCAGGGAATTTGCCGCCGTGCCTTTGGTAGAGTCTTTTAACTCTAAAATAGAGTTCATTCATTATCTCTGAGTCAGGCTTTGTCTGGCCTATGGGCTCTATTGCCTTATACCGCCACTGGGCAAGTCTTCCTGAGTTTGTAATGCTTCCTTCTTTCTCTACGCATGAACATGCAGGAAGCTGAAAGACCTCTGTCTGTATATCTTTTGGGTTCATCCCCGGCCCTTTCCAAAATGAGCCTGTCTCATTGTCAAAGAGGTTCACATTTACCATCCACTTTAATTTTGATAAAGCCTTCCGCACCTTGTTTGCATTGCTTGTTGAGCAGGCAGGGTTTTGTCCCCATGCAAAGAACCCGTCAAATTTGCCCTTTAGCATATGGTCAAAAAGCATAAGCCACGATGCATTCATGCCTTCATCAAGCTTTGGAAGCCACGCATAACCAAAGTCATTATCCTTCGCAGCCTTATCGCCGTATATTGCCTTCAGATAGCTTGTGATGTATTTGCCTCTGTTGCCCCACCAGTTAACGCTCTTTGGGTCTTTTGTTTTTGGAGTATGCTTTTCAATATATGTCTTAAGGTCAGAGAGTGTTGCTGTGGGCGCAGGGAGATAGCCGGGCAGTATATGAAAAAGAATCCCATGGTCTGTTGAGCCCTGAACATTAGACTCGCCTCTTAATGCGTTTATGCCTCCGCCTGCTATGCCGATATTTCCAAGAAGCAATTGTATTATTGCCATTGCCCTGATGTTTTGCGTGCCTACGGTATGCTGTGTCCATCCCATAGCATAGAGTTCTGTCCCTGCCCTGTCAGGCTTCCCTGTTGAGGAAAATGCCTTATAAACCTCAATGAGTTTTTCCTTTGGCGTGCCTGTTATGGCTGAGACCGTATCAAGCGTGTAGCGTGAGTAGTGTTTCTTTAAAAGCCGAAATACGCAGTTTGGATCTTTTAGCGCAGGCTCTTTTTTAGGAATGCTGTTTTCATCAAGTTGATACGACCATGTTTTTTTATCGTATTTTCTGGCTGCAGGGTCGTATCCTGAGAAAACCCCGTCAAGTTCGCCGGGCATCTTAAATTCAGGATTTACAAGGTATGAGGCATTAGTATAATTAACGACGTATTCCCTGAAGTAGAGTTTGTTATCAAGGATGTATTTAATCATGCCTCCAAGGAATGCTATATCAGTCCCTGAGCGTATAGAGGCATATATATCCGCCTTTGCAGCAGTCCTTGTGAATCTTGGGTCAACTACAATGAGCTTTGCCCCTTTCTCCTTTGCATTCATTATCCATTTCATTGAGACCGGGTGATTCTCTGCAGGGTTGCCGCCCATGACAAGGATTACATCAGAGTTCTTTACGTCAATCCAATGGTTTGTCATTGCCCCTCTGCCAAGCGACTCTGCCAGAGCCGCTACAGTTGCAGAGTGTCATATTCGCGCCTGATGTTCAATATAGACAAGCCCCCATGAGCGGAGAAGCTTCTGAAGCATGTAGCACTCTTCATTATCAAGGGCAGCGCTTCCTACATGGGCAATGCCGTCAGTCCTGTTGACAACGAACTCCTTTTTAACCTCTGTCTCTGTGCCGTCAGGCTGTTTTTCTTTTACTTTGGACAGGGATGTCAGTTTAAAGGTTTTATCGCGGGTCTGCTTTATCCTCTTCGCTATCTCATTTAGCGCCCAGTCCCATTCAACCTCTTTCCATTCCGTGTCATAGGGCGCGCGATAGCGTGGTTTTGTCAGTCTTGTGGGATTATGTACAATCTGATGCAGTGACTGTCCTTTTGAACAGAGCGTGCCTTCATTAATGGGATGCTCAGGGTCTCCCTCCACATTAATAACTTTGCCATCAAAGGTATGAACCATAATGCCGCAGCCAACAGAGCAGTAAGGGCAGATTGTTTTTGACTCTTTTGCGTCTTTAATTTTAATGCGCCGGGCGTGCGCAGTTTTAGGTTTAACCCCTACGCCCAAGGAGCCTGCAAGGATGGAGCCGCCAGTAACCTTAAGAAAGTTTCGTCTTGATAAAGACATAAGCGCCTCTTAAGGCACATAGTAGTCCTAATAGAAAGCCTTGTCAAGAAAATTTTCTGAAGAGCATTATTCCGAGGTTTATAGAGGCGGGACAATACCTTTAACACATTAGCGATAATCCCTAAATTTACCTTGACATTCCTGCTTAATATGCTAATTTTCCTTTATAAGGAGCATAAAAACAAGGCAGCAATTTTTATTACTAACAGACTGTTTCCAGTCTAAAAAGAAGGGGGTGGTAAGATGAAAAAGACAAAATGGCTGTTATTCAGCTCCATGTTTTTAGTATTAATCTTAATCAGCGCTGGTTATGGTGCCGAGAAAGGAGATTATGCCTTGTATTTCCCTGCCTCTGAGACATCTAATGACAATTATGCATGGTGGTACAATCTTGTCTCTCTTTCTGACCCAAGGCTGCATCCTGTAGGATTTGATTTCAAGAATACAAGCATGACAGTTGAGGTATGGGTAAGGCCTGAAAAAGCAGCAAACGGCGTTATTATTGCTGCTGGCAACCTATCCAATAGAAAAACAAGTGATGGTTTTGCATTGTATCTCTGGAAGGGAGCATCCCAATATGCGCTTGAAGGATGCCATGACAGCATGGATTACAGCTGTGTCAAATTTGCTGTAAAAAGCAAAGGCGTATGGTATGCAGCAGTCGCCTATACGCTTATTCCGGTTAGCAACGAATGGCATCATCTGGCAGGAGTGCTAAATACGGCTTCAGGCACGCTGACAGTTTATGTTGACGGCAATGCTGTGAAGGGCGCAGATGATAATCACCCAAATCCTAAAACAGGCGTCATGGCAATGGCTGACTCAGGCCCAATATTTATTGGTGCGAATCAGGCTATAACCCCTGAAGAGACAATAGGCGACAGCAGAAAAAATCATGAGACACATCCCGGCATTAAGCATTGGTTTAAAGGTACAATGGATGAACTTAGATTCTGGAAAGAGGCAAGGACAGAGGCGCAGATTAGGGCATGTATGAAACAAGAGCTTGGCATGTCAGATGAATGCAAGATTACTGACAATTTAGCGACTTATTTAAAGTTTAATGAGGGGCAGGGCTCTACCCTTAGAGACAGCTCTAAATATGGCAATAATGGTTCTTCCAGATACTATAAAAACGCAAAAAAGGTTCTGAAGGACCATAATTTGCGTGTTGGTTATCACACAATAGTGCAAGACCCTGAGAGCTTAGAGATAATGGATCCCGCCAATTGGGTGGCAGGATTTTCTTATAGGTAAAAAGAGTATTAACAGAGGGGCTTGTTCTTTAAGCCCCTCTTATCCTGCCGCATTCTGCAAGGTTTCGCAATAAGCATAATCCATACCTTAGTTGCTGAAAAATATTTTTTGGCTTAAGATATCTGCTAATGATTATAGGGGTCCCAAAAGAGATAAAAAGACATGAATACCGCGTTGGTATTATACCCTCTGGCGTTAAAGAAATTAAAGGCAGCGGGCATGAAGTAATTATAGAAAACGGCGCCGGAGAGGGAAGCGGTTTTTCAGATAAAGACTACTCAGATGCTGGCGCAAAGATTACTGACAAGGCCGCTCTGTTTAAAGGGGCGGAGTTAATCGTCAAGGTAAAAGAGCCCTTGCCTGAAGAGTACGAACTCTTACAGGATGGACAGGCAATATTCACCTTTCTCCATCTTGCCCCAAACCCTGAGCTTACTGATGTGTTGTTAAGAAAGAATATTGCCGGCTTTGCCTACGAAACTCTTGAGGAACATGGCGCGCTTCCGCTTCTTCAGCCTATGAGCGAGATTGCCGGCAGGATGGCGCCTTTAATGGGGGCGTTTTATCTGCAGAAGATTTATGGAGGCAATGGCATACTTCCTACAGGAGTTGAAGGAGTTTTGCCTGCAAAGGTGCTTATATTAGGCGCTGGGGTTGTAGGGATGAATGCTGCAAGGGTTGCCCTTGGAATGGGCGCAAGGGTTACTGTAATAAACAGGGGGATAGATAAGCTTCAAAAGATAGATGAACTCTTTAACGGCAGGGCTGATACACTGCCAGCCACATCAGAAAATATTAAAAACGAGGCACTGAAAGCCGATATTGTAATAGGGGCGGTGTTAGTCGCAGGGGCAAAGACCCCAAAGCTGATTTCAAGAGAGCTTGTATCTAAGATGAAGAAAGGCTCTGTAATAGTTGATGTGTCTGTTGATCAGGGGGGCTGCATAGAAACCACAAAACCGACAACACATGACAACCCTATATACGAGGTTGACGGAGTTATACATTATACGGTTGCCAATATGCCGGGCGCGTATCCAAGGACCTCCACAATTGCCCTTACTAACAGGACGCTTGCATATATTAAATTGCTTGCGGGAGACGGCATAGAGAAATCAGCAAAGGATGGCTCTTTGCTAAGAAGCGCGCTTAATACTTATAAAGGCAAGATAATATTGAAGGCGATTGAGAAGTCAGAATGACAGAAATAAAGCCCTTACTAATGGCCTTATTCTTAATTCTTAATTGACATGAAGGGTTTTAAATGGTAATCATAAGTGGCTTATCGCAGGGTTTCACAGAAGAATTGAGGGATAATTAATGTCTAAGCTGGCTACATTTCAAAGAGGCGTGCATCCTGAAGAGGCAAAGGGGCTAAGCGCTCATTGCCCTATTATTAAGGCTGCCCTTCCTAAGAGGGTGGTGATTCCATTAAGCCAGCATACAGGGGCGCCTGCAAATCCTGTGGTGGCAATAGGCGACTCTGTAAAAAAATATCAGGTCATAGGCGCGCAGCAGGGGTTTGTCTCTGCCCCTGTGCATGCATCAATATCAGGCAAGGTCATTGCCATAGCAGATTTTCCTCATCCTTCAGGCAGGGTGATACCCTCTGTGGTAATTGAAAGCGACGGCCTGGATGAGGGGCTTGCATTAAAAGAAACCCCTGATTATCTGAATTTAAGCGCTGACGAAATCAAGACCCTTATAAAAGATGCAGGCATTGTAGGGCTTGGCGGCGCAGCATTCCCTACAAATGTAAAGCTCTCCCCTCCAAAAGAGAAGCAGATAGACTACGTAATACTTAACGGCGCTGAATGTGAGCCCTACCTGACGGCTGACTACCGGTTGATGTTGGAGCATCCTCTGGAGATAATTAACGGCTTAAAGCTCCTTATGAAGGCAGTCGGAGTTACAAAGGGCTATATAGGAATAGAAAATAATAAACCCGATGCTGTAGAGAAGATGAGGGACGCAGCCTCAGGGGAGCCGGATATTGAAGTAATAACGCTTGAGGTGAAATACCCGCAGGGCGCTGAAAAGATGCTTATAAAGGCTATTACCGGAAGGGAGATACCGAGCCGGGGGCTTCCTATGGATGTGGGTGTGGTTGTTCAGAATGTGGGGACTGCCTTTGCTGCGTATGAAGCCCTGAGATATGGGAAGCCTCTTATAGAAAGGGCGGTTACTGTAACAGGCAGGGGCATAAAGGAACCAAAGAACTTTCTTGTAAGGATTGGAACCCTTATGTCAGAGCTTATAGAGCAATGCGGAGGCTTTACAGATGAAGTGGTTAAGGTAATTATGGGCGGCCCCATGATGGGTTTTGCGCAGGGCTCGCTGAGTGTCCCTGTGGTTAAAGGCACATCAGGGATACTAATTTTAACAGAAGACGATTACATCTCCTCTGATGAATACTTTGCCTGTATCCGATGCGGAAGCTGTATAGATATATGTCCGATGGGGCTTAACCCCTCAATGCTAAGCATATTATCAGAAAAAGGGCATTATGAGGAAACAAAGGAGTATAATCTTTTTGACTGCTTTGAGTGCGGCTCCTGCGCCTATGTGTGCCCGTCAAACAGGCCGATGGTGCAGTTTTTCAGGCTGGCAAAGAGTATGGTGAAGCCATGATTAAAAATAGACAAGTAGAGACAAATAGAGATACTAAGGAGTTCATAAGTAAGCATACATAAGCGTCATTCCAGCAGTCTGTTGAGCGGGAATCCAGAAAGGCACTGGATGCCCGCTTACTACCTGCGGGCATGACAAACGTGTCTTCATACTAATGAACTGATTAGTAAATTCAGACGAGTAGAGACAAAGGGAGATAAATGGCTGGTGAAAAAAAAGAACACGAACTGATAGTCTCAGTTAGTCCTCATGTAAAAGGCGAGGAGACAGTAAGCCGTATCATGTGGTCTGTGAGCCTTGCGCTTTTGCCTGCCTTTTTAATGTCTCTTTATTATTTTGGGCCTGGGGCATTATTTGTCACAGCCCTTTGTGTCATTACATCAGTCCTTGCAGAATATCTATATCAGAAGGCGCTTGAAAAAAAGATTACGGTAAGCGATGGAAGCTCCTTTCTGACAGGGCTTTTACTTGGGATGAATCTTCCGCCGAGCCTGCCATTCTATATTCCGATAGCCGGCTCTTTTATGGCTGTTGTTATCACAAAACAGCTCTTTGGCGGACTTGGCTATAACATCTTTAATCCTGCCCTTATAGGCAGGGCATTTCTGCTTATAACATGGCCAAAGGCAATGACTATATGGAAAGAGCCTACAGCCATATTTGTTGCGCTTGATGCTAAAACTACAGCCACCCCTTTGGGAATATTAAAAGAGGAAGGAATAGGAAAACTCCTTGAGGCCTTTGGCGATAAGTCTAATCTCTATATGCAGCTTCTTCTGGGAAACAGGGCCGGCTCAGTCGGCGAGACCTCTGTGGTGGCCTTGCTTTTAGGCGCTGCCTTTCTGCTTTACAGAAGATATATTACATGGCATATACCCCTGTCATTTTTAGGGACCGTAGCGCTGATAGCATGGGTCTTTGGCGGAAAGGGCGCTTTCTTTACAGGAGACCCTGTTATTCACCTTTTAAGCGGAGGCCTTATACTCGGTGCATTCTTTATGGCAACAGATTATGTAACCTGCCCTTCCATCAGAAAGGGGCAGATAATATTTGGCATTGGCTGCGGCGCAGTCACAATGCTCATAAGGCTTAAAGGCGGCTACCCTGAAGGGGTAATGTTTGCAATACTGATAATGAACTGTTTTGCGCCTCTTATTGACAGGGCTGTAAAGACCGTTCCTTTTGGCACTGTAAAGAAATGACCACAAAAGATATAGTAAAGGTAACGCTGAATCTTGTCGTTATTTATGTTATCGGCGGATTGATCCTTGCCTTTGTTTATGCAAAGGCCTCGCCGATAATGTATGTGAAGCAGAAGGAAGAAAAAGAGAGGGCGCTTAAAAAGATGATACCTGAGGCTGATAAGATAGAGGTCTCCGGCACATGGGAGCCGCACGGCAAGCATGCGGAATACTACACTGCTAAAAAAGGCAATGAGGAGATTGGCTACATTATTCAGAGTTTTGGCAAGGGCTATTCAAGTTACATAAACATGCTTGCCTCGGTAGATAAAAACTTTACTTTAAAAAAGGTAAGCATCCTCAGCCATGCAGAGACTCCGGGCTTAGGGGACGAGATAGAGAAGGATTATTTTCTGAGGCAATTTAATGGCAAGACCCTTGATAATCTTGTTATAGTAAAAGAAGAGACAAAGGATAAAATTCAGGCAATATCAGGAGCCACCATATCAAGCAGGGCCGTAACAGAAGACGGACTTAGAAGCGGGGTAAAGGCGCTCAGGGATAAGTTATCAGGCGAGGCAAAAGATGCAGCAGGGCACTAACTGGGAATTAATAAAAAATGGTATGTTTAAGGAGAACACCCTTTTCAGGATGGCTATAAGTCTCTGTCCTGCCATTGCCGTTACAGCGAGCATGAAGAACGGCATCCTTATGGGTGTTGCTGTTTTGTTTGTTCAGGTAATGGTGAATATGACAGTTTCTTCCATAAGGCAGTTTATCAACCCGCGCATAAGACTGCCTATATACATGATTGTCATAGCAGGATGGGTAAGCGTTATAGATATGACAATGGCAGCCTATGCAAGAGAAGCCTATAAACAGATAGGGTTATACATACAGCTTATAGTTGCCTTTGCATCAATACTTGCAAAGGCAGAGTCTTTTGCAAGTAAGAATAAGATAGTTCCCTCAATGATGGACGGGGTCGGCATGGGGCTTGGCTTTTTGCTTGCAATGATAGTAATAAGCTTTTTTAGAGAGCTTCTGGGAAAAGGCACGCTCCTTGGATTGGATATTGCAGGAGGCAAACCGTTATTAATAATGGTACTGCCTGCAGGAGGATTTTTTGCATTTGGTTTGCTTATGGGATTTTTCAACTGGATTGATATAAGGTTTTTTGGAGGCAAAGGCGCTGGAGGCGCCGGGGGGCACTAATGCTGGTAGTTTACAACGCTCCTGTTAAAGTGAGGAGGCATTATGGATTTTACCAAACTTCTTGAATTAGTAGTCTCCGCATCACTGATAAACAACTTTGTCTTTACAAGGTTTCTGGGGCTTTGCATATTTTTTGGCGTCTCAAAGAGGATGGAGACTGCCGTAGGAATGAGCATAACCTTTGTTTCAGTAATGGTTATCAGCGCAGCAGTAAGCTGGCTTATATTTTTTGGGCTGATGGTTCCGCTTGATATAACATTTCTTAGGATAGTTGTTTTTATCGGGGTCGTCGCTGCGCTTGTGCAGACTGCGGATACTATTATGAAGAAGACGAGCCCTGTGCTTTATCATAAGCTTGGCATTTACCTTGCCCTGATTACAACAAACTGCATAATACTTGCCGTTCCCCTGATAAATGCAGGTGAAGGCTATAGCTTTATTGAGGCCCTGGCATTCGGCCTCGGCTCAGGACTTGGATTCGCCCTTGCCCTTACCATAATGGCAAGCATAAGGGAGAAGCTTGAGCTTGCTGATGTGCCGAGGCCCTTTAGAGGGCTGCCGATAGCCTTTGTGGTTGCAGGGCTTATAGCCCTGGCATTCACAGGGTTTTCAGGGCTGATAACGTTGTGAAAGTAACATAGGGTTTAAGGGTTAGAGGGTTCAAGTGAACAATAAATTTCAAAATTATCATCGCAAAAATTTGAACATTTGAATCCAGAGAGGTTGTATCATGTTTGATTTAAACATTACAAAAATACTGTTTGACCTAATTGAGCTAATAAACCACATCCCTCTTCCCATGCTTGGCGTTGGAGGGGCGGTTGAGGCAAAGGAGTATGTAAACTTAGCCCAGGTAGTGAAGTTTACAGTGATATTTGTAGCAGGCGTAAGCGCTGTATTTGGTGTCGGCCTTGCCTTTGCTGCAAAGAAGTTTGCGGTAAAGCTTGACCCGCGTATTGAAGAGGTTCTTGGCACTCTTGCAAATGCCCATTGCGGAGCCTGCGGCTTTGCAGGCTGTCAGCAGTATGCAGAGGCAGTTGTGCTTAACCCCGATGTTTCACCGAACCTCTGCACCCCTGGCGGAGCTGCCACAGCCATGGCAGTGGCGCAGATAACAGGGAAGAAGGCAAAGGAGCTTGAGCCCCGCATAGCGCGAATATTCTGTCAGGGCGGGATCTCCATGGCCGGAAAGAGATTTAAATATGAAGGCATAGAGGACTGCCGGGCAGCCATACTTGCAGGCGGTGGAGATAAATCCTGCAGCTACGGATGTCTTGGCTACGGGACTTGTGTGAAGGTCTGTCCTTTTGATGCAATGACAATGAGCGAGGATTATATCCCTCTTGTGGACCCCAAAAAATGTACAGCCTGCGGAAAATGCGCCCAGGCATGTCCTAAAAAAGTAATAGAGATTCTGCCTGCCAAAAAAGAGGTGCTTGTAAGGTGCCATTCAAGGGATAAGGGCGCAGAGACGAGGAAGAACTGCAATATAGGCTGCATTGCCTGCGGCGCCTGCGTTAAGGTCTGCCCTTATAATGCGCCGGTAGTAGAGAATAACCTCTCCAGCATCAATATTGATAAGTGCAAGGTCTGCGGGCTTTGTGTGGCTAAGTGCCCTACACATGCTATACTGGATTATATACCAAGAAGGCCAAAGGCCTTTGTTACAGAAAAATGTATAGGCTGCGGTATATGTATGAAGGTCTGCCCTGTAAATGCAGCCCACGGGGAGACTAAGAAACTGCATGTTATAGAGCAGGAAAGATGCATAGGCTGCGGTATTTGCACGGCCAAATGCCCTGTAACCGCTATTACCGGGACATTCAACTATAATGAGGTTAAAGAGGCGGCATTGAGAAAGGCTGCAAGTTTGAAGAAGGAAGAAGCGGTTGCTTCTGTATAACAAGCGAGAAAGCTAACAAGCTTGTAAGCCTGTGGCTGGGAAGCTATCAAGAAATGGAAGGCAGAGTTATTATAAATCATTCAAGCAGTTTTGCAGACAGAAGAAAATACCCAAGAGGTGTGTGTAATTTGCCTGTTGGGTTTTCACTTACTGTGCTGGAATCTTACGAACTTAAAAAATTATCAGCAGAGGGCAAGTGTATTGATATAAGCAGGGGGGGCGCATGCCTTGCCACAAGCTTTCCGCTGGAAGAAGGCCATGTCCTTAAATTTAATGACTCTGAGATTGCTGCAGTAAACCCTGTGGGTGTAGTAAGGTGGACAGCCGGAGAGGCGCCGGACATAAAAGCAGGGGTCCAGTTTATTGCTTCTTCCCGGAATGATTGAAAAAATCCTTAGTATTTTGTTATCCTAATCCCTAATAAAACTTCATTGGGGCTAAAAAGCTAACAAGTTTGCAAGCATTCAGGCCCAATATTCTATTAATTAAAAACTTAACGGAGGTTGGTTGTGAAAGAGGGAATTCATCCTGTATACAAAGATGCAAAGGCAGTATGTGCATGCGGGGAGAGCTTTACGACAAAATCAATAAAGCCTACAATCCATGTAGATATATGCTCTAAGTGTCACCCGTTCTTTACCGGCAAGCAGAAGCTTATTGACGCTGAAGGAAGGGTTGAGAAGTTCAAAAAGAAATACGCAAAGAAAAATTAGCTGTACTGAGGGACTAAAAGGAAACTCATCCGTAATTTTTATATGAGTTTCCTTTTTTTATTTGTTGGAGGAAATAACGTGGCATGAATGCCTTCAAAACCTCTATAAAGCAACAGGATTTGATGCATGTCATTACATAATCTTTATATAGGTCTTTGCATAAGTTAATGAACTTACTGATTATGTACTGACATGCTGAGGAGTTGCGAATAGAGCTTTTTCAGGCATCCATGCCACATTAAATGTACTTTTTGAGGTTAACTTACTATGTTACTTGAAAAACTTGAGACAATAGAAAACAAATACGAGGAGCTTACAAGGCTTCTGAGCGACCCTGCCGTATTCTCGGACTTTACTGTATATCAGAAGTACACAAAGGAGCAGGCGGAGATATCGGAGCTTGTGAAAAAGTTCAGGGAATATAAAAAGCTCATTTCTGATATAAAAGAGGCAGAGGAAATCTTATCTGCTGGCGGAGAAGACGGGCTGAAAGAGCTTGCAGAGGCGGAGCTTCTGGAGCTTAAAGGGAAGAAGCCGGGGCTTGAGGATAAGCTGAAGCTTATGCTTGTACCAAAGGATCCGAGGGATGAGAAGAATATCTTTCTTGAGATAAGGGCAGGCGCCGGAGGCGAGGAGGCAGCGCTTTTTGCCTCAGAGCTTTTCAGGATGTACTCAAAATATGCAGAAGCAAAAAGATGGAAGGTTGAGGTAATAGATATCAGTTCCACAGGGCTTGGCGGGTTAAAAGAGGTAGTAGCCTCTATTCAGGGTAAAGGCGCATACAGCCGCCTTAAATACGAAAGCGGGGTTCACAGGGTGCAGAGAGTCCCTCAGACAGAGACATCCGGCAGGGTTCATACCTCTACTGCCACGGTTGCGGTGCTTCCTGAGGCTGAGGATGTGGATGTCAAGGTAGAGGAAAAAGACCTGAGGGTTGATACATTCTGTGCATCAGGCCCCGGCGGTCAGGGAGTAAACACAACATATTCAGCAGTCAGGATTGTTCATATCCCGACAGGGCTGATAGTGCAGTGCCAGGACAGCCGTTCGCAGATAAAAAACAGGGAAAAGGCCATGAAGGTTCTCCGTTCAAGGCTCTATGAGGTAGAGATGGAGAAGCAGGAAAAGGAGCTGGCTGACGCAAGAAAATCTCAGGTAGGCACAGGAGACCGAAGCGAGAAGATACGCACATACAACTTTCCTCAAAACAGGGTGACAGACCATAGGATAGGACTTACGCTGCATAAGCTCGGGATGGTTATTGAAGGCGACATTGACGAGATTATTGATAGCCTCACTACACACTATCAGGCTGAGAAGCTGAAGGAGTTATAAAAATAAAATGAAGGCGCTTAATATATTGCATGATACTGCAAAGACTCTTAAACATCACGGGGTAGAATCAGCAGAGAAAGAGGCAGAGATACTGATAAGGCATTGTCTTGATATTGATACTACAGAAATATTCAGGGACAATCCTGAATTTACCGAGGAGGAAGCAGGCTCTCTAAAGGAGATGCTCCAAAGAAGGCTCGGGTATGAGCCGCTTCAGTATATCCTCGGGTATGAGGAGTTCTTAGGGCTTAACCTTATAGTTGGAGAGGGCGTTTTAATCCCCAGGCCTGAGACAGAGCTTCTTGCGGAAGAGGCTATAAAGACTCTCAGGCATCAGGCGTCAGGCATAAAAGGGTTCTCCTCTCACGTTAGCTTAGATGTTCTTGATTTATGTACAGGCTCGGGCTGTATTGCGATATCAATTGCGAGGGAGTTCCCACGCGCCTTTGTCTGCGGTGTTGATATATCCGGGGAGGCATTACGCTATGCTAAGACTAATGCCGTAATAAACAGAGTCAGCAATATTGCCTTCTTAAATGGAGACGTGTTAAAACCAATGGGGGAATTGTTTACTGATGCCTGTTCGCCGCTGAGTTTTGATTTAATTATCTCCAACCCCCCTTATATAAGGAGGGCAGACATAAAGAACCTTCAGCCAGAGATAAAAAATTGGGAGCCAATAATAGCCCTTGATGGTGGAGAAGACGGTTTAAGCATATACAGAAAATTGATACCTGCCTCTGTGAGACTTCTTAAAGAAGGCGGTACTCTCATGCTTGAGGCCGGCATGGGACAGGCTCAAGATATCGCAGGGATAATGGAATCTTCAGGATATTCGGACGTAGAGATTATAAAGGACTACGCTAAAGTTGAGAGGATAATAAAGGCAAAGAAGAAGGCATGCAGTGGATAAGTTAATAATTGAAGGCGGTATACGGTTAAATGGAGAAGTAACAATAGGCGGGGCAAAAAATGCCGCTCTTCCCATAATGACAGCCGCAATACTTGCCTCCGGAGAAAGCATTATATCCAATATTCCGCGCCTTAAAGACATTACAACTATGGGCGCACTCCTTGCCCATCTTGGAATCGGCTTTCATATTGAAGACGGCAAGGTCTCTCTCCAAGCAGAAAACATAACCTCAATAGACGCGCCTTATGACCTTGTAAAGACAATGCGCGCCTCTGTGCTCGTCCTGGGGCCGCTTGTGGCAAGGATGGGCGAGGCAAAGGTGTCGCTTCCAGGAGGATGCGCCATTGGCGCAAGGCCTATAAACCTGCATCTTATGGGGCTTACAAAAATGGGCGCAGAAGTAGAGCTGACAGAAGGATATGCAGTGGTAAGGGCAAAGAGGCTTAAAGGCGCAACTATTTACTTTGATACTATCACTGTAACAGGCACAGAGAATCTGATGATGGCAGCGTGTCTTGCAGAGGGGACGACCGTGCTTGAAAACGCTGCAATGGAGCCTGAGGTGGTTGATCTTGCAAATGCATTAATATCAATGGGCGCAGATATTCAGGGCGCAGGTACAAGCGTAATTAAGATAAGAGGCATAAGCAGTCTTAAGCCCCTGAACTACAGCGTGATACCCGACAGGATTGAGACTGGAACATTTATGGCTGCAGCCGGCATCACAGGCGGCGAGATAAAGATTAAAAACTGTAATTTCCCCCATCTTGACTCTGTGATAATTAAGCTTAAAGAGGCGGGGCTGACTATTAATGAAGAGGCGGACGGCATAGTGTTCAAGGCTCCCGGGAAGCTTAGGCCTGTGGACGTAAAGACTATGCCATATCCGGGATTTCCTACTGATATGCAGGCTCAGTTTATGGCATTGATGTCTATTGCGGAGGGCACAAGCCTTATTACAGAGAGCATATTTGAGAACAGGTTTATGCATGTGGCAGAGCTGAAAAGAATGGGCGCTGATATAAAAATACAGGGCTCTTTAGCAACTGTCAGGGGCATTCCGTCTTTAACAGGCGCGCCTGTTATGGCGACTGATTTAAGGGCATCTGCATCGCTTGTTATTGCAGGGCTTGCTGCAAAAGGCACAACCATTGTTGACAGGGTATATCACCTTGACAGGGGCTATGAAAAGATAGAGGAGAAACTCAAGCCCCTTGGCGCAAGGATAAGAAGGGTGAAGTAAGATGTCAATGTATAATCTAACCAACCCGCATTTTTCATAAGCATACTTAACACCTGATGGGTCTAATTTTTCGTCTCATTCTCGGCAGGCATCCAGCCTGCCTCCGAGGCTTTTGCTTGTTCAGACATACAGCCCCTTATTCCCCCTTTGTTAAGGGGGAATAAGGGGCTGTATGTAAAATAATCCGCTAACCTATTGATTTTTTGACTTTCCATGGCGAGTATTAATACCATATGATAAATTATATTTGACAAATAGTCTTACTTTTTGTAAAGTAATATTTATGATAAAGTCGCGAATAATACTAAGAGAGATTAAAAAGTATATTGACGCTTCAGAGGCAATTATTGTTACTGGAATGCGGCGGACAGGCAAAACCACGCTTCTTCAGGGCATATACAGCGAAATCCAGACAAAAAACAAGCTTTTTTTAGACCTTGAAAATCCGTTGAACAGAAAATATCTTGAGGAAGAAAACTACGATAGGATTAAGGCATCGCTTGAATTTCTTGGAGTTGATTTTACCCATAGGGCTTTTATATTTTTAGACGAGATACAATTTGTAAGAAACCTGCCGTCAATTGTTAAGTATTTTATTGATCACTATAAAGCAAAGTTCTTTCTGACAGGTTCTGCAAGTTTTTACCTAAAAAATCTTTTTACAGAATCGCTCGCCGGGAGGAAGTACATTTTTGAGATCTTCCCGTTAACCTTTAGGGAGTTTCTTGTATTCAAAGAAAGTTCTTTCAAGATGCCTGATGAGGCAAAACATATAACCCGCACAGAGTTTGAATCAATATCTTTACTGTATGACGAATATATGACCTTTGGAGGTTTCCCGGGCGTTGTTTTAAAAACAAGCATAGATGAAAAGAAAAAGACACTGGAGGATATATTCACCTCTTTCTTTCAGCTTGAAATCATGCAGATTGGAGATTTCCGCAAGAACAATGTAATTCGCGATTTAATGCTTCTTCTAATGCAGCGTATAGGCTCAAAGCTGGACGTCCAGAAAATTGCAAGCGACCTCGGCATTTCACGCCCAACGCTAAACGAATATATTGCTTTTTTAGAAGGCACGTATTTTATTAAATCTATAAAACCGTTTAGCATGGGGAAAAGTTCTGAGCTTAGAAAGACGCCAAAGGTTTATCTGTGCGACACAGGACTTGCTAATCACTTTGCAAATTTAGATACAGGAAGGCTTTTTGAAAACAGCGTGTTTCAAAATCTAAGGCTTAAGGGCGAACTTAACTACTATCAGAGAAAAAGCGGAGCAGAGATTGATTTTATCCTAAATAAAAAAACAGCATACGAAGTAAAAGTTAATCCAAGACCCTCAGACTTAAGCGCTCTTAAGGGGCTCTCTACACAGTTGAATATAGAGGACTTTAAGATAGTCTCAAAGAAATTCAGCGAAATTGAAAATATCATATACGGTTTTATGCTGTAAACCGCAGATTGACGCCCGCCGATAGGAGTATTGACCGCACCCTTAAGTTAAATGGATAGTGAGCGTATTCCCTGCAGCTTGCTACAGAGAAGATCAATCAGACAACGAATATAAAAATCCTGCAACATTTGGGATGCCGATATTTTCAAATGGTTCTAAATTTAAAAGATGTTTGTCTCCGGTAATTATAAGGTCAGCATTTTGCCTTGATGCCATAATATAACCCCCTTAGGTATTACCTTGTAATACAAGTATCATGATTAGAGGCTAATAATCCATCACAATGTATTCGGGTAATACCTTATGGCATGTAAATTGTGGTAATGACGTCTTAATGTTGAGTTTATAAACAGACTCTAATTATATACCCACAGAAATGTCGGAAGAACCAAAAATACTAACTTGTATGTTGCCTGAGATATAAAAATGCAAAAAATCACCCACACTCTTTCCAGAAGACCCTAAACAATGAAAGGCAAGGTTTATATAATCGGCGCAGGGCCCGGGGATATAGGGCTTTTTACGATAAAAGGGCTTAAGTGCCTGCAAAAGGCAGAGGTTGTTGTCTATGACTTTCATCTGAACCCTCATCTTCTTAATTACATAAAGCACGATGCTGAATTTATTTACGCTGGCAAGCGCGGCGGCCTGCACGCAATGACTCAGGAAGAGATTAACAGGGCGCTCGTGGATAAGGCAAAAGAGGGCAAGGTCGTATGCAGGCTTAAAGGCGGAGACCCTTTTGTATTTGGCCGGGGCGGTGAAGAGGCAGAAGACCTCGTAAAGGAAGGCATTGAATTTGAGGTAATCCCTGGCGTGAGTTCCGCAGTAGCAGCCCCTGCGTATGCAGGAATCCCTCTGACACACAGAAAATACTCGTCGTCTTTTGCTGTTATTACAGGCAATGAAGATGTAGCAAAATCTGAAAGCACAATAGACTGGGCAAAGCTTGCAAGCGGTTTTGATACGCTTGTCTTTCTGATGGGCATTAAAAACATCAGCGCCATTACCTCAAAGCTTATAGGGCATGGCAAGCCTCCTGATACGCCTGCGGCAGTGGTAAGATGGGGAACAAGGCCTGACCAGAGGGTTGTTGTAAGCACGCTAAAAGATATTGCAGGCGCTGTAAGGGATGAAGGAATCAGCCCCCCTGCCGTAATGGTAATAGGCAATGTGGTTAAACTGAGGGATACATTAAAGTGGTATGAAAATAAGCCTCTGTTTGGCCAAAGGATTTTAGTCACAAGGGAATACACAGAAGACTATGAGCCGCTTGAAGACCTTGGCGCAGAGATATTTGAATTTCCAACAATACAGATAGCGCCTCCAGCAAGTTATAAGGAGCTTGACGAAGCAATAGGCAGGATAGAGACTTACAACTATCTTATATTCACAAGCGCAAACGGCCTAAGGCACTTCATGAAAAGGCTTCTTGAAAAGGGCAAGGATGTCG
>JACQXF010000056.1 GCA_016208855.1 Nitrospirota bacterium | reverse complement strand
TCATTCCAGTCTCCAGACAGACAACGGCTATGGGAACTGGACCGTGGAGTGTAAGACCTGTCATGACCCACATTTTCAAAAACAGGCGAGGACCTACAAATCTCCGAGCTATCTTTATTCAGGGCAGTCCACAGAAGTACTCTATTGTAAAGATAGACGGGGTTACATTAAATTTTCTTTCCAGCAACATAGTTGATTTTGGCTCAATCCCTGTAGAGCATATAGAAAGAATAGAGGTTATAAAAGGGCCTGCCTCATCATCATGGGGCTCGTCAATTGGCGGGATTATCAATATCATAACTAAATCCCCTGGAAATAAACCAAAAAGGACACTCTCTGGATCCTACGGCGAAAAGAATACAGGGGACTATAGGGCTGAGGCATCAGGGGGGGTGAATAATCTTGGTTATTACATATATGCAGGGAATATTGTCTCGGACGGCCTCAGAGAAAATACAGGCTTTGATGAAAATAATCTCTATACAAAGCTGAAGTTAAATATAACTGAAAAGACAAACATTCTCTTTACCTTTGGATACAATAGGGGCTCAAGAGGGCTTGGAAGGGCAACTCTTCCTTTGCCTCCTCCTTTTAACCTCGGTCTGTCTTTTAGCGATGAGTTTGAGCATCTCTTTTCAACACTCTCACTAAACCACTCACTAAATCACAATGCCAATTTAAGTATATCGCTAAGGGCATCACAAAAGGATTTAAATCAGATTGCCAACCTTGAGACAGGCGGTGTATTCAGAAACTTTATAGAGAGGGATAGGGAATTTGGCGGAAGCGTTGTATTGATGTGGGGAAAAGAAGACCATAGCGTTGTTATAGGCGCAGACTATGACAACAAAGAGCCTGAAGACTTTACTGACAGGATTAATTACAGCCTGATATTGCCTATGCCTGACACTGTTGCAACAATTGATAAGAGGTTTGAGAATTATGCGGTTTATCTAAATGACACTGTCACGATTGATAAGCTAACCTTAGTTTCGGGGATAAGATATGACCACACAAATATAGGCACTGATTTTGTGAGCCCAAGCCTTGGGATTATATATAAACTTACTGACAAAACACTGTTAAGACTGTATGCAGTGCGCGGTTTTAATACTCCGACACTTCAGGAGACTAACGGACTCGGTTTTGGAGTTACATCCAACCCTGACCTTAGCGCAGAGAAAGTCTGGTCGTACCATGCAGGCATAGAAACTGAAGTATCTGATTACATCTATCTGAAGGCATTAATATTCAGACATGATATAAGTGACGTGATTGTTATAGACACAACTGGCAAGCTGGTTAATCAGGACAAACAGCGAAGGCAGGGAGCAGAAGTTGAGCTTCGGACAGCGGCTTTTTGCAATACTTCCCTTTCAACAGGTTTTGCATACGTGGATGCAGATAACCGTACTACAGGAGCGCTGATAACAGACTATGCAAGATATACATGGGATATAGGTCTCAGATATGATGACCGTAAATCTTTCAAGGCAATAGCCAAAGGACACTATATCTGGTGGCTTCCGGCCCCCCAGACAAGCAGCGAGCACAATGCCTTTATATGGGATATTAACCTTATAAAGAAGATTTACAGGAAAGAACCGGTTACGGCAGAAGCCTTCTTTACTGCTCACAACATCTTTAACGCTTCGCAATATACCACAGACTTATTTAAAAATCCGGGGCGATGGGTTGAGGGCGGCTTAAGAATAAAATTTTGATTGACTCTTATTGAATCTTTTAATAATAATGTTTAAAGCCTCCATAGGAGGTTATATCCCTTTTTAGCAGCAAGGAGGGCATTATGGAAAGAGATGTTATCGTAGTAATTGATAAAGGAAGTGAAGAGATGATCGGTCCTGAATGGGCATGCTGTATGGGGGCATTCTTACCTATCATTTAAGCGCTTAGAAAATTAAGAGGGGGAGAACATTTCCCCCCTCTTAATCCTCATGAAATTATCAAGATATATTAAAATATATCCTTATCCTGAGAAACAAGGCTACTGCCTGCTCTTCTCCACAAAGAGGGCATCAACTATTCTTTTGCACGAATCTGTCTTAAAGTCCATTGACAATGGCAATATCCAGCCTCAAGCAGTTACGACACTTTCAAGCCTCGGATTTTTAATGCCTGATTTAAATAAAGAAAAAAAAGAAATGGCGGATCTATTTGAAGAGGCTGATAAGAAAAGGCGTGTATTTAATGCTGTAGTTGTCATGAACCTTGACTGTAATCTTGCCTGCAGCTACTGCTTTGAGGGAGAGATGAAGGGCAGGCTGTATATGACACAAACGACATCAGATGACATAGTTGGTTTTGCAGAAGGATATTTTGAGAGAGGAAGAAATACCAATTTTGTTTTTTACGGCGGCGAGCCGCTTTTAAGCATTGAACTAATTAAATATATCTCTGGAAGGCTAAAGCGCCTGTCCGAGCAGAGAGGCCTTATGTATTCATTCAGCCTTGTAACAAACGGCACGCTTCTCACAAAAAAAATAGTTGGTGAGCTTAAAGGCTTTGGACTTAAAGGCGCAAGGATTACAATTGACGGTCTAAAAGAGAATCATAATATGCATAGACCGTTTAAATCAGGGGCTGGCACATTTGATACAATCATAAGAAATATAAGGGATGTATGTGAAGCCGTAAAGATACAGATAGGCGGCAATTTCAGTAAAGACAACTACAGAGAGTTCCCCTTACTATTGGATTATCTGCTTAAAGAGAAGATTACGCCTGATAGAATATCAAATGTTAAATTTGACCCAATATCAAATATTACAAGCAACTATGCATTGCCGGATTTCAGGGATGGCTGTGAATCTATCAATGAGCCTTGGTTGTATGAGGCGAACCAGTACCTGAGAGAAGAGATACTAAAGAGGGGCTTTCACACTCCTAAGATTACGCCGTCACCATGCATGATGGAGTTTCAGGACAATATTGTAGTAAATTATGACGGCGCCATATACAAATGCCCTGCCCTAATAGGCAGGAAAGGTTTTGAAGTCGGAAGCTTAAGAGCCGGCATAATGGATTACAGAGAGTCTCATAATCTTAACTCCTGGAAAACAGAGAGATGCCTTGACTGTGAGTATCTCCCCCTGTGTTTTGGCGGCTGCAGGTTTATGAAACTTGAGAGGGACGGAGATATTGACGGTGTTGACTGTAAGAGGCCGTATTTTGATGCCACATTGGAAAGCCTCATAAAGCAGGATATAAAATATACCCTTAAGTTTAACGATGTATAAAATACTTATAGTTGACGATGACATAGGCTTGCAGTCAGTTCTCTCTGATACTGTAAATGCAGAGGGATATAGCGCTATTACTGCTGGCAATGGTAAAGATGCGCTGAATGAATTCAGAAGGCATTCGCCAGACCTTATCCTGCTTGATGTGAAAATGCCAGGGATGGACGGGCTTAAGGTTTTGGAAAAAATTAAGGATATAGATAAGGAAGCGATTGTTATTATGCTTACGGGCCATGGAGACATTAAAGACGCTGTCAGGGCAATAAAGCTTGGCGCCCTTGACTATATAACAAAGCCTTTTGAAGAAGGGGCGTTGATCGCGAATATAAATAATGCCCTGCAGGCATTTAGCAATAAAAAAAGCGCTGTTGTCATTTCGCTGAGAGAGAAAGAAGTGCTAAGGTGGATAAAGGCCGGCAAGAGCTCATGGGAGATTGCGAGGCTCCTTGAAATAAGCAAGAGCACAGTAAATTTTCATATTACCAACATTATGCAAAAACTAAATGCCTCTAACAGGACAGAGGCTATTGTTATAGCAATGGAGCAAGGATTAATTAGTAAAGAGCATGAGGATGATTAAACAGCCGCCCCTTTAATAAGACATAACATAACAAAGCCCCATGGTCGTCATTCCGGGCTTGACCCGGAATCCAGTATCCTTTAAAACCAAAGACCCCCGCTTAAGGCCTTCGAGGGCAGGCTTCTGGATTCCCGCCCCCGATTACTAACTTCGAGGGCAGGCTCAAAAGACTGCGGGAATGACGGTGCTCGCTCACACAACTCCCGGAAGCACCGTCTTTTTCATCCCCCATTTACCTACCTGGTATTTTTACCAGGTGACAGAACAAGAGAAATTTGATATATATACAATCGTGTGCTCATTCCCGCAGTCCGTTGAGCGGGAATCCAGACAGCTAAAGAACTGGATGCCCGATTAAGAACCCCCGATTACGACATTCGAGGGCAGGCTTCGGGCATGACGTTTAATTTATGTGTCTTTACTTATGAACTCATTAGTAATGGAGGAGAAAGTAAAGTAATGTCTTATGATGTAGAGTTTTCTTCAATGTATATTATCTGTATTAACAAGGACGAGTTGCTTAAAAGGATACAGAACGGCAGTAATTATATCCTTATAGATACCATAGGCAATTATGACGGCAATAAATTGAAGATTAAAAGTGCTGTGACAATCCCTTATACAGAGGTTATTGACAGGAGAAAGGAATTTTTTCGCTATAATGAGGTTATTGTTTATTGCAGAAATAAAAGGTGTAAGGCCTCTAAGAAGGTTGCCCTTGGGCTGAATCTTCTTAATATCCCAAATGTGAAGGTCTATGAAGGCGGCCTTGATGAATGGATAGAAAATAAGCTGCCTGTAGAGGAGATTTAAGGCTGCCTGGTATTTTTACCAGGTGACAGAAGGATAAAAAACTGATATACATAAGACAGCGGCGTGAAAGGGTGGCATCAAGATGCAAGGCAGGCGTTCAGAGAGAATAGAGGTTAACCTTGAGGCTCAATTGATCTTAGGCGGTATCAGTTGTTCAGGTTCCTTAGCTAATATTTCAGGAGAAGGCGCGCTTTTCAAATCAGCGCATATCTCTTTGAAGATAGACCTTAAACGGGGAGAAAAACTTGAGCTTGTCTTTAGAACGCCTTCAGGAAAGAAGGTATGCCTAAATTGCCAGATTAAATGGGCAAGCAGAAGCCCTGTTAATGACACCATGTTTCTTGTAGGAATGGAAATCCCGTCTCCGCCTCAGGCATACACTCTCTTTTATGAATATATGAAAGAAGAGGCCTTTCAGGATTATCTGAAAAAGAGTATAGGCATCGGTTAGTAAACACTTTCTAATTCCTGTCAGAATGCCGCTGCGTAACAATCAAGCGCTGAGTTTTGGTATAATAAGCTCACTTAAGCCTTGCATCTTTATCTATAACAATGAAACATTCATGTCTCAGAAAGACACAAAGGGCGATAAAAATGTCATTCCTGCGGAAGCAGGAATCCAGACAAAAGGAAATGGATTCCCGCTTACTACATGCGGGAATGACTGATTGAGAGTATTTTCAGGTGAAAAGAAAAAGTCTGTATCTTTTAATCATAATTTCTCTATTTTTTATAGCATGTAAGCAGTCAGGAGTAAAGCCCCAGCCTATTGAGCTTACACGCGAGCATGCCTGCGAGGTCTGCGGTATGATTATTGTGGATTTTCCCGGGGCAAAGGGGCAGATACATTATAAAAACGGCAAAGCAGATAAGTTTTGCAGCACCCTTGATCTCTTTCTTTTTTATCTTCAGCCTGACAGCCCCAAAAACATAGCGGCTATCTATGTGAATGACATGGGCAAGGCTCAGTGGGATCATCCACAGGGGCATTGGATAGATGCGGAAAAGGCATTTTATGTTTATGGCGGAGATATAACAGGGCCTATGGGTGAGGCATTGGTTCCATTTTCAGATATAAAAGAGGCAGAGGCATACAAAGGTAAGTACGGAGGCAGGCTCGTGAGATTTAATGAAATAACGATGGATATGCTTAAGCCTTATTAAAAAAACTATAATGAAGACTAACAGACTTATAATAGTAATTATTCTTTTGTTAATTACATCAATGTGGATTATTTTCAGTGAGCAGTATTTATCAGGCAATAATAATACAAAGATAAGGGCGTTTCAGAATTATACCGGAGGCCTTGGAATGGGGGCGTCTGTCAGTCCCGAGTGGGGATTTATAAATTATGACCCGCGGATTGACCATGTGGATGAGACGAGCCTCTGGCCAATACCCGGCGGATATAGTTACTCTCCTGAGAGGGGCATGACAGTAGGGGATATTAAGGAGAAGAGTATATGAAAGAGATTATCTTAAAGACTGAAATGCCTGATATCGGCGCCCCAAGGCGCGGGAAGGTAAGAGACATTTACGACCTTGGAGATTATCTGCTTTTGATCGCAACTGACAGGGTTTCTGCGTTTGATGTGGTGCTCCCAAACGGCATTCCTGATAAAGGGAAGACACTTACCCAAATATCCATTTACTGGTTTAAACAGATGGAAAGCATTATAAAAAACCATATAGTTGCCACAGAGGTTAAAGACTTCCCTGAAGTGCTGCATAAATATAAAGAGATGCTTGAGGGACGCAGCATGCTTGTAAGGAAGGCAAAGCCAATGCCGGTTGAATGTATTGTGAGGGGCTATCTCTCAGGCTCAGGATGGAAGGAATATAAAGAAAGCGGAATTGTCTGCGGCATAAAACTTCCGGATGGTCTTGTAGAGTCTGCAAAGTTAAACGAACCTATATTTACCCCAAGCACAAAGGCTGAAGAAGGACATGATATAAACATCTCGTTTGAGGAGATGAAAAATATTATCGGCTCTGAGATGGCAGGGAAGCTTATGAATGTAAGCCTTAAGGTTTATAAAAGGGCAAGAGATATGGCAGAAAAGAAAGGCATAATTATTGCTGATACAAAATTTGAATTCGGCATATTAAACGGAGAGCTTATATTAATAGATGAAGTGCTTACCCCTGATTCATCCCGGTTCTGGTCTTTGAAAGACTACACACCGGGTAAAGGACAGGACAGTTATGACAAGCAGATTATAAGGGATTATCTGCTTACGCTTCCATGGGATAAGACGCCGCCCGGCCCCAGCCTTCCGGATGAAATCATCAATAAGGCAGCGCAAAGATACAAAGAGATTATTGATATACTGACAAGGTGATGCAGGTGTCAGGATTATAAAATCTTTCCTCTTCTGCTGAAAAATTCGCTTAATGCAACCCTTATCACGGCGCCGCGAGACCATTTTTGCCCTGTGTCTTTGGAGTATTCCTCTGCAACCTCCTCAAGCGCCTCAAGGATTTCTTCCTCAAGGTAGACTGTAGCCTTTTTTAGTTTTTCTTGCTCTTCGCTCATAGTTTGCTCCTTTTGTATTTTTTAGAACTCCACGGCGCAAATCTGAGCAAAAGAAGTATGCCGGGAATTGCTATCAGTGTGCATGCAATAAAGAACCACTCCCACCCTAACATTTTAGCAAAAAATCCTGTTGGCGCTGAGGCGATAACTCTTGGCACTCCCATAAGGCTGCTTAGCAGCGCATACTGTGTGGCAGTAAACCGCTTGTCTGTAATGCTTCCCATAAATGCCACATAGGCAGCAGTGCCCATACCACCTGTAAAGTTCTCAAATCCAATAACTCCTGATAATGCCATCACATTATGCCCTATCAATGCCAAGAGCGCAAAGCCTGCAGTTGATACAGCCTGTAAAAATCCGAATACCCAGAGGGAGCGGTTAATCCCCATGCGCAGGATGATTATCCCCCCAAGAAATCCTCCGCCCAGAGTTGCCCAAAACCCAAATAGTTTAACAACCGCGCCTATCTCTGTTTTTGAAAAGCCTATATCAAGATAAAACGGCGTAGTCATTGCAGACGCCATAGTGTCGCCGATTTTGTACAAGAGTATAAACACAAGCATCCAGAGCGCGCTTTCGCGCGAGAAGTATTCTGCTATAGGATTAAATACGGCTTCCTTTAGACTACGCGGTGTTTCAAATGTCTCCGGCTCACGCGTAAGAAGGGTGGTTATAATACCTAACAGCATGGATACAGCCATTATTATGTAAACCAGCCTGAAAGACATATAGTCTGCCATAATCAATCCACCGCCTGAAGCCAAGAGCATCCCTACACGATAGCCGTTTACATAAAGCGAAGAACCTAAACCAAGCTCTTCGTCTGAGAGGTCTTCTCTTCTGTATGCATCAACAACAATATCCTGAGATGCGCTAAAGAATGTGACAAGGAACGCCATAAATGCCAAAAGCCAGGGGTTATCTTTAGGATGAGAGAATCCAAGCCCTGCGAGAGAAAATATGAGGCATACCTGGGCAACAAGAAGCCAGCCCCTTCTTCTGCCTAAAAATGGCAGAGTAAACCTGTCAAGCAAAGGAGACCAGATCCTTCATCCATGCCTGAAGCACACTGCCTGTAAGAAGAAGCGGAAGCCCGCAGGCAAAGCCCATAAGAAATGCCACAAGCATACGCCTGCTTAAAATTACTTTGAGTATAGAGGGGCGTTTTTCAGGCTGCAATTTTCTTCTTGTCTCCTTATGATATGGATTTACTATAATACATAACAGATTATGAAATTTCTTGCCCTTCTATCATCAGTGCCTTTTGAATCAGACATTATCTTAAGTCGCCTGAAAAATGTCCGTATAAATAGGATTGCAGGAAAAGATGTTTATGAAGGCAGACTCTCAGGAAGCAACATTATCCTCTCTAACACTGGCATGGGCAAGACAAATGCCGCACACTCAATAACAAGCCTTGCTGAAAATTATCAAATAAGATATGTCATTAATTTTGGCATTGGAGGGGCTTACCCTAACTCAGGCCTTGGAGTTGGGGATCTTGCAGTAGCAGAAAAGGAGATATATGGCGACGAAGGAGTAGTAACTTCAAGAGGCTGGGAAGGGATAAGAGAAATAGGAATTCCATTGCTTGAGATAGGCAAGAAAAAATACTTTAATGAATTTCCATTTGATAAAAGGCTCTCAAGAAAGGCCATAAGTTTATTAAATCTCGTCACTCGTCACTCGTCACTCGTCACTAAAGTAAGGTCAGGCAATTTTATTACAGTCTCCACAGTCTCAGGCACACATAAAAAGGCGCTGGAGATTGAAAAGAGATTTAATGCAATATGTGAAAATATGGAGGGCGCTGCCATTGCCCATATCTGCGCAATGTACAAAATACCGATGATTGAATTAAGAGGGATAAGCAATATCGTCGGAGTGCGTGATAAGAGGAAGTGGAACTTAAGATTAGCATCTGAAGGGGCGCAGTCTGTGGTGCTAAAGATAATTAACCCGAAAATTGAGTTGTGAGTTTTTAGTTTTTAGTTTTTAGTTTTGAATTAAAGACCTTCCTTAACTCAAAACTAAAAACTTATAACTCAAAATTCACAAGGCGTCAGCCTTTAAGGAAATCAGGAACCTTCTCCCCCCTTACGAGGTCATTATAAGTCTGTCTCTCGCGAATAACAAAAAACTCTTTGCCTTTAACCAGCACCTCTGCTGCCCTTCTGCGGGCATTATAGTTTGAACTCATTGAAAACCCGTATGCTCCTGCACCCATGACAGCAAGGAGCTCTCCCTGAGAGGGCCTCTCTATCTTTCTGTCCTTTGCAAGAAAGTCTCCTGACTCGCATATAGGGCCGACTATGTCAGACAGCACCTTATTGCGGTTTTTCTTTAGCACAGGAATTATATTGTGATATGCCCCGTAAATGCTTGGCCTTATAAGGTCGTTCATTCCTGCGTCAACAATCACAAATTCTTTATCATGCCCTTTCTTTAGGTAGAGGACTTTTGTAACAAGAATGCCTGCATTGCCTGTTATTGACCTTCCGGGCTCAATTATGAGGGTAACTTTATGTTTCTTAAGAATCGGAAGAACTGCCCTTGCAAGGTCGCGGGGGTGAGGCGGCTCATCCTCTTCGCTGTAAGATATCCCAAGCCCTCCGCCCATATCAAGGTATTCAATTGTTATGCCTAATGATTTAAGCTCATCTGTGAATGCAAGCACCTTTTTTAAGGCGTCAACAAAGGGGGTGGTCTTTGTTATCTGCGAGCCAATGTGTTTGTGTATGCCAAGAATTTTTATATTAGGCAGCCTGCTTGCGAGCTTATAATGCTCAAGCGCCTCATCTATAGGTATGCCAAACTTATGTTTTTTAAGACCTGTTGATATGTAGGGATGTGTTTTTGCGTCTATGTCAGGGTTGACTCTTAAGGCTATGGGCGCCTTTACCTTTAGTCTGCCCGCCACTTTGTTAATAGCCATTAATTCATCTGAAGACTCTACATTAAACATCAGAATGCGGTTTTTCAGCGCATAAGCAATCTCTTCTTCAGTCTTTCCAACGCCTGCATAAACTATTTTTTGAGAAGGTATGCCTGACTTCTTTGCAAGAAAGAGCTCTCCTCCTGAGACAACGTCTGCGCCGCTTCCGGCCTTAGAGAGGATCCTTAGTATGGAGGTGTTAGGATTTGCCTTAAGCGCAAAGCATATTATATGAGGATAGCCGTCAAAGGCTTCCCTGTAGGCGTTAAGGTGCGTTAACAGTGTCTTGTGGCTGTAAATGTATAGAGGCGTTCCTGTTTTTTCTATAATTTTTTTTACAGGGACTTCTTCTGCATAAAGTTCTCTATTTTTATAAGTAAAATTGTGCATATAGTGTTACTATTCTCCTGCCTTTAAAAGTTTTTAATCGGTTTTTTCGGTTCTTTCTCATTTTGTGTGGGTAGTTCTTCCCCTCCCTTGAGGGGAGGGGATTGAGGGGAGGGTGTCCTATGAAGCCTCTCCCTTAATGTTTCAAGAACTCCTCTTGTATTTGTCAAAACCTCATTATCCCAAAAACGCACAACAGTATAGCCCTCTTTTTCAAGCCAAGCATCTCTTTGTCTGTCATTCAGAATTTCCTCCGGCAAAGCATGCTGACCGCCATCTAATTCAATGGTTAGCTTTCTTCCAAGGCAAACAAAGCCGGCGATATATTTTCCAATAGGGTGCTGACGTCTAAACTTCATACCTTCAAAGCGGCCTGCCCGTAAACGTCTCCATAATAGCTGCTCCACATCCGTTGATCTTTTCCTGAGGCCTTTTGCAAGGTGCGTTAACCATTTTGCCATTGATTTAATCACCCTCTCCCTACCCCTCTCCCCTCAAGGGAGAGGGACTTTACCCACTCAGTTTGAGAAAGAACCGTTTTTTCTTACTTCAAGAGGGTAATCTTATTATTCCCCCTTAGTAAAGGAGGTTAGGGGGTTGTTTCTGTCATTATCTTTACAACCGTTTTTTATAACATCCCCCTTCATCCCCCTTTTCTAAGGGGGAATTACCCACTCACCATGAGGCGAAGCTATTTTAGCACAATTACCAAAAGAAGGTCATACTACCAGCATGGCGTCCCCATAGGAGAAGAACCTATACCCAAGACTTATAGCTTCATCATATATGTTTTTAAGCTCATCAAGCCCTGTAAATGCAGAAGTAAGCATTAGAGGGGTTGATTTAGGCAGATGAAAATTTGTTATAAGGACATCTACTATTTTAAATTTGTATCCCGGATAAATAAATATTGAGGCATCCCCTCTGCCAGCCTTTATTGCAGCCTTTCCTTGCCCCTTGTCTCTTGCCCCTTGCCCCTGTATTTTACATGCTTCTGCCTCAAGCGTCCTTGTAACAGTAGTGCCAACAGCTATTATCCTTCTTCCTTCTGCTTTGGCATTATTTATAGTATCTACCGCAGGCTCTGATATTTCATAAACTTCTTCATCCATTTTATGCTCTCTTATATCATGAGCCTTAACAGGCTTAAATGTTCCGCATCCGACGTGAAGGGTTAACATCTCCACATGAACGCCTTTTGACTTTATCTCATCAATAAGGCCCTCTGTAAAATGCAGTCCTGCTGTTGGCGCTGCAATAGCGCCTTCATTGGCTGCATATACTGTTTGATATTGCTCAGCATCAGATGTATCTGCTTTTCTCTTTATATAAGGAGGAAGCGGCATAACGCCAAGTGTATGCATATGTTCTCTTATGTCATCATTGAATTTAATATTGGAAACTCCGTGATTTCTTGATACATGTGCGGAGATTCCACGGTCAAATACAATGGCTCCCTCCTCTATGCCCTTAACCATTGCTTCCCATGTGTAGTGATTAAGTTCTTTGATCAGGAGGATTTCTACTTTGCCGCCTGTTGGCTTTCTGCCAAAAATGCGGGCCGGCATTACCTTTGTATTATTGAGGATTAGCACGTCGCCTGACTTAAGGTAATCAGACAGGTCTCTAAATACCCTATGCTCTATCCTTTTTTCTTTTCTGTTAAAGACAAGAAGCCTTGAGGAATCTCTCTCTCTTAAGGGGTATTGAGCGATTTGCTCTTTTGGGAGCGGATAGTCAAAGTCAGAGAGTTTCACGGTAAAGTCATTGATTGGAAGGTTCGGGGATTTTAGCGTTTGAACTTCTGAGTGCCTGGCTCTCCGGCCACTGTTTTTTTAGAGTTGCTCCTGAATAATAATATGCAAGTATCTCCTTGTAGGTCTTCCCCTGCTTTGTCATTTCAAAGGCGCCCCACTGACTTAAGCCAACGCCGTGGCCGTAGCCCTTGCCGGTAAATGTCGCTTCTTTACCGTTGCTCTCAATTGTAAACATGGTGCTGGGAAGCTCCTTATACCCGAGAAGCCTTCTTAAATCCGTTGCCTTGATCTCAGTTTCTGAGGAGTCTTCCTTAAGAATCTTAAGCGTCTTAACCCTGCCTGTAGAGGTAAATGATGAAATGCTTATTCCCTTTATTCCTTTTATGTTAAGGGCCTTGCCCATCTCTTCAAAAGAGAGCTTTCTCTTCCAGCTGGCATAAGGGGAGCTTTCATCAGTGCTTGGCACAGACTTTAGATAGGGATAATCTTTCTTTTTCCCCCATACCTCTTCAGGAAGTTCGGTCTTCCCGCCGCATGTGGAATGATAGAATGCCTCAATAGGCGCTCCCTCATAGGTGAGTATTTCCCCTTCAGTCTCTCTTACAGCAAGGGCAACCCATGGGTCTCTGTTTTCGCCTTTGTATAATTGATGAAGCACTGTTGAGGTGAGATGATAGTCCTTCCCTGCATTAACTGACTTGTAGTAGGCTGCATAAGTCCTTACTATCACGGCCTGTACTTTAAGAGCCTCTATATCCCAGTACTTACCGGCTTCAGAGGCGACAACGCCTTCTACATATTTTTCAAACGGTATCTCTGCAATAAAATAAAGACCCTTCTCATCTTTTTTTATGTCAATATTTCCGTTGTAAGTCTGTCCATTAACAGAGACTTTGCCATTGAGGCTGCCAAACTTCTGGGCATCCTCTGAGGGGAATGCATCCTTTGGAGTTTCAAGCATTAAAACCCTTATGGTGTCCTCGGCGTATAAGTAAGAAGTAAGAAGTAAGAAATAAGAAATAAGAAATAAAAAACAAGAGATAAAAAACTTTAATCCGCATTTCCTATTTCTCATTTATCACTATCTCCTGCTGATAAGCCAAAAGATTAAGGTTAATATGATGCTCAGTATAATGCTTGTTGCAAGAGGGAAGTAGAATTTGAAATTCTTTCGCTGGATTATAATGTCTCCCGGCAGCTTTCCTATCCATGGCATCCTCCCTGATAACATAAGCAGACCGCCTATTACAATAATTATAGCACCTGTAATTATTAAAAGCCTGCCTAAATTTTGCAGTGAGTCAGGCATTTCTTATCCTTTCTTTTTATCTCCCTTTCTTCCTTGCTGTATATACAGCCGCAGTATTTCTGCTTGTAAAGGCCAAGTTCTTTGGACAAAACTCTTGAGTTGTTATAATGCGGCCTGAAGTCCCTTGAGTAAAAATGTATATCATATTGTTGTGCAATCTCATTGCCTGCCCTGACAAGCCGCTCAAAATCCTGATATGGGCTTATGAGAAGCGTTGTTGTAAAGGCATCAATGCCCTTCTCCTTTGCCATCCTTGCAGTTCTGTCGAGCCTCAGGCTGTAGCAGGAGCTGCATCTTTCAGGAGCCTTAGGGATGCTGCCGGGCGTGAATAAATTAAAATACTCCTCAGGTCTGTACCCTTCAGTGTAAAATGGGATGTCCCATCTTCCCACGAGTTCATTAAAGGAGTTAAGCCTTGCATTATATTCTTCCTCAGGGTGGATATTTGGATTAAACCAGTAGCCTGTAATCCTGTGCCCCTCATCAATTAGCAGCTTATAAGGATAGGTCAGGCAATTGCTGCAGCATATATGAAGAAGGATATTCAAAAGAGCCCTCCTTTCATCTGTATCCCAAGGTGTTCGTACGCAAGCCTTGTGGCAAGCCTTCCCCTTGATGTCCTCTCAAGCAGGCCCTCCTGAAGCAGATAGGGCTCATAAACATCCTCTATCGTCTCTTTATCCTCTCTTAATGCTGCTGCTATGGTGTCAATCCCAACAGGCCCTCCGCTGAATTTTTCTATGATCAAAAGCAGGAGCTTCCTGTCAAAATCATCAAGCCCGAGTATGTCAACATTCAGCGCATGAAGGGAATCTTTTGTTATGTCCATCTCAATCGTGCCGTTGCCCTTAACCTGCGCAAAGTCCCTTACTCTCTTTAAAATACGGTTTGCAATCCTTGGGGTGCCGCGTGACCTTTTGGCTATCTCTGTAGCAGCCTCATCGTGTATCTCTACATTTAGCAGATGGGATGAGCGGATGACTATCTTCTTTAATTCATCCGGGTTATAAAACTCAAGCCTGTTTATGACCCCGAACCTGTCTCTTAACGGAGATGTAAGAAGCCCTGTCCTTGTAGTTGCGCCAATAAGGGTGAATTTCGGAAGGTCTATCCTTAGCGTCCTTGCGCTTGGCCCCTGCCCGATGATTATATCCAGCTTATAGTCTTCCATCGCAGAATATAAGACCTCTTCCACGACCCTCGGAAGCCTGTGGATTTCATCTATGAATAAAATATCCCTGTCAGAAAGGTTGGTAAGTATTGCCGCCAAATCCCCCTGTCTTTCAAGCATCGGGCCTGCTGTGGTCTTTATATTTACCATCAGCTCATTTGCCATTATTGTGGCAAGGGTTGTCTTTCCAAGCCCGGGCGGGCCGAACAAAAGCACGTGGTCAAGCGGCTCTTCCCTCATCCTTGCCGCAGAGATAAAGACCGTGAGGTTATCCTTGATCCGCTCCTGTCCGACAAACTCATCAAGGGTGCGCGGGCGGAGATTTATCTCGTATGGAATCTCCTCCTGATTTGCCTCAGGGGAAAGGGGGTGTATTTCTTTGTCTTCTATGCGCATGTGTTAATTCCCAGAATTGAATTTTACGAGTTTGTCCCAGTTTATTTTGCCGTCATCACAAAAGTGCTTTGCAAACTCAATGGTAAATTTGTTTAATAATTGGGCATAAGCCTCTATAAATTCCTGATTTTTTTCTTTTGCCTTATGTCCAAGTGGTTCGATTATTGCTATATACAAATCAGAATCGCCGGAAATGAACTCCCAGAATCGCTGTCCACAGAGCTTTATATAATCACCTTTGTCTGTCTGTTTCAGCCTCCCATAACAACATCCGTTAACTGCAACGATATTTTTCTGTGAAATGTTTGCGCCCAATATCTTTTTTGCCTGCCTAAAATTATCACGCATTTTTCTGATCTGACTGTTGTTTCCCCAATTCGGCCCCGATTTGATTGAAACAATATACCTGATCCCGTCTCTCTCAAACTCAAGATCAATTCCCTCCGCAGAAGACTTGATACCGCCAAAAAACTTACTGCAAATAAATATAGCGAGTCCTTCAAAAAATTCCCCGAATATTGTTTCTTCCTGAGATGATAAATGGGCATCAAGTAAGCCTTTGACCAAATCCTGCGCAGTTAAAATATTTTTTGCTTTAAAGAGGTATGGATTTTTACGCTTTAAAATTACAGACAATTTAAGTTCATTAAGTTTTTGCACTCTTTTTGAGTGAAATGTTCCGATATTCTTCTCCACATAGTCTTTAAGATCACTTAATTTTATTGGTTTCATAAACTCCTTTTTCTTCGCACAATAAGCATTCAAGGGGCTCTATTTGTTCTTTTACCATATTATAGAACTCCGGCACAATTTCAATTCCAATAGAGTTTCTGAGCATCCTCTTTGCAACCCGAATGGTAGTCCCTGAACCCATAAATGGGTCTAATACCCAATCGCCTTCTTTTGTAAAAAGTTTAATAAACCATTCAGGCAATGCCTCCGGAAACACTGCGCTGTGATTTTTATTATTGCATTCGGTTGCTAAATGCAGAACATTTGTTGGGTATGCCATATTCCTTTGCAACCAGTTGGATATGTTTTTGCCGAAACCGCTTCCTGTTTTTGAATTATCCCGAATCATATCAGTTTCGCTTAATCTTTTTAATCTCCCATTAGCCCATTCTCCGATAGGAACCATCACTTCTTCCTGATACATGTTAAATTTTCTTGTTTTATTGAATTGCAAAAGCCTCTCCCATGAGTCTCTGAACCTATTTGGCCATTTGCCTGGATAACAGTTTCTCTTATGCCAGATAAATTCCTCAGTCCAAAGCCAGCCTTGTTTTCTTAGCTCTAAAATCAACTCCAACACATAAGTATGCCTCTCGCCGCTTTCAGCTTTTTCTTTTATATTTAGAATAAAAGTCCCATCAGGTTTTAACACACTTAAGAGTTCTTTGCCAATAGGCAAAAACCAATCAACATATTCTTCAGGTTTAATGCCGCCGTAAGTATGAATTCTACGGTCAGCATATGGTGGAGATGTAAAAATCAAGTCAATGGAATTATCATTAAGATCTTTTAAGACCTCTCTGCAATTACCTAAAAATATCTCACTGCGAACATTAAGCATGTTTTAGCTAAGCATCCTTGAAATAATGTCTTCCAAGTTTTTAATTTCGGAATATCCGTTAAATTTAACAGCAACCTCGCTATCCCAATAATAGTAAACATCATCGTCAATTTCTGCCAAAGCCGTTCCATAATAATTTGAGAGATAGATATGAACTCTCTTTTCTAAATTATTTGCATTTCTTGCATAAAATAGTCTATCAAATTTCTGCTCGTATTCTCCGCAAATGAACTCAAAGTTTACAAGATATAATTTTTCTTTAACAGTTTTATTGTTAGTATCTTTCTCAGGCACTATCTTTCCCTTTTACTCCTTTGTCAGATACCTTAAAGCTTCTTTCAGAAGGCTTTCAATATTTGCGCAGCCCTTATTTTGAGCCTTTTCAAGGGCATCCTGCGCGATATTTCTTTTGTATCCAAGATTAATGAGGGCAGAGAGCGTGTCGTCATAAACCACATCTGTTTTCCCTTTGATAAGCGCCGGCAGCTTTTCCCTCAGCTCAAGTATTATCCTGTGGGCTGTCTTTTTGCCTAAACCCGGAACCGAGCAGAGCGCATCCACATCCTCTGAAGTTATCGCAGCATGAAACTTGTCAGGAGGGATGGCGGAAAGCACGCTCATGGCAATCTTTGGCCCTATGCCTGAGATATTAATGAGTATTGTGAATATCTTCTTTTCTTCTTCTGTGGTAAATCCATAAAGCTGTATTGCATCCTCTCTCACATGGGTATGAATGTTTAAGAATGTCTCAGAGCCCCTGTCAGGGAGATTAGAGAGGCTGCCGAGAGGGACATTTACATGGTAACCCACTCCTCCTACATCAACAATAACGCCGTCGGCGCCTTTGCTAAGAATTTTTCCTTTAAGTGAGGCTATCAATGCAGCCTCCTGACTGTAGCTTGCATCTTCTCTTTAGGCTGCGAATTGTCAACTGTCAACTGCGAACTGTTAATATGACAAACGCATAATGCAAGGGCGTCTGCTGCATCAGGAGAGAGTTTAGAGTTTATATTCAAGATACGCTTTATCATATCTTCCACCTGATGTTTCTCTGCCCTGCCGTATCCTGTGATTGCCTGTTTCAGTTCTGTTGAGTTATGTTCAAAAATCGGTATTGCAGTTTCTGCCGATAAAAGCATAACAATGCCGCGAGCTGCCCCAAGCGCAAATGCAGAGCGAATACTTTTATGATAAAAAATCTTCTCAATACACATATGAGACGGCTTATGTTCGGCAATTACTGTTTTAAGAGAATCGTAGAGGGACTTTAATCGTTCGGGAAGCGTGTCTGCCTTATTTAACTTTATCTCTCCAGATGCGATATAGATAGGCTCAGAGTTAAGTTTTGAGTTTTGAGTTTTGAGTTTTGAGTTTAATTCCGACCCCTGACCCCTGACCCCTGACTCTACTACGCCGTAACCGCAGCAAATCGTACCGGGGTCTATTCCCAAAACACGCATTTATCCCTTTGCCATTACTTCATCTGGGATATCGAAGTTTGCATAGACATTCTGCACATCATCGTGGTCTTCAAGGGCGTCCATCAGCTTAAGCATCTGCCCTGCCTCTTTACCTTCAAGCCGTATGTAGTTTTTAGGAAGCATTGTTACTTCCGAGACATTAATTGTTATATTTGCCTTCTCAATAGCCTCTTTTACTGCCGTCATGTCTTCCGGGGCGGTAATAATCTCGTAATTTTCCTCCTCAGGGTCATTCTTAATATCCTCTGCGCCTGCATCAAGGGCTATCCCCATAAGGGTATCTTCGTCTGTCTGCTTTTTGTCAACAAGTATATAGCCTTTTTTGTCAAACATCCATGAGACACATCCTGTCTCCCCCATATTCCCGCCATGTTTGGACATAGTGTGCCTTATCTCAGGGACAGTTCTGTTTTTGTTGTCAGTCATTACCTCTATAATAAGGGCTACTCCGCCGGGGCCATATCCCTCGTATACAGTTTCCTCATAAGAGACTCCCTGAAGCTCTCCGGTGCCTCTCAATATAGCCTTTTTTATATTTTCAGAAGGCATGCTAACATCTCTTGCCTTCTCAATAGCGCCCCTCAGCCTTGCGTTTGTATTTGGGTCTCCGCCTCCCATCTTTGCGGCCACGATTATCTCTTTTGAAATTTTTGAGAAAAGCTTGCCTCTTTTAGAGTCAATAGCAGCCTTTTTATGCTTTGTCTGTGCCCATTTTGAATGTCCTGCCATCTTTTATCTTCTCCTTACTTATTTCTCTTCATTAATTCCGTAAAGCCTTCTTATCAATGCCACCATCTCCTCTTTATTTTCAGTCTCTCCCTTCAAGGCAACCGTCGGGCTGTGTATCAGCTTATTAATAATAACATTTGTCATGGCTTCTATCGCCCTGATTTCTTCCTCTTTCATTGTATGGTGTTTTCTGAAGAATTTTTCAAGCTCTTCCTTCCTTATTGACTCTGCTTTTTCCCTTAAGGCAACTATTGTAGGCACTGCTGACAGTGTGTCCTGCCACCTGAGGAATGCCTCTACCTCTTCATCAACTATCCTTTCAGCCCGCTCCTGCTCCTTGCGCCGTTCTTCAATATTTGTCTTAATAACCCCCTGAAGGTCGTCTACATCATAAAGATAGATGTTGTCTAAATCGTTTATTTCAGGCTCAACATTACGCGGCACGCTTATGTCAATTATGAACATTGGTTTGTTCTTTCTCTGTTTCATAATCTTCTGCATGTCTGTCTTATGAAGTATATAGTGGGGCGCGCCTGTTGAACAGATTACAATGTCAGTGTGTATAAGGGCATCAAGGAATTTATCAAACTCTACGGCCTTCCCGTTAAACTCTGTTGCAAGCTCTTCTGCCCTCTGGAATGTCCTGTTTGTTACGAGGACGTCTTTTACGCCGTTTTGAATAAGGTGCTTTGCCGCAAGTTCAGCCATCTCGCCTGCGCCGATAAGCATAAATGATTCCATGGAGAGGTCTTCAAATATCTTTCTTGCAAGCTCCACTGCTGCAAAGCTTATGCTTACAGCACCCTCTGCAATTTTAGTCTCATTCCTTATTCTCTTTGCAACAGAGAAGGCATCCTTCATGAGATGGTTAAGAAATATCCCTGTGGATTTTACTTTATGGGCAAAATCAAAGGCGTCTTTTAATTGCCCCAGTATCTGCGGCTCTCCCACTATCATTGAGTCAAGGCTGCCGCCAACACGGAATATATGCCTTACTGCATTTCTGCCGTTGTGTATATAAAGCGACTGCTCAAGCGTCTCTTTGGCGATATTATGAAAACCTGAAAGAAAATCAATAATTCTTTTGCCTGCAGACTCAGTGTTATCCGTATTGGCATAGATTTCAACCCTGTTGCAGGTTGAAAGGATTATGTTTTCTTTTATCTCAGGGAAACCTTTGAGGGTGTTGACAGCGTTTCCAAGCTTTGTTCCGTCAAAGGCTACCTTTTCTCTTATCTCAACGCCTGCTGTATCGTGGTTAAGGCCGACTACTAAAATGTTCATAGTTCATAGCTCATGGCCCATTTAGAAGGCATGATAACCTTTAAGTATAAGATTGACCCCAAAGAGCGTGAAGATAACCAATATAAACCCTATAATTGAAAGGATAGCGGCCTTTCTCCCTCTCCATCCTATGGTGACTCTTAGATGAAGAACAAGCGCATATATGAGCCATGTTGTAAGAGCCCATACCTCTTTAGGGTCCCATCTCCAGTATCTGCCCATTGCAGTATTTGCCCATATGGAGCCTGTTATTATTGCGAGAGTAAGAAGCGGAAACCCGATGCTTATCAAGCGGTAATTTGCCTCATCAAGTATCTGCAGGTTTGGCAGCCTCAGAAAAAGTCCGCTCAGGCGCTTTGATTTAAGGTACCTCTCTTGCAGCAAATACATAATTGCCACTCCAAAGGCTATGGTGAAGGCAGCATTGCCAAGAAATGCCAAGACTGTATGAATACCAAACCAGTAGCTGCTAAGAAGCGGGTTTAGCTCCTCTATCTCCCTTGGAAATACGGAAGAGGAAAGCATAAGTATCAGGACCATCGGCATTACAAAAGCCCCTAAGAGCCTTAGTTTATATTTATACTCAAGGAGAAAAAATAAAAAGATTATGCTCCAGGAGAAGAATGATGACGCCTCGTGGATATTAGTAATGGGGATATGTCCGCCCTTTAGGTACCTTGTTATAACATTTGCAGTGTGAAGGATAAACCCTATGCCTGAGAGAATAAATACAGCCCTTGTTGTGGCATGAGAGCCTTTAAACAGCTCTATAACGCCGATAATGGCAGCGATAAAATATAGGGTAAGAGCAAGTTCAAAGAACCAGACATTTAGCTCAATATGCAAGGTAAATCACCTCAAAAACAGCCAAGGTCGCAGTTTCTGATCTTTACCTTCAGGTCATCAGCGGCCTTTCCGGCCTGCTTATAGGTAACGCCCAGTGTTTCAGCGATCTTTCTCAATGTGGCACAGGTAATCTGGCCCTTTACAGTTTTCTCTTTAATATACTCTTTTAACTCTTTCTTTAATGAACTTGAGGAACTCTTCAATTTCGCCTCTTCTCTCTTTAAGGTCAATCCAAAAAACTGTTGTATCTTTCCTTACTTTAGGTATGACCTCTTCTTTGGTTTTTGAGTTTATAATAACTACGTCCGCCCTTTTAGCTGCTTTCAGGGCAGAAGGCTTAACCTCGCCTTTGTCTAAGATAAATATTACTAAATCAGGGCCTAAAAAATCCACAGGACTGTTGCCCTCTACAATAATATCATTAATGTCTGATAACTTGCTTAAGGCTAAATCAAGGGCGTCCCGGAGCGCATCGTAAGGACTTTGAATCCATACAACCCTCTCTGCCCCTGCCTCTAACATTATGGCAGTATCTTTCCCGGGCTGGCGCAGAGTCTTGATGTCATCAACGACCGAGGTATAAAGGTCTGTTTTTGTAAATTTTATCGCGCCAAAGCCTTTGAACTCCTTAAGCAGCATTGCGCATACTGTGGTCTTTCCGACTCCGCTGTGCGCGCCTGTAACAGAAATGATCATTTTTAGTTAAACGATTTTTTGACCCTGTACGGCAGGTATGAATGTCTGAAAAGGATTTGTGCAACCCCTTTTATCAATGACATTGACACTAAAATAGCCTTATAGCATAAATGGTTTATTAAAACCTGCCTATTTGTTCCAAATAGCCTTCGTAATTCCTCTTTACTTCATCCATGCTGTCGCCGCCAAATTTTTCAAGAAAGGCCTCTGCAATTACGAGGGCTGTCATTGCCTCAGCAACAACAGATGCTGCAGGGACTGCGCAGGTATCAGAGCGTTCATAGGCTGCTTCAAATGGTTCTTTTGTGATTATATCAACAGAACGAAGCGGTTTCCTAAGTGTGGGGATGGGCTTCATAACTGCCCTGAGCACTATGGGCATGCCATTACTTATGCCTCCTTCAATACCGCCTGCATTGTTAGTCTTTCTGTAAAATCCCACCTTTTTTGTCTGCGCTCTGTGCTCTGTGCTCTGTGCTCTGTAAAATATCTCGTCCATAACTTCTGATCCGAATCTTTCAGCCATCCTGAAGCCCGTGCCGATTTCAACCCCCTTTATGGCCTGAATGCTCATTATTGCTTGTGAGAGCCGACCGTCAAGCCTTCTGTCCCAGTGGATATGGCTTCCAAGCCCGGGAGGAACCCCGAGTACAGCTAATTTAAATATCCCTCCGAGTGTGTCTCCCTTCTGTATGGCATCATCTATTAAGGCCGTCATCTTCTGCGTTCCCTCTTCATCAGGGCATCTGAGGGGGGATAAATCTGCTTTTAGGAATAACTCAGGGTAGGGGGTTTTAAGCCTTGGATCCTGGATCTGTACGCTCCCTATCTGCATTACATAGCTGCCGATAGAGACCCCGAATTCTGATAAAAATTTTCTGGCAATTGCCCCTAACGCAACCCTTGCGGCTGTCTCCCGGGCGCTTGAACGCTCAAGTATGTCCCTTACATCATGGGTATTGTATTTTAATGTGCCTGCCAAATCTGCATGCCCGGGACGGGGGCGGGTAACTGACTGGGGATTGGGGATTGGGGATTGGGGATTATCAGGACTCATAATATCCTGCCAATTCTGCCAGTCTTTATTCTCTATTAAGAGGCTTATAGGAGAGCCTATTGTTTTACCGTGTCTTACGCCGGATAGTATTTGTGCCGTATCAGACTCTATCTTCATGCGGCCTCCGCGTCCATAACCACCCTGCCGCCTGCGAAGGTCTTTGTTTATATCCTCGGATGAAACAGGCACACTTGAAGGGAGTCCTTCAAGTGTGCAAAGAAGCGCTTTTCCGTGTGATTCTCCTGATGTGAGGTATCTAAGTCTTTCAGGCATGCTTAGTCAGTTTTGAATTATGAGGTTTTAATTTTTAGTCAAGGACTCAAAACTTAAAATTGATATTCCTTAACTCAAAACTCATAACTCTTAAGGTTACTGCATATGCTTAACAATCTTTGGGGTTATAAATATGAGAAGTTCGTTTGTATCATCTATCTCCTTCTCCTTCTTGAATAACCATCCAAGGACGGGCACCTTAGAAATACCTGGGACACCGTCTAAATTGTCTCTTTTTGTTGTCTTGAGAATACCGCCAATAACGAGAGTATCGCCATCTTTAACCAGGACCTTTGTCTGGGCCTCTTTCTTAGAAATTGGCGGATTAGGTTTGGAGGCGTCAACCTCGTCATTTTTTGCCAGTATTTCCATAACAATAGTTCCGTCAGGTGTTATATGCGGGGTAACGCTAAGCTCCAGCACAGCTTCTTTAAAATTTACTTCTATCTTGTCAGAGGTAGAGGTAAAATAAGGTATCTCGTTTCCCTGCTTGATTGTTGCCTTTTCATTATCCATAGTAGTAATCCTTGGGTTAGAGATTATCTTGCCTTTGCCTGAAGACTCCATTGCGGAAAGCTGCAAATCCAGGGTAAATGTATTTGCAGCATTTATATACCCAAGCCCTATAGCTCCGCCGCTTCCTGAACCAACAGCAGCAGGAAGATTTACTAAGAGAGGGTTGGCGGAATTGAAGCCTGTCCCACCTGGCAGTCCGCTTATCCCGCCTATTGTTGTCCTGCTGTCAGCAGGCTTCCAGAGCATTCCCCACTGGATGCCAAGCTCTTTTGTAAACTTTCTTTCTACCTCAACTATTCTTGCCTCAATGCTAACCTGCGGGGTCTGCTGGTCAAGCGAACGGATAAGCCTTTCATATTCAATATGCTTGTCCTTAACATCCTTTATAATTACACTGCTTGTCCTTTTATCAGTGCTTATATTGCCCATAGCTGTCAGGACCTTTGCAGTCTCAATAGTGCCCTTAACTTTATCAACATCAGCATAATTAATAGGATAAATCCTTGTTTCTATATCTCCTGCCTTTATCTCCGCCTCTTTTGCCTTTGCAATCTCTTCTGACTCTTTACTTAACACGGCAGTCGGCGCAACACGGATGATGTTGCCCTCTGTTGTCTTTGAGAGGCCGTAATTTCTTAATATTACATCAAGCGCCTGATCCCATGGCACATTCATAAGCCTCATTGAGAACTTCCCTTTAACTTCAGGGCTTACAACTATGTTGTATCCGCTTACATCTGACAGTAGCCTGAAGATATGCAGAAGGTCAGCATCCTGAAAGTCAAGGGATATCTTCTCTCCTGTATATTTTCCCTGAGATATTTGGCTATTCTCTTTTGTTTCTTCTTTTGCGGCTGCCTTTTTCCCAGCCAAACGCTTCACAGGCTGCTGTACATCTGCAGTGGCAATATCAGGATTAGGGAATGTAAGAACTAATAAGTTGCCTTTCTGAATCGGCTTAACCTCTGTAGGCACGGTAAGGGATATCTCAAGTTTTGCGGCCTTTGCTGCGCCTGCGGCCTCTGACGGGATTATATCCAAAACCCCTGCCTTGTCAAATGTTATCTTATCTTTAAACTTGCCTGCGCCAAGCCCCTGTAACTCAACTATAAGGATATAGGGGTCTGAGGACTTATACACTTTATAGGTAAAATGTGCGCTGCCGTCTATATGTATCTCTGTGGAATCCCCTGCCTCTTTTACATCTACCGCAGTAATCTCCTGCTTCTTTGGTTGCTCTTCTGCGTTGACAGAAGAGCCTGATGACAAGATAAAAAAAGAAAAATGAAAAATAAGAAATAAGAAGTAAAGCAGCCTTGTTTTTTTAAAATTGCATAACAATTTGTCCCTGAAATT
>JACQXF010000075.1 GCA_016208855.1 Nitrospirota bacterium | reverse complement strand
TCCTTGCATCTACAAAGGAAGGCGATTTAGTGCTTGCTCCCTTCTGTGGCAGTTCTACAACAGGCGTTGCTGCTGTTTTGCTTGATAGGAAATATGTGGGGATTGATTTAGAGGAAGAATATCTTGCTGTATCAAGAAAACGTCTTGAACAAGCAACAATAGGAAGACAGGTAGCATCATGTGTGTAGGGAAAGGACAAAGATGAAGACAGGAGGCTTAGGCGGAGGCAATACAGTAACTGGTTTGAACTTTGAGAAAAAAGTTGACTTTCATGAACTTATAAAAGCAATTTCCGGATATGAATTGGAAAAAGTTCCTCATAAGTCTGGGTTAGGAGTCTTTTTTGAAAATCATCTTGTAGCTCGGTGTTTTAGAAAACATGATTTTTACCGGTTTTTGGAAGAGGGAAAAGTTGATTGGAAGCATATAATCTCAAAGAAACTATTGCCTGATGATGCCCTTCTGGTGATTGTACGAGAAACGCTGTTTATCATTGAAGTCAAATATCAGCAGGTTGCTGGGTCAGTAGATGAAAAATTACAAACATGCGATTTTAAACGCAAACAATATTTAAAGCTGGTATCGCCTCTTGACCTCAAAGTAGAGTATGTATATGTCTTAAATGATTGGTTTAAAAAGCCTGAATACAAGGATGTGCTGGGTTATATTCATAGCGTTAATTGCCACTATAAATTTAATGAGCTTCCTTTGGCGTGGTTAGGATTGCCTACAAAAAAGGGCTAACAAGACTCCTCCGCCCCCAAATCCGCTCTTAGCAAGTCCCGCGAAGGGCCGCACCGGCCGGCATCCAAATAGTCGGGAAATTCGGAGGAACAGAAGTCGGGGAGTTACTATGTCAACAGATAGTCTTACTTCTTATTTTTCAAAATTATTTTGATGTGCTTTCTGAGTTGGGGGATTTCATCCGTGACTATATCCCACACGATATCATAATCAATCCCCATGTAGTCATGAATCAGTTTATCTCTTGTTCCCGCAATTACCCGCCAGTCAACATTGCTATGTTTTTGCCTGAAATCGTCAGGCAGCCTTTTAACAGCTTCTCCTATTATCTCTATGCTGCGGACAAATGCCCTTTTTAACGTCTCGTCTTTAAGAAAAGCATTTTTGGTAATCCCTTTTGACTTGCTGCTGATGTATTCTGCCTCATCCAGAATGTGTTTTAGATACTCTTTATAGGACATATTTGATTTCTTTAAGGATGTGCGGCTTGAGATATGGGCTCAGGCTTTCAGGCGTGACGAGTTCTACTTTTCTATGGAGCAGGTCTTCAAGAAAAAAAGCAAGGTATATAAAATTTCTGAAATTCTTTTTGCCGCTAATAAATTCTACGAGCAAATCAACATCGCTTTCTCTTTTCTGTTTTCCCTTGGCAAATGAACCGAACAGACCTATCCTTTTAACGCCAAATTCTTCAATCTCTTTTTTGTGAGACAGGAGGATGTTTGAAACCTCTTTTTTTGTTTGCACAGATTTCATAATAATTAATTATACCAAAAGTTTAATAATCATTTTTTTAAAACCTTTATCTTGCTCTTCGCAAGTCCCGCGAAGGGCCGCACCGGCCGGCAGTTGCAGATATTAAGAACCAAAGGCCATTCTAAAGTTTAAAGGAAAGGGGAGGTATAAAATAATCTCATTTATTGCAGAGTTTTGATATACTAAAAATAATATTCGGTTCCAGGAGGTGAAAACATCATGTCTAAAGTAAATACAGTAAGGATTGAAAGCCTTGAGGTTAAGAAAAGCGATATTGACAGGGTAAAAAAATCTTCGCTGTAAAAGATAATGCCGAGGCTGTCAGGAAGGCATTGGATATGGCATCGGGCAAGATTGAGCTTGAGAGTATTTTCAGGAAGTTTAAAGGAGTAAAAATAAAAAAGGTCTATGCTTAAAAAGCTTATAGATACCAATATTTTCATTGACAGATTTTCAAATTCCGACCTGCATAAAGAGATTTTTTTGTCCGTGGGTGATACGGTGTGAGATATTTTAATCTTTACAACTTTTCAGGCATCCAGCCTGAGGGGTTAAACTGCTCAATGTCTTTTCTGCGTTAAGGTCATCCACAAAAACAATATCATCCCGACTGTTATTGCAGAGTCAGCAATATTAAAGGCAGGCCAGTGATGGCTTCCGATATAGAGGTCTATAAAATCTACAACCATTCCGCTTTTAAGCCTGTCAAGGAGGTTTCCAAGAGCTCCGCCTAAGATAAGCGAGAGTGCGATAAACTCAAGCTTTGTAGAAACTTTGAGCGCATATATTATTATGAAAATTATAGCCGTAATGGAGATGAATATAAACCCTTTATTGCCAAGCCCTGCAAAAAGGCTGAAGGCTCCAGCCGGGTTTTTTACATGGACAATTCTTAAAAATGGCATCACATCTATTGCCTCAAAGGGCATTACGTAGGACTCTATTGCCCTTTTTGTGACATAGTCCAGAGCCGTAACGAGCGAGGCGATGATAATTAAGAATAAAGGTTTTGAATTAGGCATGGATGAACTCTAACATTTTATAGTAAGGGTAGATATGCTCTACGAAAAAAGTATATCTATCCTTCCCGTACATAGTTTTACCCTGTCAGCGCCTTATAGCATTTTTCACACACTGACGGATGCGCCTCAAGGGTTCCAACGCTTGTGCTCCAGTTCCAGCATCTTTCGCACTTTGTCCCTTCTGCCTTTTGCACCAGGACAGCCAAATCCTCAATCTCCGGGCTTTTGTAAGCATCCGCTAAAATATCTGCGTTTGTGGAAATCTCCGCAGACGATACTATAAACAATGCAGGCAGAAAGTCTTTATAACCCTCAAGCAGCTTATAGTTTGCCTCATTTACATATAGGGTAATCTTTGCCTCAAGAGCATTCCCTATGAATTTCTCCTGACGCCTTATTTCAAGCGCCTTATTGACTTCATCGCGGATTTTTATAAGCCTTCTCCATGTTTCTTCCAGTCCTTTGTCAATAAAACTTTCATCAGCCTTTGGGAAATCGCTTAGGAAAACACTTTCTTCCTTCTTGATCCCTGACCCCTGAGCCCTGATGTAACTCCAAATCTCCTCTGCTGTAAATGAAACTATAGGCGCCATCATCTTTGTAAGCGAGACCAATATATTATAAAGCACCCACTGCGCTGCCCTTCTGTGAGGAGAGTCAGCCTTAAATGTATAAAGCCTGTCTTTAAGCACATCAAGATAAAATGCGCTTAGGTCTGTAATGCAGAAATTATAAATTGAATGAAATGCCTCATGGAATTCAAACTCTTCGTAAGCCCTGCTGACTTTGCTTATAAGGTTTTGAAGCAGGCTCATTGCAAACCTGTCTATCTCAAGGAGGTCTTCCTTATTTATCTTCATAGAAGGGTCAAAGTCATTTGTGCTTCCAAGAAGGAACCTGCATGTGTTGCGGATTTTTCTATAAGCCTCTACGAGCCTGTCAAGGATTTCCTTTGAAATTCTCAGGTCTTCCCTGTAATCAGCAGCAGAGACCCATAGCCTCAGTATCTCTGCGCCGTGCTTGTTTATGACCTCCTGAGGCGCTACTACATTTCCAAGGGACTTTGACATCTTCTTTCCTTGTCCGTCAACAACAAAGCCGTGTGTAAGCACTGACCTGTAAGGCGCTTTATCCCTTGTGCCAACGGATGCAAGCAAAGAGCTTTGAAACCATCCCCTGTGCTGGTCGCTTCCTTCAAGATACATATCAGCAGGCCATTTAAGCCTTTCTTCAGCTTCCATAACCGCAGCGTGGCTTACGCCTGAGTCAAACCATACATCAAGTATATCCATCTCTTTTGTAAAGTCTCTTCCCCCGCATTTAGGGCATGCATACCCTTTAGGGAGGAGTTCCTCGGGGGCCTTTTCAAACCATATATCAGAGCCTGCTGTCTCTACCTCTTTTACAATCCTCTCTATTACAGACTTGTCAGTTACAAATTCCTTACAGCTTTTGCACTGAAACAATGTAATAGGCACGCCCCATGACCTCTGCCTTGATATGCACCAGTCAGGCCTGCGCTCAACCATTCCATAAATCCTGTCACGCCCCCATTTTGGAATCCATCTTGTCTTGTCTATCTCTGAAAGCGCATTCTTTCTTAGCTCCCGGTGCTCCATTGATATAAACCACTGCTCTGTTGCCCTGAAGATAACAGGTTTTTTGCATCTCCAGCAGTGAGGATAGGAATGGGCTATCTTCTGAGGCTCTCCCAAAAGTGCATTCTTCTCTTTTAGTATCTCAATGACTGCCTGATTTGCTTTAAACACATGCTGGCCTTGAAGCTCTTTTATATCCTCTGTAAAGCAGCCTTTCTGGTCAACAGGCGCAAAGATTGGAAGCCCGTATTTCAGGCCTACTTCATAATCTTCCTCTCCATGCCCGGGCGCTGTGTGGACAATGCCTGTGCCCTGCTCAAGCGTCACATGCTCGCCGAGTATTGTCGTTACCTCGCGGTCAATCCACGGGTGCTTGCAGACAATGCCTTCCAATTCCCTGCCGCTCCATGAAGAATCGGTAATCGTATATTCATCTTCTTTGCGTCCTATATTGTGTAAAACATTCTTAATCAGCTCTTCTGCAATGATGAGACTTCCTTGAGAAGTCTTCACAAGGCGATATTTAAAATCTGGATGAAGCGCCAATGCCATGTTTGCAGGCAATGTCCATGGAGTCGTTGTCCAGATTACAAAAAAAACGTCAAGTTTTGAATTTTGAATTTTGAATTTTGAGGTATCGGTGGCTTTGAATTTTACATATATTGAAGGAGACTCTTTATCAGCATACTCAACCTCTGCCTCTGCAAGTGCAGTAACGCAGCTTGGGCACCAGTGCACAGGCTTTTTGCCTTTATACACATATCCCTTTTCTACAAACCTCCCAAGCTCCCTTACAATAGATGCCTCATAAGAGTTGGTCATTGTAAGGTATGGATTATCCCAGTCTCCAAAGACGCCAAGGCGCTTAAACTCTTCTCTCTGGATATCTACAAACTTTGCAGCATACTCCCTGCAGAGCTTTCTCTTCTCTGTAATTGAAATGCCCTCTTTTTTAGCGCCAAGATTTTTATCTACCTGATGCTCTATCGGCAGTCCGTGACAGTCCCAGCCGGGGATATAAGGGGCATAAAGCCCGCACATTGCCTTGTATTTGACGATAATATCTTTGAGAATTTTATTTAAGGCGTGGCCAATATGGATGTTGCCGTTTGCATAAGGCGGACCATCATGCAAGATATAAGACTTGCTCTTATATCTCTGCTGCATCTTCTGATAGAGCCTGCCCTCATGCCAGGATTTAAGCATTTCCACTTCTTTCTGAGCAAGGTTAGCCTTCATTGGAAAGGCTGTCTGAGGAAGGTTCAGTGTGTTTTTATAATCCGTTGTCATAGCGTATTATCTCTTTGTCTTTGTAAGTTTGGTTTAAAACTTAACATGTTATCCCGACTCCCTGATTTTTTTCATTAGATAGATCATGAATTCGCAAGATACTTTTTGCTTTTTCGTAGATTTCCATATTTATGCAATGGTAACTTCTAAAGGAATTGAATGGACATCTTCCGGCTTCTCTTTTTTTAGATAATTTATCTTCTCAAAGCCGATTATCTCTCCGTTTTCATCTTTTTTAACAATAACGCCGTTCCCCAGTTCCTCGTTGATGCAAGGCTTTGGTTTTTCAAACCACACATCGAGAGTGTTACCGACTTTGTCGTATGTTATCGTTATCTTTTCCATATTGATTCTCCTTCCTTTATCTTGTCTGTTATATACGCTGTTATTATAAACCCGTCACCGTTTAAATGTCTTACAACTACACAGATATAGTATTTTATATAAGATGAATAATATAAATAAACGTTAGGGTCTTCAGAACTTTTCCTAATCTCAATCGGTTCTGAAAGGCATTTTTGCACCTCAGATTCCTTCCCTTCAATTTCAGGATGCTTCAGTTTTGTTATAAGCTCCCAATGACTGGGAGTAGTTCTTATTATTTTACCTACGCTGGATTTAATCTCAAAATAAATGTCCATTTTCTTATATCTCCACTTCCACAGTTATGCTCGTATCACATCCGAATATATCTACCACTTTAACACTGTCGGTATATTTGCTTTGCAGTCCAGGAACCTCGAGACAGAGAATATGCTCGCCATCTATTTAAGGTCTTATCTCGTCCCTCCCAAATCCAGCACATCCAATTTTACCTGTGTGAAGTCTTATCGGGCAAGAAGAAAAATATATTTTAGCGTCAAGCCTCCCTAACCTCTCCTGTATGCGTAAAGAGAATAAATGACTTTACGTTTTTTGTATTAAATAACTCTTTAACTGCCTTTCTGTAAATAGAGAGCTGAAAACTGTATTCTTTAAGCAGATACTCTAAATCTTTCTCCTCTGCAGGGAAGGTCTTATAGTCGTAAATATGATACCAGCCGTCTTTAACAATGACCCTGTCTATTCTGCCTGAGTAAACGACGGGGATTGGGGATTGGGATTCAGGGGTTAGGGTTTTTTGCTCAACTTCAAGAATAAAAGGGAGTTCAGCATAGGCATTTTCTTGAGGCAGAATAATATCCTGATAAATGTCTTTTCCCTTAAGAATGGCGATATCGTTTTCAATAATTTTAAGCAGCCCTTCCCTTTCTGTTTTTACGATGCCTTTTAAGGCAAGGAGCTTATTACCCCTCTCTGTAATATCTCCTTCTTTTAGCGTCCCTTTTGAGATCTCCTCAAAAACCTTATGCATCACATCTCCAATAAATAACCACTCTTTCCCGTGCTGACGCCTTATCTTTACTGCCTCAGTAACAGCCCTCCATTGAGGTTCTTTTGAAACAACGGCCGGAAAATTGGGAAGCTCAGAAGGTATGCCGGGAAGCTGCCTTTCTTTTTCTGCCCTTTTGCCTTCTGCGCTAATTTTTCTGTACAGGGCATCAATATCCTGCTCTGTTAATACAGACAGCCCGTTGACTTCTGCCTCCATCCGATAGCCTTCCTCATTTTTTGTAAGCCCAAGCCCCTGCTTTAAGAATGTGAGAAAGCTCTGGTTTTCTTTGTCATCATAGCATCCTGTAAGGATTAGCCTGTTTTCTGCCCTTGTTGAAGCCACATAAAAGAGCCTCTTTTGCTCTTCCTTCTCTTTTTCAGAATGGGCCATGAAGTCATTGTCATATTTTTATCTTTACTGCATTCATCCCCTCGGTGTTAACATTTGCCTTTGGCTCGTCTTCCTTGTATGACGTCCGTTCAAGAACGTCCCTTATCGCAAGAAGCGGCCTGCCATCTGCCTCAAGCCCCTCTATTATCCTTATAAATTTCTTTACATTGCCCTTTCGCTGAGGCTCATGGAAATACTGCCACGCATTGGTTTGAACAAGCACATCCTCTATTAATTCCGCAAGAGGCATATGGTGAGTCTTCATTAGGCATTCCTCAAGAAGCGCTATAGTGTTATATATTGGGTTTTGGGTTTTGGGTTTTGGGTTTTGGAGCTTTAGTCTTGAAAACATATCACTGGGCGCATCTTCCTGAGCATCGTTTAGCGCACTCAGTATCGCCTCTTCATCCATCATAAAAAGCGGGCTTCTTAGAAGCACATACAGGCTGTAGTCGTCTTTTGGATTTGAAAGGAAATAAATAAATGCACTTAGCATTGCCACTTCCGGCTCCTGATAAAACCCTATACCCTTTACAGCAACAAAAGGTATTTCATATTCTCTTAGCGCATCTTCGTATTTTTTTAGGTGAGTCCTTTTTCTTAAAAGCAGGGCAATGTCTGCATACTGGCATTGCCTTAACTGATTTGCCCTCCGGTCAAAGACCTCTGTGCCAACAAGGGTTTTTATCCTTCTGGCAATAACCTCTGCCTCTTTCTCTTTAATCTCTGCGGTAAGCTCGTCATCGCCTTTTTCAAGAAGCAGCATCTCAACGCCGCCGGCCTTTGAAGCATCAGGGCTTGCTATCTGTGGTGCCATAGGCTCATATCTTGTCTTCCATGAAGGGCTTTCTTTATCCGCATTCATAAGCCTTGAGAATAGATGGTTTGTAAAATCTATTATCGGAGGAAGGCTTCGGTAGTTTTCTTTGACCTCTTCATAATAGAACTCCTCTCCAAGCCACTCTTTTAGCTTGTTCTTTGCGCGGCTGAAGACCTCTACATTGGCTCGTCTGAAAAAATATATAGACTGTTTTTCATCTCCGACAAGAAACATTGTGGGCCGTGTGCCTTCTTCTCTTTTTGCACCAAGCCCTGAGCGCCATTCTTCCGTGAGGCGGTCAATAATTGCCCACTGAAAGTTGTTTGTGTCCTGAAACTCATCAACGAGTATATGGTCTGTCTTTTCATCAAATGCGTAAAGGACATTTGCCCATTCAGGGTCTTCCATAAGAAGCTTATAGGCAAGGTATTCTAAGTCGCTAAAGTCAAGGACGCCTCTTAAACTCTTTTTGTCTTTATATTTCGCATAGCACCTTTTGAATATATCATTTATCCTTTCAGCCCTTTTTGCGCCTTCAAGCATCTCAATGTAGCGCCAATAAGCGTGCATCCTTTCTGCCCATGCCTGAAAATCTATAAAGCCTTTAAGCTCCTTTGGATTTCTCTTGCGCGGGAGTTTGCTGTCAGTTAAAAAGTAGTCTTCTGTCTGTTTAAGCCTTTCGTAGCTTTCAAATCTGTCCTCATAATCATCTATAAAATTTTTTGCGCCGGGCCAGTTTTTAAGTTCTTCTAAAAATCCCCCCATCCCACCTTTGTCAAAGGGGGAATGGGGGGGATTTGAAACCTCTGCTTCAAGGGAAAAGGGAGCCTTTTCATAGAGATAATTAATAGAGTCTTTCAGGTTCTCAAGCCCCCTGAAGCCTTTCTCCGCAATGGTCTTAAGAATGAGTTCACGCCTTGCCTCTGACTTCTGACTTCTGACTTCTGACTCCTGAGACTCCATTAGTATTTCATAGAGGATCTCTTCCCATAGTATCCGTGCGGATATCGCCTCTTCAATCTGATAATTTGGCGTCACTTTAGTCTCAAATGAGAAGCGCCTTAGCAGGGTTGCACAGAAGGCATGAATTGTAGAGACCCTCATCAGGGAGACCTTTTCAAGGACTTTTTTAAATAAGGCCTCTTCCTCGTCTTTTAAAATCCTTAGTATACTCTGCTTCATCTCAGCAGACGCCTTCTCTGTAAATGTAATTGCAAGAATCCTCTCTACATCAACGCCTGCCTTAAGCAGGGCAATGTAGCGCCTTGCGAGCTTCTCGGTCTTCCCTGAGCCTGCAGGCGAGGAGATGATTACGCTTTTATTGGTATCAAGATAGCTCATAACTTATAACTCAAAACTAAGAACTCCTTTTACACAATGAACTATGCTCGCAATACCAGCACTCTGTATCCTTAAAAGGCTCAGGGAAGAATATGCCTTCTCTCATCTTTTGGACAATCTCCCTTGCGCTCTGCAGGGCGCTGTCAATAAGCTCCTGCATGCTTGAGCCCTTTTTGGGAAACCACTCAAGAGAGCCGTCTTTAAGGGAGTAAAACCCTACCTTCTCAACAGTCTCCTTCTTCGCAGCCTGCCACATGGCAGCATAAAGAGGAAGCTGAATGCTCTCTTTATCAATACTGCCTGTCTTGTAGTCAAGAAGAATTACTTCCTGCCCATGCCCTTTGACACTCTGACACTCTGACACTCTGACACTTTTCTTTATATCTATCCTATCTATCTTTCCCTTTAACCTTATCCCGTCTATCTCTATCTTTATAGGTCTCTCTGCGGCATACGGGCTGAAGCCAAGCATCCTTATCTCAGTCTCTCCCGCCTTTATTAATGGTATAAGCCTCTCAAATATCTCCCTTGCAACCTCTCTCCAGAATTCTCCGATTGGAAATTCTTTAAGCGACTGCTCAAGCCCCTGCAGCATGCGGTCTCTTATCTTTTCTAATTCTACGTCTCCATCCTTATAAAGGTACTCCATCACCTTGTGGGCAAGGCTTCCCCAGAGCATCGCCTCCACCTCAAACTTCGGAGGCTTCTCTACCTCAAGCCTCAGGACCTTTTCAATATAGAAGCGAAGAGGGCATTTTCTGTATGAGTCTATATCCGTGACCCTGATAAATGCGCCCTCCCCAAAGAGCCTCATTAAAAGGCTCTTTACATCTTTTCCCTTAGGCAGATTACCGCTCCACATCGCCTCGATAAAATCTTTCTGCTTAATGCTGCCTCTTGCCGTTAGTATGTCTTCATGAGTGAAGACGCTTATCTCCGGAGGGGTGCAGGCCCCCCCCCATTCAAGAAAGGGCGAATGCAAAAATATCTTGTCAGCCTCTCCTGAGGGATAAGAAAAATATGGCTCCATCTGAGAGACGTTCAGAAGCCTCTTAAAATAGCGCTTTTGCCTGTCAAGGTAATATTCAAGATGAGGCATCCCAAGGGACTTTTTAACCTTCTCAGGCAGGACGGGGTCTATATCAGGGCGTGATGGAAACTCGCCCTCTATCATCCCGCCAAAAAATAGCGCCTTTGCCTCAAGCCCTGCGGCAAACTCATAAGGCAAGACCCTTACGCCTTCTTTATCCTCATCGCCGCTTGTAAGCCCTTTCAAGAGATGCCTTATGTAAGGCACTGCCTCTATGCCTTTTAGTCTTAATCCAAATACATCTGCAAATTGCCTTAGCCTGCTAAATACTGCGCTTATTGCCTCTGCCATATGGGATAATTGCTGCTCTGATAAAGACTCCCAAAACCCAAACCTCTCTAAGATGGCTTCTAATTCATCTATAAAGGATGAAATGTCTTTTGCGTTTCTTGCTCTTTCAATGCTCCCTATAACTGTGCTTAACCCCTTTTGAAGCTCGCTTATCAGTGCATTCTCTTTATCTGAGGCATCGTTATCTTTAAAACCAGCAAGCCGGGTCTTTATTGAAAGCCATGCGTCTTTTCCTTTTATAATCCCTGCCTGAGAGGAATATGTGACTGCCCATTCTTTTAATTCCTGAGGGATATGAGGAAAGCATGAGGATGTAAGAAAAGACAAAAACCCCTCTCGCGGGTAATTGTCTTCTATGCTTGTAAGCAGGGCATCTAATGCCAAAAGCGTCTTTGCGCCTGATAAGTTAAACCGGTAAATGCCAAGCGGCATTTCATGCTTTTTAAAAACCCGTTTAAGCATGGGGATGTATTTTGAAAGTGCGGGGAATGTAACTATAATCTCCTGCGGGTTTATGCCTTCAATGATAAGGCTTTTAACTGAGCGCGCAATGCCCTCTACCTCTTCTTCCATTGATGCATATGCATAATAGCCTCTGTTTTCTCTGACAGTTAACTTCTCTTTTAATTTCTCATTTTTTATTTCCCATTTTTCATTTACCTTTGAGGATTCAATGAATTTCAAAAACTCTGCACCCTCTTCAATAAGCAAAACAGCCCTCTCCGCATTTTCAATAACTGCCTTAATAATATCTGTCTCTAACGGCGAGGGGTCAAAGAAGCCGTCAAAGACTGCAATAGGGGGCTTAAGATGTTCTCTGATAAGGGCAATGCTTGCCTTTAATGCCGATTCTGTTTCAATCAGCCTCTTTTCCTGAAGCCTCTCCTCATATGCCTCAAGCGTATCAAAGGCAGAGACAGCGCGCTTTAAAGCCCTTTCTTCAAAGATGAGGCCTGTTAAAGAGTTTTTTATCTCTGAGATGTTTTTATCAGGCAGATAGTGCCTTAGCTTATAGAGAAGCTCTGAGAGAAGAAGGGCATATCCAAAGTTTCTCTCTCCGAGAATTTCGCATAATATAAATGGCTCTATATCCTGTCTGACAATGCCTTTTTCTCCGTGTGCTTCATAAAGATTAATGCATAGCTGTTTTAATGGCACAGCCTGAAACGGTATATAGGCAGTTTTTTTGTGAACGCCCTTTAGGTGCATGAAAAACTCTCTCCTTGCCTCTGTCTGTCCAAAGGCCGAAGGCGTAATATAGAGCACACCGGAGAAGTCGTTCTCAGGAGAGGATGAGAGAATCTCCTTAAAGACCTCTGCCTTTTTATTTCTTGCGCCAAGAGGGGCTATGAAGAGTTTAGTGTTTTTGTTCATTGTAAAATTCAAAATTAGCATTTATCAATTAAAAATGAAAAATGCTAAATGACAATTTTTTGAGACAAACTTTTATTAAGTATACCATGCACTGGATGACAGCAGTATGTCATAATATGCCGGTGAGAAGACCCCTTGGACAGCATTTTCTTTTTGACCCGAACATACTAAAAAGAATCATAGACTCAAGCGGCATAACCCCGGAGGATACGGTTCTGGAGATAGGCCCCGGGCTTGGGACAATGACAAGGCTTCTGGCCCATTATGCAGGAAAGGTTATTGCCATTGAGGTTGACAGCAGGCTGTCTGAGAGGCTGAAAGAGACATTATCATCAGCAGCAAACGTAGAGATAATAAATGCAGACGCATTGAAGTATCCATTTAATGATATAAGCGGTAAATTCAAAGTTGTTGCCAATATCCCTTACTACATAACAACCCCGCTCTTATTCAGGTTTCTTGAATTCAAAGAGAGAATCCCAAGCATGACGCTTCTTATGCAGAAGGAGGTTGCAGAGAGGATTGTCGCAAAGCCGGGCCGCAAGGATTATGGCGTGCTTTCCATTACAGCACAGCTATATACAAGGCCGGAGATAAAGTTTATAGTTTCAAGGGGGACGTTTTCTCCGCCTCCAAGGGTAGATTCTGCATTGGTGCACTTTGAGGTATCAGGAGAGCCTATTTATAAGATTAAGGATGAGAGGCTTTTTCTTAAGGTTGTAAAGACGGCATTTAGCCAGCGCAGAAAGACAATATTAAATACGCTAAAGTCTTATGCGGGAATTAAAGAGGCATTGGACAGGGCAGGCATTGACCCGAAACTAAGGCCTGAGAATTTAAGCATAGAGGATTTTATAAAGATTGCGGATGCGCTGTCGCGGTCTTTTTAAAAGGCTCACGCATAACCTGACAAGTTGACACTCTTAAGAGAAGTCGCCTAATATTATAGGCATGTCTTGAGAATAAGCTGACAAGCTAAATAGCTATCAAGCTATAAAAATATACGAGGTGCCCTATGGTAATCATTAAAAGGTTGATGCTTTTTGTTCTTATTATGCTCATGGCAGGCAATGCCTTTGCACTGGATGTCCAAACTGCTCCTGTGGCGCCGCAGCTATATCAGTCCCCTCAAGGGCAGCAGTCTACACAGGGACAGCCTGCTCAGGGGCAACAGCCTGCACAATTGCCAACGATACCCTCGCAATTGCCTGCACTGCAAATGCCTCAGGCAGTTCCGCCTGCCCCAACCCGGGCAATAGAGCCCTCTGCGGCTCCTCAGCAGCCTGCCGTGGCTGTTCCATCAAGATTTGAACAATTTATCTCAGGCAGCGCGCCGTCTGCGGTTTCAACAGAGTTAAGACAGTTTGGCTATGACCTTTTTACTCAGCCGCCTTCTACATTTGCGCCTGTTGAGAGGGTTCCTGTAGGCCCTGACTATGTCTTAGGCCCCGGAGATGAGATAAGGATAGCAGTGTGGGGCAAGATTGAGGGCCAGTGGAGTGTAGCAGTTGACAGAGACGGCAATATAACCCTCCCAAAGATAGGGGTGCTTGGAGTTACAGGGCTTACCTTTAAGGAGCTTAAAGAGGTTCTTCAGAGAGAACTCTCTAAATATTATACAGGCTTTGAGATGAATGTGAGCATGGGGGGGTTAAGGACAATAAGGGTCTATGTTGTAGGCAATTCCCAAAGGCCCGGAGCCTATACCATCTCATCTCTGTCCACCCTTGTTAATGCCCTGTTCTCAGCAGGAGGGCCAAGCAAGACAGGCACTCTGCGGGATATACAATTAAAAAGAAACGGCAAGACAGTTGTCCATTTTGATATGTATGACTTTCTTCTTAAAGGCGATAAGACAAAGGATGTAAGGGTTATGCCTGAAGATGTGATATTCATTCCGCCTGTAGGGCCTCTTGCAGGCATTGCAGGGAATGTGAAGAATCCCGCCATATATGAACTAAAAGGAGAGACAAGGCTCATTGATTTGATAGATATGGCAGGCGGGCTTACAGGGCTGGCCTTTAAAGGAAGAATACAGGTTCAGAGGATAGATAACCACCAGTTCAGGACTATATTTGAAGGCGACCTAATTGATATAGAGAAAAAATCTGAAAAGAATTTCTCTTTACGGGACAGCGACCTTGTAAAGGTCTTCTCGGTATTGGAAACTAAAAATACCGTAATTATTACAGGGGCTGTAGCAAACCCCGGAGACTACGGGGTTGTGCCCGGGGTTACAAAGATACGGGATGTTATCTCCCTTGCAGGCGGCCTCCTTTATTATGCCTCTACTCAAGCAGAGCTCACAAGGATAAAGGTAACGCAGGCAGGGCCTGTGACAGAGAGGGTTGCAGTAGATCTTTCAAAGGCAATGGCAGATGACCCGGCACACAATATAGCTCTTGAGATAAACGATTATCTTGCTATCCGTACAGTGCCCGGATGGGCTCTTTACATGCAAGCCGCAATATCAGGAGAGGTTAAATTCCCCGGGGCTTATACCATTAAAAAGGGCGAGAGGCTGACCTCCCTTATTGAGAGGGCAGGAGGCTATACAGATAATGCCTACTTGAGAGGCGCCGTATTTGTAAGAGGAAGGGTCAGGGAGCTTCAACAGAGAGGACTTGAAGAGATGGTTTTAAGGCTTGAAAGAGAGCTTCTCGCAGAAAGCTCTGTGCAGGTATCTACTGCCTTATCGCAGGAGGAGATTCAGGCTAAAAAGGTTGAGCTTGAAAGCAAACAGAAGTTTGTAGAGTCCTTGAAAAAACTAAGGGCAACCGGAAGGATGACAGTAAGGCTTGCCCATTTAAGGTTATTAAAGGGAAGTGAGTATGACATAGAGCTTGAAGACGGAGACAGCCTTGTAATTCCCGCCAGAAACAGCGTGATAAATGTGGCCGGCGCCGTAATGTCACAGAGCAGCTTTGTTTATTCTGATAAGTATGACTACAAGGACTATGTTGAGATGGCAGGCGGATACTCAAGGTATGCTGACACAGGCAATATATATGTGCTTAAGGTAGACGGCTCGGCAAGGAGGCTCTCGCGGGGATGGATAAGCTGGAACCCCTTTAAGGATAGATGGGGAATGGAGGCCTTTGGCGAGGAGATAAAGGAAATAGAGCCCGGAGATACTATAGTAGTGCCTGAGAAGCTTGAGCGCATAGCATGGCTCAGGGAGGTCAAAGACATTACCCAGATCCTTATGCAGATGGCAGTAACAGCAGGGGTGGCGGTGAACCTGTTTTAAAGTAGGCAGTACTAAGTAAGCAGTAAGGAGTAGGCGGTAGGGAGCAATGGGGTATAACGGATACAGGGATTTAAGGGTTTATCAGGTTTCGTACAAACTGGCAATGGAAATCTTCATGGAGACAAAGGGGTTTCCAGTTGAAGAAAGGTATTCGCTTACAGATCAAATCAGGAGATCATCAAGAAGTATTGCTGCAAATATTGCAGAAGCATGGAAAAAGAGAAATTATCCAAAATTATTTGTGAGTAAGTTGATTGATTGTGCTGGTGAATCGGGGGAGACTGAGGTTTGGCTTGATATCGCAAAAGATTCGGGTTACCTCTCAGAAGAGAAACATAGTTATTTTGTAAGTGGCTACGGCGAAATTAGCAGGATGTTATACAGTATGATTGCTAAACCAGAGAAATTTTGTATGCAGAAAATTAGAAGTAGGCAGTAATGCATTTCCCTAAACTTACTGCCTACCACCTACTCCTTACTGCCTACTGCCTACTCCTTACTGCCTACTGCCTACTCCTTACTCCTTACTGTCTTGCTTCTGACGAGCCCTTCACAGGCCCTTCCAACTGGGGAGGCACAGGCCTTCTGGAGATACCCACGGCGAGGGTAATGAGAGAGAACACATTCCGCTTTGGCGTAAGCGAGATACATCCTTACAGATATTACTATGGCGCTATAAGTCCTCTTAAAGGGCTTGAGATTGACGGAAGGATAACAGAGTCATTGGGTGTGCCTGTAGAGAGACCGGGCTGGCAGGGGTATGGCAATACAAAGGATAAGTCTTTGGACTTTAAGCTAAGGCTCTTCCCTGAAGGCAAATATACGCCTGCAGTGGCATTAGGCATTATGGATCCTCACGGAACAAGGCTCTTTTCATCTCAGTATCTTGTGCTAAGCAAACAGATATACCCATTTGATTTTACCATTGGCATGGGCAACGGCAGATTTGGCAAGGAGCCCCTCTCTGCGCAGGGAGAAGGCATAAAGATAGAGATGTTTCAAGACCCAAAGGAATGGCTGCAGGACTCGCAGGTCTTCTGGGGAGTGCAGTTTGCCCCTTCTTCTAAATATGCCCTTATGTTTGAATACAGCCCCATTAAATATGAAAAACAGAGAGGCGCAGCAGTGGAGAAATACTTTAAAGAGCCTGTAGCGTCAAATTACAATTTTGGCTTAAGGTGGAGGCCTCTGAAGTGGACAGAGATGGACCTGAGCTATCAGAGGGGAAACAAGATTGGCGTCAATTTTTCAATGGCATTTAATATCGGCAAGCCTATTATTCCAATAGTTGACTTGCAGTATAAAGAGAAGCCTGAAGAGATAAAATCCCCTTTACATGAAAGGATAACAAAGGCATTGCACCAATCAGGCTTTAGCGATATAGGTGTTGCAATTAATGGCAGTGACTTAAGGATAGAGGCGCAGAATGACAAGTATTATTATCCTGCAAGGGCGATAGGGGTTATCCTGAGCCTGATATCAGAGGTTTTACCTGAGAATGTCCATAATATTCACATTATTCTCAAAGAAAATAATGTGCCGCTTGTGGAGCTTAGCACAATAAGGTCGGATGTTATGGATATGCACGCAGATAAGCTTACCAATAATGAATTTCTATATCTCTCAAATATTAATACCGAGGTAACAGAATTAATGGATGAGCCTGTAAGATACAGGCGGGCAGTCAGATATGGGGTAAAGCCGTCCCTTCAGACATACTTAAACGATCCGTCAGGTTTTATAAAATATAGGTTTGGCATTTCAGGATGGGTTAGTTACCATCCTTGGCGAGGGTCTTCTTTTGTAGCCGGCTTAGAGGGATATCCTATAAATAATATCTCTACAGCAGGCGAGCCCCTGTCTATACCCGTCAGGAGTGATATCGCATTATACAAAGAACAAAACATAGCATTAGGTAAATTACTGTTTGAACAGACACATAAGATGCCGTATGGGATATATGGCAAGGTGTCAGCGGGCTTTTTGGAGGTGCAGTATGCTGGCCTTGACGGTGAAATAGCCATGCCATTATTTGACGGCAGGCTGCTAATCGGCTTAAGCGGAAGCATTGTTAAAAAGAGGGATACTGATAATCCCTTTGAGTTAAAAGAGAATGATGCGAAAGACTTTTATAGGACAGCCTTTCTTAATACCCGCCTGAACTTTCCTAAGGATGATATCTCTCTGGACCTTAAGACAGGGATGTTTCTTGCTGGTGATAAAGGCGCAAGGATAACTGTATCAAAGTTCATAAACGGCGTTACCCTCTCTGCGTGGTACAGCCTTACAGATACCTCTGTATTTAAGGATGAAATAAACAGGGGATATCATGACAAGGGGATAGCCATATCAATACCGATGAGGCTCTTTGAAGGGACAGATACAAAGACAGCCTATAGCTATAGCTTAGCTGCATGGACAAGGGATGTGGCTCAGGACATAAAGCATCATACTGAGCTTTTTGATTTTATAGGCCGTAATATAAAGATTTTCCTTGACAGAGACAGGAAAATGATTTATAAATGAATAAGATAAAAACAAAGGAGGAGGATTTCTATGCAGAAAATAAAGAGATTTTTTGGCGTAATGGCAGCTATCTTTTTTGTGTTTAATGTATTTATGCCTTCCACTGCCTTTAGTCAGGCAGTATTGGTGATGACTCTTGCTGATGGAACGCCTATCAGCATGACATCAGCGCAGCTCTCAGCCTTATCAACTCAGTCCGGTATAACCCTTTCATCTTCTGCTGCAGTAGGGGCAACACAGATAGCTATTCCTCTTCCCTCAGCCCTCGGCGGAGGATATATCATCGGAGCCCCGTCAGCCATAGCAGGAGGCATGGGAGCAACCGGTATAGCAACTGTCTCAGCATCGGCGCTTGTCGGCGCAACAGCAGCAGCAGGAACTATAGCAGCGGGCACTTTGGCAGGCACAGTAGCAACATTAGGCACAGGCGGCACAATAGCAACTGGGGCAGCGGTCACAGGCGGTATTGTTGGCGGGATAGTAGGCGCAACAGGCGGAGATGCCACAACAACCCATCACCACCATTAAGATTTGAATATATTTGTAAACATAGACAGAGGGGCAACCCTCTGTCTATGTTTTTTTTATTAATGCAATTCAAAAAACTGCTAATTTTTTCCATCTTAATTTCATTGCTTCATCTCTCTCTAAACACAGCATCTTCAAATCAAGCTATCAGGCTGGCAGGCTGGCAAGCTGACAAGATCGAAGACGAGATACTAAATACAGCAGAAAGCTTTTTTATTGCCCTTAAGGAGAAGCGGTTTAGCAATGTATGGGAAGGCCTTACGATTAAATCCAGGGAGACTATTATTGATGAGGTATATAGGGAGATAAACAGGAAAGAGGCAAGGGTTGGAAGGGAAGTGATAAGGGAAGAATTTTACAGCAATGGCGAGCTGTCTAAGACATACTGGGAGACTTTTTTAAGAAACTTTGACCCTGATATAATTCTTCAGCAAAGCGTCTGGGATATAGGCAAAATAAAGACTGAAACTGCTATAATAGTGCTGCAATATAAGAAGTCTGAATACCCTGCTGAACTAAGACTATATAAAGAAGACGGCAGATGGCGTGTTGGACTCGTGGAGACATTCTGGACGAGGAAGGGGAAGATGTGATGGAGAAACAAAATGCAAGATAATATATCGGATTCTTCTGATGCTTCGCGCGATAACGAAGACGAAATAAACCTCCTTGACTATCTCATTATCCTCGCAAAGCGTAAAAGGCTTATAATAGGGTTTACCCTTGGACTTGGCTTGTTTGCAGCAATAGCCACAATAGCCCTTCACTTTACTAAACCGCCTAAGTACCATGCCCAAACCAAGATACTGCCTCCAAAATCAAGGCAGGGCATGGCATTACAATTTCTGACCGAGAAATTTGGCCCTATGGCTGAGTATGTAGGCGGCAGCCTTGGTGTGCAGGGCGGCAGCGAGCTATATATAGGGCTTCTAAAGAGCAAACCGGTATTTGAAAATGTTATCAAGAGGTTTAATCTGATAAAGGTATATAAGGTTAAAGATGATGATGAAAAGATGGAAGAAGAGCTTTTTGAGGACGTAGATATTAAATACGATAAAAAGACCTCTATAATGACCATAAAGGTTACGGCAAAAGACCCAAAGCTTGCAGCAGATATGGCAAATGCCTTTGTTGAGGAGTTTGAAAACCTGCTTAATAACCTTGCTATTACAGAGACAAGTAAGAAGAGGGTGTTTTTTGAAAAACAGCTTGCCATGGCAAAAGAATCGCTCATACAGGCAGAGGAGTCCTTAAAGGGTTTTCAGGAAAAGACCGGAGCTATAAAGATTGAGGAGCAGGCAAGAGGGGTCTTTGAAGGGATTGCGCGCTTGAGGGCAGAGATTGCCTCAAGGGAAGTCCAGCTCAGGGTAATGAAGTCCTATGCAACATCCCAGAATCCTGATATTCAGAAGGTAGAGACTGAGATAGCAGGGTTAAGGGAGCAGTTAGGAAGGCTTGCAGCAAAAGGCTCTTCTCATAATCCTGACGCAGTTATACCAACAGGCAGGATGCCTTCCCTCGGCACGGAATATATAAGGAAGATGAGGGAGTTTAAATACAATGAGGCTCTCTATGAGATACTCCTTAAGCAGTATGAGGCAGCAAGGCTTGACGAGGCAAGGGATGCCGCTTTTGTGCAGGTGCTTGAAAAGGCAGTGCCAACCAAGAAAAAGCCAAAAAGGTTTAAAGCAATAATCGGGGGGATAAAAAGAAGGGCTGTATTAGCTATGTTTGCAGGGTTCTTCTTCTCAGTATTTGCAGCATTCTTTTTGGAATACAGGGAAAAGGCGGCAAAAGACCCTGTAAACAAAGAGAGGCTTGAGACGCTGAAAAGGTATTTGAAGTCCAGATAGTGACGTGCCTGTCCAAAATAGACTTTATTCATGCCTGTCATTTCAGGTAGAAATCGCTTAATTCAGGTAGAAATGTAGCTGAGAAGGCGGAGCCTTATAATTTTGAGTTCTTACTAATAACTACATATTGAAAGCCACCTTTTTTGTCATTCCCGCGAAGGCGGGAATCCAGAAACATCAGGGAAATACTGGATTCCGGTTCAAGCCCGGAATGACGACTATGAGGCTTTGTTATGTTAGTTCTTAGTAATTTTAAATTTTAAGAGTAGAGATAATGAGAGTTTCAGAGGCATTGTTTGTGTGCAAAGGAGTCTTTGAGTGAAGAGCAACGCAGATGATGGATGGAAAATTGATGGTGAGAGGATAGAATAATGCAAATCATCTGGACTAAACATGCAGATGCTCGGCAGTTAACTCGCGCAGGTGAGGTTAGTATAACCCTGCAGAAATAGGGTCAAGCCTTCAAGAGTTGGTTGAAATATTTAAGCGATAAGGGAACTTGAATCACTGGGGCCATCTGAATTAGTAGCAGTGCATGAACTGATCCCCTCCTTAAAGGCAAGGCTTGGTGAACCGAGAGCAAAGATAGGTGGAATGGGGAGATACCTTACTTACAGGATGAACAAGTTCTTGAGACAAAGAATAGAAAAAGATGCAATTTATGTTTGACAGGGGAAATAATTAAATTAAACTGCACAATTTAAATATATAAACCAAATGATTAGAGAAAATACTAAATGAAATATAAAGAAAAAACGTAACTATTCAGCGAATATCTGAGATGGTATAAAAAAATTCTAGACTTTTCGATATAGATATGAAACAATGTTCTTGATGGTTATCGAGAACATAAACATTCACGAATCAATTGAGCGTGTTCGAGGTTTATTATCTAAA
>JACQXF010000074.1 GCA_016208855.1 Nitrospirota bacterium | reverse complement strand
TCTCGGTTAGCTGGGAATGAACCCCAAAATACCGGTCTCGTTTTGCTGGGAATAGGTGCCTCGTAACCGGTACCGTTTAGGTGGGAATTAGACCCCTAAAAGCGGTCTCGTTTTGGTGGGACGTAACAGCCAAAAGACTTTGATGTCTTTCGCGTGGCTTTCATGCAGCCGTGTCCACTCTTGATTGCTAAATACGACATAATCGAGAGTGTCGAAGGTCGTAAGATTTTTCTCGATTGTAGCGCGTTCAGCCCTTATCGCTTGCAGCTCTTCGCTGTTACGGTTAGTGCAAGCGCCAAAGCTGATAATCACCAGTCCCAATAACAGAGACGTGATGATACCTATAGTATGTGACTCTGTTGTCTTCATGATCGTTCTCCTTTCATAATGATTGATGTTTGAAATTGCCTCCATAGGTGATGCCCACAATTTTCAGCTAACGCGGCGCTGAGCGGTCGCCCGAAGGGCATCCGTCTCCTGTGCCTGGTTCTCCCCGCAGCGCAGCGAAGGGGATAATCAGGCACGACCGCTCAGCGCCGCGTTCCCCCCGCAGCGAAGCGGAGGGGGGAACCAGTTATTAGCTGAACGGTATCATAACTTTGAATGTGTCGTCAATAAAAAAAATGGCTTGACGTTATCTAATGAATTTTATTACCCTTTCTAAGGGATTAATATGCAAAATTGAATGTTAGTCCTTCGCCTTAGCCGCCTATGCAAGTGATTCCAACCGACATTCGGGAACAGTAATGAAAAGAGAGTAACGGCAACAACCCCCCCCACCCCCTTTATTAAGGGGAAATTTCCCAATAGCTTATCGAGGACTGCGGCGGCACCACGCTGTTTTATACTCATGTAATCAGAGACATATCAAATGTTCCCAAAAGCTCGCTTGATAGCCTTTATAAATAGGGCTAAAAATGGGAATAAGCAAATATGGTAAAATATTCAGGAAGAGGAGGTGTTGGTTATGCAGACTATATCTTTAAAAAGCAATTCACCGGATATGATTATCCCTCTTTTAAAGAACGCATTGGACAGGGAAAAGCGTATTCTAATAGAGACCCTTAGAATAACCAGAGAAAAGATTAACAATCTATCAAAAGATCTTGGGGTTGATGTCAATAAACTCATGAAGGGCGATGTTGTGCATACTGAAGACAATGACATGCAGCTTATAGAGCTTGAAGGTGAGATTGAAATTTCAAGACATATTGAAGCTGAACTCAAGGAACTTGAATCAGTTGAAATATGCAAATAAAGGATTATCTCAATGAACTTCTTAAGTTGCTTGCGGCAAACCCTTATATAAAATCTCAGAATCTTTCTTTTGAAGAACGTCCTCCCAATGCTGCATATTTTATAGGCACGCTTATCTTTATTAATGATTCAAAAATGTATTTTAAGGAATTTGTTGTTTTTAAACCCGAAAGCGTTAATATCGTAAAATATGGATATAGCTACTTATCAAAAGATAATACTTTAATTTTTAGATATGACAATGCCTTAGACCCGCAAGCAAAAAAGTTATCTACTTATCCCGGGCATAAACATACCCATAAAGAATTATTGTCTGCTCTGAAACCTGCATTTGATCAATTGTTAAGAGAAATTTCAAAGCTTATTGAAATAGAAAAGTAATATGCAAATAAAGGATTATCTCAATGGATTCGGGAACTATTAAATGCTTAAAGTAGCCACCGCTAAAGAGATGCAGGAGATTGACAGAGTTACCATTGAGAAATATGGCATAGCCGGCGCAATTCTTATGGAAAGGGCAGGGCTTGCAGTAGCTGAGAGAATAAATGAATTATTTTTTCAGGAGTCAGGAGCCAGGAGTCAGGAGTCAGAAAATCCCCCCTCACCCCCCTTTACTAAAGGGGGGCAGAGGGGGATTAAGATTATTGTACTCTGCGGCGGCGGCAATAACGGAGGCGACGGGCTCGTTGTTGCAAGGGTTCTTCATAGTCAGGGTAAGGATGTTATTGTTTATCTCTCTGCAGGGCAGGAGGAGTTAAAAGGCGATGCAAATATAAACTACAACGCTGCAGTTAAATTCGGTGTTAGGATTTATCCTGCAAGTAAAATTTTCACTCGCCGCTTGTCACTCGTCACTCGTCACTGTATCATCGTTGACGCACTTCTTGGCACAGGTCTGAACAAAGAAGTAAGAAAGCCTCTTTCAGATATAATCAACTATGTAAATAAACTAAATTATCCTGTTATTTCTATTGATATTCCGTCTGGTATTTCCTCAGATACAGGGCAAATGATGGGTTGTGCGATTAAGGCTCAATACACTGTTACCTTCGGACTTCCCAAAAGAGGGCATCTGCTTTATCCGGGCGCTGGGGATACAGGGAATTTATATGTAGAGGATATTGGTTTTCCGGATGTATTACTTAAATCAGATAAGATTAGGGCTAATCTTATAGAGAAAGCAGACGCGGTAAAGTTAATGCCTAAGAGGCCAAAATATTCGCACAAAGGCACATACGGGCCTGTGCTTTTAATAGCAGGCTCACGCGGAAAGACAGGCGCGGCATTTATGTCTGCAAAGGCGTGCTTAAGGAGCGGCGCAGGGCTTGTGACAATTGGAACTCCGGAGACGCTTATGGATATTTTTCAGCGCAGGGTTACAGAGGAGATGGTTTTACCGCTTCATGATAAAGGAAACGGAACGCTTTCGTATAAGGCATTAGAGAAGATTCTTAAGTTTATTAATAAAAAGATAAATGTTCTTGCAATTGGCCCTGGGATTTCAGTTGATGAGGAAATATCTAAGCTTGTGTGCGAGCTTATTCTAAAGTCAAAGATACCGATGGTTATTGATGCTGACGGAATAAATGCAATAGTAGGCCATAGGAATATTTTAAGAAAGGCTAAAGCCCCGATAATCCTTACACCCCATCCTGGAGAGATGGCGAGACTGCTACAAGGCAGTAACGAGTTACGAGTAACGAGTGACAAGTTAAAAGAAAAAAACTTGTTACAATCAGTTGAGAAGGACAGGATTAATACTGCAATATCATTTGCAAAAGAGACAGAAACCTATCTTGTACTCAAAGGCGTTCCTACAATTATAGCTTCACCAAAGGGAGAGGCCTTCATAAATTCAACAGGCAATCCCGGCATGGCTACCGCAGGCACAGGAGATGTGCTGACAGGCATGATCTCAGCATTTCTCGCTCAGGGGCTTAGCCCAAAGGACGCCTCAGTCCTTGGAGTGTATATGCACGGGCTTACAGGCGATGTAGCTGCCCGGAAGCAAGGCGAACACTCCCTCATCGCCTCAGACATTATAAATGCAATACCGCAGGCTTTTAAGCTAATAACTGCCTGAAATCTTTTCTTTTAATTCAGCATCAAAATATGTTAAATTTTTCATGTGATTATCAGACCTGACAACATGCCGCATTCGCAAATAAATGCTTTTTTTACTACTAAGGCTCCAAACGGCAATTTAGGCGGTTTATTAAATACCATCGGCGTCTCTAAAGACAATGTCTATATTCCGGTGCAAAAACACACTAATGAGGCAGTAATCTTAGAAAGTAACATGGAGCCTGTAGTTGCAGATGCAGTGCTTACAAAGAGGGAAGGCGTAATAATAGGGATACAAGTAGCTGACTGTGTGCCTGTGCTTTTATATGATAAGAAAAAAGCGGTTATAGGCGCTGTTCATGCAGGCTGGCGAGGCACAGCAGGAGGTATTTTAAAGAATACGATAAGTGCAATGCATGAAAGATTCGGCTCACTGACAGAAGATATAATGATCGCAATTGGGCCAAGTATAAGAGAGTGCTGCTATATGGTTGGGGAAGAGGTGATAAATGCAGTTTCTGCTGTAACAGGCGAGGGAGATTACTACAGGAGACATAACGGCAAATACATTATAGACCTGTCATTAGCAAACAGGCTACAGGCTTTGTCTCTTGGCGTGCCTGAGAAGAATATCTGGCAATCCGGGGAATGCACTTCTTGTAATCCTCAAAAATTTCATTCTTACAGATACACAAACGGCGCTGCCGGAAGGCAGGGCGGGTTTATAGGAATAAACACAGTTCAAACGGTTTAAACAGATTAAGCTGTTTGAACCGTTTGAACAACTTATTTATTGGAGGGATAATGCTTAAGGCAAAAGATATTATGTCAAAAGACGTTGTGACGATTCAGGCAGAGGCTACGGTAGAAGAACTTGCGAGGCTGTTGATACAACATAAGATAAGCGGCGTGCCTGTGGTGGATGACAAAGGAGTACTTGCAGGTGTGGTGACAGAGAATGACCTGATAAGCCAGAACAAGAGGCTTCACATACCGACCATAATAAGGCTTTTTGATGCCTTTATCCCCTTAGGGCTTGGCAGGATGGAAGAGGAGATTAAAAAAATGGCTGCCATTACTGTTGCGGAGATATGCAACAAAAAAGTTGTCTCAATCACAGAGGAGACTCCGCTGGATGAGATTGCAACGATAATGGCAGAGAAGAAGATACATTTGCTTCCTGTCTTAAGAAACGGGGCTGTTGTTGGAATTGTGGGCAAGGCTGACATAGTCGGCGTTATGGCAAGTGAAGCTTAGAACTGAAAACGAGGCTCAAACAAAAGAGGCAGGATACAGGCTTGGGAAACTGCTAAAAAAGGGCGATGTAGTCTGTTTTTACGGCGAGCTTGGCGCAGGCAAGACTACGATGATTAAAGGCATAGCTTCTGCAATTGGAATTGAAGAAAGGGATATAACCAGCGCAAGCTTTACTATTATCGCTGAGTATAAAAAAGGGACTGTCCCTTTCTATCATATAGACCTTTACAGAATAGAGCATGGCAGCGCAGATGAAATCGGCTTATATGACTACATTAGAGGAGACGGAATATCAGTCATTGAATGGGCAGAAAGGTTGGGGGAAGAGACTTCAGAGAGGTGCATAAAAGTTAGAATTGCATGTTCCAACGGCGAAGAAAGGGATATAGAGATAGAGGGGGTTGAAATATGAAAAAGATAGGCATAATAGCAAAGAAAAATATTCCGGACAGCGCAAAGATAATCGGTAATCTTATAAGTCTTCTCAAAAAGAGAAACTTTATGGTATGCGTAGAATCAGACGCAGCCGCGCCCCTTAAGATAAAAGGCCATTCAAGAGGGAAGGTGGCATCCTGCGTAGATATGATAATTGTGCTTGGCGGCGATGGAACTATACTTAATGCAGCCGGGCTTGTTGGAGATAGGGGCACTCCTATCCTGGGCGTAAACCTCGGAGGGCTTGGATTTATTACGGAGATAACCATTGATGAAATTCAGGCAGGCATAGATAAAATTATCTCAGGGCAATATGACCTTGAAGAGCGCATAATGCTTTCTGCTGAAGTTTACCGGAATAAGAAGAAGATTTTCAGCGCAAGCGCTCTTAATGACGTTGTAATAAACAAGAGTGCGCTTGCGAGGATGATAGAGTTTGACACGCATATTGATAAAAGGCATGTGACGACGCTCAGGGCTGACGGCCTTATTGTGTCAACGCCTACAGGTTCAACTGCCCATTCTCTTTCTGCCGGAGGCCCAATTCTTTATCCTACGCTTGAGACATTTGTACTGACCCCTATATGTCCGCATACGCTTACAAACAGGCCTGTGGTATTGCCTGATAATTTTGTGCTTGAGATTACAATAAAGACAGGAGATGACGTATATCTTACCCTTGACGGGCAGATAGGGTTTTCGCTAAAAGCAAAAGATGCGGTAATGGTTAAGAAGGCAGGGTATAAGACAAGGTTTATAAGATTTCATGAGAGGGATTATTTTCAGATATTAAGGGAGAAGCTTAGCTGGGGAGAGAGGTAGGGATTAGTAAAAGCAATGAATAATGAAACAATAGCGCAAAATTTAAGAAAGACTTTGGAGTTCTATCAAGAGATAGGGTTTGAGTATATGCCTTTTAAGGCAGTAACGAGTAACATTAAAGACAGTAACGAGTCAATAATAACGAGTAACGAGTTAAAGACTAAAGACTTGTCACTCGTCACTTGTCACTCGTCACTTAACAAAGAGGCTGCGCTCAAGGCTCTTCGTGAAGAAATCGGAGATTGTAAAAGATGTAAGCTTTCAAAGGGACGCACAAATATTGTCTTTGGCGAGGGTAATCCTAATGCGGAATTAATCTTCATAGGCGAAGGGCCTGGCGCTGAAGAAGACAGGCAAGGCAGGCCTTTTGTGGGAGAGGCAGGAGGGATTCTTACAAATCTTATAAAGAAGATGGGTTTTAAGCGTGAAGATGTTTATAGTGCAAATATAGTAAAATGCAGGCCTCCTATGAATAGAGACCCTGAAGAGGATGAGGTATCAACGTGCATGCCTTTTGTTCAGGAGCAGATAAGGATAATTAATCCAAAGGTTATTATGGCGTTAGGGAGGGTTGCCGCACAGAGCCTTCTTCAGAGTAAAGTCCCTATAAGCAAGCTGCGCGGCAGATTTTATGAATATAAAGATATTCCTCTTATGCCCACATTTCATCCTGCTTATTTGCTTAGAAACCCTAAAGACAAATGGCTTACATGGAATGATGCGCAGATGGTGTTGGAGAGGTTAAAAACTTCAGGTTGAGGCTAAGGTTAAGTTCTCAACCTTAATCTTAACCTTAACCTGTATTCTGGGGGTTTTATGAAAAGACTATGGGCGCCGTGGAGAATGGAGTATATATTATCCGATGAGAAATATAAGGGCTGCCTTTTTTGCTCTTTTATAAAAGAGAATAGAAAAAACGATAAAAAAAACCTGATACTTCACCGCGGCAAACACTGCTTTGTAATACTGAACCGCTACCCGTATAACAGCGGGCATTTGATGGTTGTGCCTTATTTTCATACCCCGACATTTGACGGGCTTTCAGATGACGTGCTTTTTGACTTAATAAAGACAACGGATAAATCCGTGAATATATTAAAGAAGGCATTAAACCCTGACGGTTTTAATATGGGGCTTAACTTTGGGAAGGTTGCAGGCGCGGGCATGGAGTGGCATATGCATATGCACATTGTTCCGCGCTGGACAGGAGACACAGACAGCATGCCAATTCTATCAGAAACAAGGGTGATGCCAGAGCACCTCAGCGCTACTTATGTATGTTTCCCCTCCCTTGAGGGGAGGGGATTAAGGGGAGGGTGAATGCAAAACTCTTTGATAACTATTACTTTTCACCCCCACCCTAACCCTCCCCCCTCAAGGGGGAGGGGATATTTTAGGGACTTTTGCAAGAGCCTCCATTGCAAAATGATAAATATTAATTTTGAAATGAATTAAATACTATGTCCGAACTTACTCCTTTAATGAAACAGTATCACGATATAAAAGGGAATTACCCTGATTCCATTTTATTCTTCCGTCTTGGTGATTTCTATGAGATGTTTGGGCAGGATGCGGTGACTGCATCAAAGATACTTCAGATTGCGCTGACAACAAGGGATAAGGGGAAAGAGGATGCCATGCCGATGTGCGGTGTGCCTCATTTTACTGCTGAAAACTATATCTCAAAATTAATAAAAAGCGGCCGCAAGGTTGCTTTATGCGAGCAGGTAGAGGATCCTAAAGAGGCTAAAGGCATTGTAAGGAGAGAGGTAGTAAAGGTATTTACCCCCGGAACATTTCTTCCTGATAACCCGAAGGAGAACAGCTACATATTAAGTTTCTTTCAGAAGGAAAACATATTCGGCATTGCAGTGGCTGATATAACAACAGGCGAGTTTTTGCTCTATGAAACAGTCAGCGCACTTCCTGATGAGATACAGAGATTCGCGCCTAAAGAGATACTCTGCCCCTCAAGCTTTAAAGACAACCCCTCAATATCAGAAGGGCTTGATGGCTACTACCTAACCCCCTATGAGGACTGGTATTTTGATTATATTGAGTCATACAGGTCTTTGCTTAAGCACTTCAAGGTTGTCTCACTTGACGGATACGGCGCTGAAGGCATGGTTGTGGCGATTTCTGCTGCAGGAGCGCTTCTTAATTATCTTGAAGGCACACAGAAGGAGACGCTTGCATTTAAAAAGATAAGCGTTCTTAAACGCAATGAATATATGCTTTTGGATGCTGTAACCCAGAGAAATCTTGAAATTATAAAAAATATGCGGGATGGCGGGACAGAAGGCAGCCTCCTTGGAGCCATTGATGAAACCCTTACTCCAATGGGAGGGAGGCTTCTTAGGTCATGGCTGTTAAGTCCGTTGCTTGATACTCAGAAAATTATACAAAGACAGGATGCGATAGAATCTCTCTGCAGCGATCAGTCATTGTTAAGACAGATAGAGGAGATATTAAAAGAGATAGCTGACATTGAACGTTTATCTCAGAGAATTGATAGCGGAAGCGCTAACGCAAGAGACCTGATAGCCTTAAGGGATTCCTTAAGATTACTGCCAAAACTTAAAGAATCACTTACAGATAATACTGATAACACCCTAAAACAATTAATGAGTGAAATTGACAGTTTCTCTGATGTAGAACGGCTTATTAATAGCTCCATTGCTGAAAACCCTCCTTTAAGTTTGAAAGACGGAGGCATGATTAAAAGCGGCTTTAATCCTGAAATAGATGAACTTCGTAAGATAAGCAGCGGCGGGAAGGATTATCTCTTATCCCTTGAGACAAGGGAAAGGGATAACACAGGCATATCGTCCCTGAAGGTAGGATTCAACAGGGTTTTTGGCTACTATATTGAGGTTACCAAACCGAATCTTCCGCAGGTACCTGCTCATTACATAAGAAAGCAGACCATTGCAAATGGTGAAAGGTTCATAACGCCTGAACTTAAGGAGTATGAGTCAAAAGTCCTTGGGGCTGAGGAGAAACTTAAAAACCTTGAGTATGAAATTTTCCTTGAGATACGAAAGGAGATAGCCGGCCATACAGTAAGTGTTCACAAGGCGTCAAGGGCAGTTGCAGAGATAGACGTTTTGTACAGCTTCTCAAAAATAGCAAACAGATATAACTACATAAGGCCTAAGATTGATGAATCAGATGTACTGGAGATCTCCGAAGGCAGGCACCCTGTAATTGAGAGGATGCCGTTAGGTGAGAGGTTTATTCCTAACGATACTGTGATAGATACATCAGTCAATAACGTTCTGATTATAACAGGCCCTAACATGGCAGGGAAATCAACGTATATGAGGCAGGTTGCGCTTATAGTATTGCTTGCCCAGATAGGAAGCTTTGTGCCTGCCAAAGCTGCAAGCGTTGGAGTCGTTGACAGGATTTTTACGCGCATAGGGGCCTCCGATATCATAACCAAAGGGCAGAGCACCTTTATGATAGAGATGATAGAGACCGCGAATATACTTAATAATGCAACAGGCAAGAGCCTTGTACTTCTTGATGAGGTTGGAAGAGGCACAAGCACATTTGACGGCATAAGCATTGCATGGGCTATTGCCGAGTATATTATAAAGAATCTGAAGTCGAGGACACTTTTTGCAACGCACTATCATGAGCTCACGGAACTTTCGCTCTGCATGGAGGGGATAAAAAATCTTAATGTTGCAGTTAAAGAATGGGGCGATGAGATAATATTCCTGAGGAGGATTGAAGAGGGGCCTGCTGACAAAAGCTACGGCATACAGGTAGCGAGGCTTGCAGGGCTTCCCGAGGATGTTATAGCAAGGGCAAAAGAGGTTCTCTCAAACCTTGAGAAGACAGAGCTTAATGAACTTGGAGCGCCAAAGATAGCTTATACCGCTGAAACCGGTTCTGTAAAATCAGGGGCAGGACAGCTTGACCTCTTTGCCACGCAGGCAGACCCTGTGATGAAAGAGCTTCTTGGGCTTGATATACTTAGCATGACGCCCCTTGAGGCGCTGAATAAACTGTATGAGATGAGAAGAAAGCTGTCGGAGAAAAAGGAGGATTAAGAAAGTGTCAAAGTATCAAAGTATCAAAGCATTATGTTTTTTATACTTTGACACTCTGACACTCTGACTCTTTGTCACTTTAAGAGGAGCGGCATATGCTTAATATCGGGGTTTTGGCATCAGGCAGGGGTTCAAACTTTCAGGCAATTATAGACTCTATTGAAGGCGGCTATCTTAAGGTTAAGATAGTTTTGCTTATCACTGATAACCCTAATGCCTATGCTATTGAGAGGGCCAAGAAACACGGCATAGCGCATCTTATCATAAAACCTAAAGACTTTTCAGATAAGGATGCCTATTATTCACATATTGCAAAAGAGCTTAAGGCAAAAGACGCACGGCTTGTTGTGCTCGCAGGCTTTATGAGGGTTGTCGGCAAGAAACTTATTCAGGAATTTCAGGATAAAATAATAAACATCCATCCTGCTCTTTTGCCGTCTTTCCCAGGACTTCACGGACAGAAGCAGGCAGTGGATTATGGGGTTAAGATGTCAGGCTGCACAGTGCATTTTGTAGATGAAGGCGTTGATACAGGTCCAATAATCATTCAGGCAGCAGTGCCTGTTTATCACGATGATACTGAAGAAAGCCTATCTGAGAGAATTCTAAAGCAAGAGCATAAAATTTTCCCCTATGCAATAAAACTCTTTGCAGAGGGCAGGATAAAAGTTGAAGGCAGAAAGGTAATCATTGAAGGCAGCAGAGAAGATAATATCCTCACAAACCCGCCGTTGATTTAGAAGTGTTAAAATACAAAAAACCATTTGACTGAAAAACTTTTTTTATGTAAAATCTGATTATCATATTTTATTGAAAAGGAGGGGTTATGGAGAAAACGGTTACTGCAACAGAGGCAGTCAGAAAGTTCTCAGAAATCCTGAATTCTATTAAATACAGAGGAAATCATTACACAATCATGAGGGCCGGTAAACCTATAGCCTCTATTTGTCCTGCGGAAAGCCATCATAAGGAGAGAACTTTAGGAGAATTGAGAGACATGGTAAAAAAACTCCCTCATTTAGGCGATGAAATTGAAAAATTTGAAATGGATTTAAAAGAGATTATAAAACACCAGCCGTCTATGCCAAGGGAGAAACAATGGGAGTAATATTTGATACAAGCGTCCTAATTACTATAGAGCGAGGGGCTCAGAATATTGAAAGACTCATACATGGGAGAGAGGATGAACCATTTGGCATAAGTGTAATTACGGTCTCTGAACTTTTGCATGGTGTCTATAGAGCGGACTCTGAAAAGAGGAGACTTAGAAGAGAAGCATTTGTAGAGAAGATTATTGAGATATTCCCCGTATATTTTTTTGATCTGAGCACTGCAAGGATTTATGCGAGGGTATGGTCAAGCCTGGCTAAAAAAGGAATCAATATCGGAGCGCATGACCTCATGATAGCTTCCACTGCTATATCACTTGGCTTTTCGGTTGTCACATCTGATAAGAGAGATTATGAAAAGATTAAAGGACTAAAGGTGGAGCAATTTGCCTGAATTGGGGAGGCGTGCGCTAAGCCAATAGCAATGCTTGACGAAAACATTCAGGAACAACATACATAAAAACATTCTCGCCAAACTTTGTAGTTATCCAAAACGACTTTCCAAGTCTTCTGGGTTGCTTTACATCACAATGTGTGCTACCTATATGATATAGGCTGATGATTTTTAAAGGCAGGATTATATGAAGAGGCTTCCACTCATAATATTGATTTGCTTGATAGCATCCTCGTGCGCGCCTGTGCTTAGGGAGCAGACTATGCAAAAGGCAATCTTAGACGTACACTTCTCTGAGCTTAAACAAAACCCTATTCTTAACAAGGGAAGACTCTTTGTAATTGGCGGCATTATAGCTAAGACTACAATAACAAAGGAGGGCTCCCTTATTGAGGCGATTTATGTCCCTGTGAATTCCCGTGGTTATTTGAAGGATGTTACGGCAACTAATGAGAGGTTTCTGGCGCTTTATCGCGGCGAGGAACTGCTGGACCCTCTGGTTTATCAGGAAAAGAGGGAGGTGACAATTGCAGGAGAGTTTATAGAAATGAGAAGAGGCAGGATAGGTGAAATGGAATACTCCTATCCTTTTTTTGAGATAAAAGAGATTTATTTGTGGCCGGAGGAAAGAGAAATCAACAGACGCTACTACATGGGGCCGCCTTATCCATTCTTGTTTTACAGATACAGGCCTTACGACCCATGGTACGACCCATGGTGGTATGACCCCTGGAGGAGATAAAGCTATTTTTTTATATTCTTAACGCCTTGCGCATAATGTCAACAGGCGGTTTCAATCCTGTCCATAATTCAAAAGCAAGCACTCCCTGCCAAAGAAGCATGCCGGAGCCGTCAATGGTCTTTGCGCCTTTAGCATTGGCTATTTTAAGAAGCTCTGTCTTTTTATAAATCAAATCACATATTGTCATCCCTGAGGTGATAATATCAGCATCAACCGGCAATGGGTCCTCAGGTTTAAGCCCAAGCGGTGTTGCGTTTATGACTATATCAAAGCCTTTAATCTCTTTTGTATCATTTGAGATGAAGACATTTTTTCGTATGGTATTTAGGTCGCTCACAAGACTCTCTAACTTACCTTGGTCAATATCATAGATACTTACCCTTTTTATTTTTTTTTTTAAATAGTAACCAATTGCCCTTGATGCGCCGCCTGCGCCGATTATAAAAATTTCTTTATTGTTTATGGAAACCCCTTCTTCCATGAGGGAGTGGATAAAGCCCCTTCCGTCTGTGTTATATCCCTTCAGCCTTCCGTTTGAATTGACAATTGTGTTTACTGCTCCTATGAAAGACGCCTCGCTGTCAATTTCATCAAGCAGCGGGATTACTCTTTCCTTGTGCGGTATTGTTGTGTTCACTCCAAGGATGTTCAGCGCCTTTATTGCGTTTACAGCATGAGGCAGGTTTTCAGGAGAGACCTTAAAAGGCAAATAGCACATATCAAGACCGAGTGCTTTAAACGCAGAGTTATGCATAGCTGGAGAGAGCGTATGTTCTACAGGAAAGCCAAATATGCCAAGCACTTTAGTTTTTCCTGTTACATCCATCCAATATCCCTTCTAAGAGGCCCTCTGGTGTCGGCTCTATTGGCGCTACCTTCATCTCTAAACTCTCCTCAAGATTTTTCAGCGTTACATTATCTAAAAATGTGTTTTCTCCATCTCTGAGCGTAATATTCGGCACTAAGAGACAATCCCCTTTTGCCTTGCCCATCAGGGACTTGATAATATCTCTTCCTGTAAGAAGCCCTGTTACTGTGACTGAATTTCCAAAGAAGCTGTTTTCTATTTTAAATAATTCAAGGGAAAGCCCGTCTATTGCCTTCAGCTTTTGCAGCGCCTCTTTAAGGTAAGGGGCAAATGATGCGCCTGTAAAGGTAATAACTTTTTTAGGCTCTATTTTTTTAGGAAGCTTTAACTTTTTTATGGAATCCAGAAAAGAAGAGACAAGCCCGACACCATTCTCTATTTGGGAGAGATCCCCGTATTCACTGACGGAAGGGAAGGGCAGGTTAGCCTTTATAAAAAGCTCGTCAGCAGCATACACAATAGGGTCGCCGTGACGCCTCTTAAATCTCCTGCTGAACTGGTTTACAATCTCAACTGCCTTTAGGGCGTCTGATTTTTCAAATGGCTTAACATGTGGATTTTTAAACCGTGTAAGCCCTACCGGGACAACCGCGATTGAGGCCACATGTGGATAAAACTTATATAAATCTCTGATCGTTTTTGAAAGCTCTTCTCCGTCATTCACCTGAGGGACAACGACAATCTGGGTATGAAGCTTTATTTTGTTGTCTACAAACTCCTGTATCTCTTCAAGGATGTCTTCTGTTTTTTGGTTTCCAAGTATTTTCTTTCTCAGGTCATTATTTGTTGTATGCACCGAGATATACATCGGGCTTAGTCTTTGCTCAAAGATGCGTTTTTTGTCAGCAGGCGCAAGGTTTGTCAGCGTTATGTAGTTGCCATATAAAAACGACATGCGGTAATCGTCGTCTTTCAGATAAAGCGTCTTTCTCATGCCTTTTGGAAGCTGGTTGACAAAACAAAATATACACTTATTTCTGCATCCCTTTACCCTGAATTCCTTTAAGTCAAAACCCGGGTTGGCCTTGCCTTTCTTGGTTATCTTATATAGATATGTCCTGCTTCCGCGTTGTATCTTTAGTGAAAGGGAGCCTTCCTGTGAATAATACATATAGTCAATAATATCCTTTACCGGATTATTATTGATCTCTATGATTGTATCTCCGTCCTTAAGGCCGAGCTTGCTGGCAGCGCTTCCTTCTGTGATGTGCTCTATCGTAAGGCTCATGAAGTTTAGGATTTTGTGAGTTTTGAGTTCTTAGTTTTGAGTTTTTAGTTATGGGTACTGAAGTAATTCACTAAACGGTTTATTTAGGATTTCGTGCTTAGGATTTAGGATTTTATTTTGCTATGCGTTTATAGTTTTTAACCCTCTGTATATATAAAGTATACCTGAAACAGCAGTAAAAGAGGCAACAGCAATTAATAAAGGCATCGGTGTATCTGCGCTGCCTTTTATATTAACAAGCAGGAGCGTAATGCCTATCATGACAGACTGAAGCACATTGGCAGTTTTCCCCCACATGCTTGGTTCAACTTTGACTGTATGTGTGACAAAATAAAAAATTAACCATCCTGTTACTATAATTAAATCCCTGCTTATAACTGTAATGGTAAGCCACTTTGGTATCCATCCGTTGAGTGTCATAAGGATAAAAGATGTTATAAGAAGAAACTTATCTGCAACAGGGTCAAGGATGCTTCCAAGAGTTGTTGTCTGATTCTGTAGTCTTGCAAGCAGGCCGTCCAGCACATCCGTGACTGCTGCGAATATGAAGAGGATAAGCGCATAGCCATTATATCCATATATAAGCGCAGCTGCAAAAAAAGGCAGCAGCAGTATTCTTGTTGTTGTCAAAATATTAGGAAGATTTTTGAGTATCAAGAAAACACCATAAAAGGTTGAGGTTAAGGTTAAGGCTGAGATCTCTTAACCTCAACCTTAACCTAAGTTTTTTTTAGAACAAGCAGGATTGGAACTCGTCCCCGGCATTAGGCTTATAGTTCCTGCGCATGGGCAGAGGAATTTTGCTCCTGAGTAAATAAGGATGTCCCTTATAGGCAGAGTCCAGCCTTTAGGCACTCCCTTGAGAGCCGGGTCATGAGTGAGACTCAGATGGGTTTTGACCATCATTGTTGCATAATCAGCATACTTTGGATCATCCTCAAGCATCTTCGCTTTAGCCTCAGCTTCTGCTGACCATGAGACTCCATCCGCGCCGTATACCTCTTTTGCGATAACCGCTACACGGTCTCTGAGCTTCATCTCAAGCGGATAGAGGAATTTAAAGTCGTTCTTATCGTTACAGGCATCAATGACTGCGTCTGCCAGTTCAAGCGCTCCTTCGCCGCCTCTGAGCCAGTGCTCGGACACAGCGCAGCGCGCGCCTGCTGCCTCTGCGGCTTTTTTGATAGCAGCCACTTCTGCATTTGTATCAGTGTAGAAACGGTTAATGCAGACAACAGGGTTAATGCCTGACTTGCGAATGATGTTTATCATATGCACCATATTGGAGCAGCCTTTTTCTACCAATGCGATATTCTCTTTTGTGTATTCCTCCGGAAGAGCCTTTCCGGGCACGACTTTAGGTCCGCCGCCGTGCATCTTTAGGGCACGGACTGTAGTGGTCAGCACTGATACATGAGGCTTAAGTCCGCTGAAGCGGCACTTAACGTTCCAGAACTTTTCAAATCCGATATCAGCAGCAAAACCGGATTCTGTGACGTGATAGTCAAATAGCTTCAACCCGATCCTGTCGGCAATAATAGATGATTGTCCTATAGCTATGTTCGCAAACGGCCCGGCATGAACAAAGCAAGGATTATATTCGGCAGTGCACATGAGGGTAGGGTTTATAGTGTTGCGCATAAAAGCAGCCATTGCGTTGCCTACTTCCAAATCTCCTGTTGTGACAGGTTTGCCGCTTTTGTCAAAGGCTACGGTTATATTGTTTAAGCGCTGCTTAAGGTCGGCAAGGTCATTGGCTACTGAAAGGATTGCCATGCACTCTGAGCCGACAGCAATGCCAAATTTTGACTGCATCATAAAGCCGTCCTGTTTGCCGCCTATGCCAATGATTATATTGCGAAGGCTCTGTGCGCAGAAGTCCATTATCCATCCCATCTCAACGCGGGTCGGGTCTATGTCAAGCCTTCTCATCTTTGTAAGCCTTTGAAGCTGTTCGTCATTATAGTTGCGTTCGTGCTGCATTCTGGCTGTCAGCGCAACCATAGCAAGATTATGCGCATTCATGATGTCATTGATGTCGCCGGTAAGCCCTAATGAAAATTCAGTCATGGGAATTAAGAGAGAATTGCCGCCTCCTGCTGCTGTTCCCTTTACGTTCATGGTAGGTCCGCCTGAAGGCTGGCGCAGGGCGCCTCCGACATTAACGCCTCTCTTGCCGAGGCCTTCCATCAATCCGCATGATGTGGTGCTTTTACCTTCTCCCAGAGGAGTCGGGGTAATGGCAGTTACTTCAATATACTTGCCGTCGGGCTTATTTTTAAGACGCTCTATGACCTTTAGAAAATCAACTTTTGCAAGACGCCCCATGGGAAGCATCTCGTCTTTTTGCAGCCCTAATTTTTCGCGCCACTCTTCAGGTGCAGGCATGTTCTTTTCTGCTTCTTCTGAGATTTGCCAGTCAGCCAACTTCGTCGCATCATACGGCATAGTTACATCCTCCTTTTTTTATAAATGATTTTCGTAAGGCGCAAGGCGTAAAACGTTAGGGGCTTTTTCTTTTCCCGCTTACGCCTTACCTCTCACGTCTTACGGTTTTTAATAATTCACAAGCACATTAAGAAACTTATCGTTCATCTTCCTCAGATTTTTGCTCAATGCAATGGCAAGTTTTTTGAGAATTACATTTGCAAGGACGAGGTCTTCATTCTCTATACCTTCAAAGTCGTTGCTTGAAAGAAGAGAGAGCGTGGTATCCTCAAGCGCAAGCGCATTAGCCTCATGGCTTCTCTTTTCAAGGATGGCGAGCTCGCCAAAAAAATGGCCTGCCCCAAGGACTGTGAGGGTCTGCCGCCACCCGTCGGTTGTTGTTTTTGAGATCTCAACCTTTCCTGAATGGATAAGATATATGCCTTTTGTGTCTTCCTTTTCCTTAAATATATGTTTATCCTTCTTAACTGTTACGGCCTTAAGTTTGCCGGCTATCTTATTCAGAAACCTGTCATCTATGTCTTCAAAGAGTATCTGTTTTTTAAGATCATCAATTGCAATTGCCATACTGCCTCCTTTATTTTTCTATCCTGACAGCAGATACTTTATATTCAGGCGTCTTTACATGCCTGTCAAGGGCTTCGTCACTTGTAAGAACATTGGCTGCTGCCTCCCTGTAGTGCATGGGGATAAATATTATTCCTTTGGAGACGCGGTTTGTGATCCTTGCCTTTATCTTTATCTCTCCGCGCCTTGAGAGAACTTTGACAATATCTCCGTCCTTAATATTAAGTCTCTCTCCGTCTGCGGGGTTAATCTCAACATAGGCTTCGCCGGCATGAGCCTCTATAGGCGCCACCCTTCGTGTCATTGAGCCTGCATGATATTGGAAGAGGTTGCGCCCTGTTGTAAGGACAAACGGATAATCCTTATCAGTAATCTCTGCAGGGGGCAGAAAGTTTACGCCTGTAAAATGAACCTTGCCCCTCGGAAATCCTCCTTTATACAGGTATTCTGTACCCGGATGATCCTTTGTAGGACAGGGCCATGGGATGCCTTGCGTCTCTATGCGTTTGTATGTAATGCCTTGAAGTGCAGGCCAGACCCGGCCAAATTCCTCCAGCACTTCTTCTGAAGACTCATAATCCATCGGGTAGCCAAGTCTTTTTGATACTTCCATTATTATGGTTGTATCGTTTTTTGCCTCGCCAGGCGGATTTACCGCCTTTCTGATTCTCTGAACCTTTCTCTCTGTATTTGTAAATGTGCCGTCTTTTTCTGCAAAGCATGCTGCCGGCAGAATTACATCAGCAAGCTGGGCTGTATCAGTCATAAAGATATCCTGCACCACCAGAAACTCAAGGTTCTTAAATGCCTCAAATGTATGGTTAAGATTCGGGTCTGTAACAAGAGGATTTTCTCCTATAACGTAAAGCGCCTTTATTTTTCCTTTTAGCGCGGCAGGAACCATCTCAGTTGATTTAAGCCCCTGTTTTGGAGAAAGCTCTACACCCCATGCCTCCTCAAACTTATTCTGTATCTCAGGCACGTCTACCCTCTGGTAACCGGGATAAACATTTGGCAATGCCCCTGCGTCAGAAGACCCCTGAACATTATTCTGCCCTCTCAGGGGATTTATTCCTGTGGACTCCCTGCCGATGTTGCCCGTAAGAAGCGCCAGGTTTGCAATAGCATTTACATTGTCAGTTCCGCAGGTGTGCTGTGTTATACCCATTGTGTAGAAGATTCCTGCCTTTCTTGAACCTCCGTAAAGCCTTGCGGCTTTAATAATGTCTCCTGAAGGAACGCCTGTAATTTCCTCAACATATTCCGGGGTGAATTTTTCTACAGAAGCCTTCCATTCATTAAAGCCCTCTGTTTTTTCATCTATAAATTCTTTATTATATATGCCTTCCTTAAGTATCACATGGGCAAGCCCGTTAAGAAGCGCCACATCTGTGCCAGGTCGGAGATTTAAAAAGAGCTCTGCAAACTTAACCATCGGCACCCTTCGCGGGTCAGCGACTATTATCTTTGTACCTTTCCTGTAGGCCTTTATCATCCTGTTGGCAATAACAGGATGTGTCTCTTTTGTGTTTGACCCGATAATGAATATAACCTCCATACCTTCTATCTCTTTTATGGAATTGGTCATCGCCCCTGAGCCGAATATGGTTGCCAAACTGGCAACAGTTGGGGCGTGTCAGAGACGGGCGCAGTGGTCTATATTGTTTGTGCCTATAACGGCCCTTATGAATTTCTGAAATAGATAATTCTCTTCATTTGTGCACCGGGCAGAGGAGAGTCCTCCGATAGAGTCAGCGCCGTGCTTCTCCTTTATCTCTTTTAATCTGCTTGCTACATAATCCAGCGCCTCATCCCAGGTGGCTTCCCTAAAAAGTTCGTAAGGCGTAAGGTGCGAGTCGTAAGGGGAATTCTCCTCACGCTTTACGCCTGACGCCTCACGGTCTTTTGGTGTTATCCTTATAAGCGGCTTTGTAAGCCTGTCCGGGTTGTTGATGAATTTATATCCAAACCTTCCTTTTACGCAAAGCCAGCCTTCATTCCATGTGTCCTCTTTTGAGGTCACTCTTACGACCTCTTCTCCTGATACAGACTTTCTTACGTGAAGTGTGATATTGCATCCTGTGCCGCAGTATGGGCAGACGGTATCTATTTCCCTTATATCTTTCTGCCTGCCTTTAAATGCCCACTGTTTCCCTGTGTGTGCGCCTGTAGGGCATACAGCAACACACTGGCCGCAGAATTCACAGTCAAGGTCTTTTTCATAGGATGTGCATATCTTTGACTTAAATCCCCTGTAACCAAAATCAATGGCTTCCACGCCCTGAATTTCATCGCATGCCTTCACACATCTGCTGCAGAGTATGCATTTCTCCAGATCCCTCTCAATAAATGGATTTCCGTCTTTCTTTGTATATGTCCTTCTTTCGCCGGCAAGCCTGTTTTCCCTTACGCCATAGAAATAAGCAAGCTCCTGCAGTGTGCAGGCCCCGGCCTTCTCGCAAATCATGCAGTCATTTGGATGGTCAGAGAGTATTAGCTCCATGACAGTCTTTCTCAGGCCTTCAAGCTGGGCGGTTGAGGTTGCCACCTCCATGCCTTCTGACACGGGGGTTGTACAGGATGTAACAGGCCTTGGAATCCCTTTTATCTCTACAATGCACATCCTGCATCCGCCAAAAGGCGTGAGCTTCGGATGATGACAAAGTGTAGGGATAGGGATGTCAAGCATCCTTGCTGCCTCAAGGACAGTCGTATTCTCAGGTATTTCTATCTTTTTGCCGTCTATTGTGATAGTGACCATGTTAGCTCCTCTTTCCGTGAGGCGTAAGGCGTGAAGGGTAAGGTGATTTTTGAAACTTTATGAGTCCTGTCAACATCTTATCTATTCGTTCCATTATTGTGATAATGCCGCATAGGTCGTTTTCTGATAAATATCCTAAATGTTTTACTATTTCTAATTGAGTATCCAATTCGCTAAGAGAACCCTGGGATATATGAAGAAAGTTTATAAATTCTTTCTTTGTATTTCTTGCTGCCCCTTCTGCAATATTGCTTGGAATGCTTATAGCAGCCCTTTTCATTTGACTAATAAGATTATAATTTTCTTCTCGAGGTAAGAATTTCGCAATCTTATACACCTCTGTAACCAATTCCATCGCTAATTTCCATACATCAAGTCTTTTGTGTGGCTTCTCCACTTACGCCTTACTCCTTACGCCTTACGATTTTTTCACTGACTTAAACTTGCATACATCAAAACATGCGCCGCATTTAATGCATAAATCCGGGTCTATAGTATGGAGTTTTTTCTTTTCCCCTGTGATAGCCCCTGCAGGACACGCCCTCATGCAGGCTCCGCAGCCGGTGCAGAACTGTTCAAGGATTGAGTATGTCAGGAGATCCTTACATACCCCTGCAGGGCATCTTTTATCCCTTATATGCGCTTCATATTCATCTTTAAAATATTTTAATGTGCTTAAAATCGGGTTGGGCGCTGTCTGCCCGAGTCCGCATAATGAAGTAGCCTTTACATCATTGCTTAAGCTCTCAAGAAGGGCAAGGTCTTCTTCTTTGCCAAGCCCCTTTGTAATCCTGTCAAGCATCTCAAGAAGCCTTTTTGTGCCTATTCTGCAGGGAACGCACTTCCCACAGGACTCTGCCTGTGTAAACTGCAGAAAATACTTTGCCACATTCACCATACAGTCATCTTCATCAAGCGCAATCATGCCGCCTGAGCCGACAATAGAGCCAACCTTTGCAAGGGATTCGTAATCAACATTTATATCAAGCATATCAGGAGTCAGGCATCCGCCTGATGGCCCGCCGGTCTGTACAGCCTTAAGAGTCTTACCCCCTTCAATGCCCCCGCCTATGTCATAGATTATTTCCTTTAGTGTAATGCCCATGGGGACTTCAATGAGCCCGGTATTCTTCACCTTGCCTGTCAATGCAAACACCTTTGTGCCTTTAGACTTCTCTGTCCCGTAAGATGAGAACCACTCTGCGCCGTTGCGGATAATGTAGGGAATATTTGCGAGTGTCTCAACATTATTGATAACAGTTGGTTTTCCCCAGAGGCCCTTATATACAGGGAATGGCGGCTTTGCCCTCGGCATGCCTCTTTGCCCCTCAATAGATGCTATAAGGGCTGTCTCTTCGCCGCAAACAAATGCGCCTGCGCCGAGTTTAAGCTTTATACTAAAACTGAAATCAGAGCCCAGAATATTTTTTCCTAAAAAGCCTCTTTCAGTTGCTTCTTTAATTGCATGGACAAGACGCTCAATAGCCAGAGGGTATTCTGCTCTTATATACACATATCCCTTGCTTGCGCCGATTGCGTATGCGCCTATTATCATGCCTTCAATAACAGCGTGGGGATTGCCTTCTATAACAGCCCTGTCCATAAATGCGCCCGGGTCGCCTTCGTCAGCATTGCAGATGATATACTTCTGGTCTGATTCCACGCCGCGGCATACTTCCCACTTAACGCCCGTAGGGAAACCTGCGCCGCCGCGTCCGCGGAGTCCTGATTTTTTCATAACTTCCACCACATCCTGCGGCGTCATATTTTTAAGAACCTGTTCTGTAGCCTTATATCCATTCACAGCAATATATGCGTCTATGCTCTCAGGGTCAATATTTCCGCAGTCTGAGAGCACAACCTTAACCTGTTTTTCATGAAAATTATGATAGTCCTCTGCTACTGACCACTCTCCTACGGGATCGCCGCCTATTATATGCTCATCAATAATGCGGCTTATCATGTTGGGCTTGATATATTGATAGGTGGTTTTTTGGTTATTGACGATTACGTCTACAAGCACATCCTTTGCGCAGAGGCCGCGGCAGCCAACCTTATGCACATCACAGCCCATCTGCAGTTCTGCGGAGATATTACGGTCTTTCAGCGATGACTCAAAGCTGTCGCGCACCTCTGTGCCGCCGGCAGCAATACCGCCTGTTCCCATGCATATCTTTATTTCTATCTTCTTATTCATTTTATTTTATTATAACTTTTTGAGCGCCTTTATCTCCCTCGTGAGCTTGTCTGAAGTCATCTTCCCGTAGACTTTCTTATTGATTATTGCAACAGGGGCGATGCTGCAGGCCCCTACGCAGGCAACCTGCTCAAGTGTGAACTCTTTGTCTTCTGTAGTGTTGTTTTCATCGGTGAGGCTTAATTCCCGTTTTGCTGAGTTAATAAGCCGTTCCGCACCTTTGACGTGGCAGGCAGTGCCGCAGCAGGCTGTAACTATGTTTTTGCCTCTCGGATTAAGATAGAATTGGGCATAGAAGGTGGCAATGCCGTAGAATTTACTCTCAGGAATGTCTGTATTTTTTGAAAACCAGATTACTGCTTCAGGAGAGATGTAGCCAAACTCCTCCTGTATATCCTGAAGGATGGAGATAGCGCTTCCTTCTTTTTTTATATGCTTATCAAGAAGCTCGTTTAATTTTTTTTCCATTTCTTGCGGCACCTCAGGCATTAATCCTCCATGTGTTTTTGGTATAAGTTAATGTAACGAGGTGAAAAGGTTATAAAATCTAACACAGAGCAATGTTTACTGTCAAATAAGATTTGTTTATTTTTAAATGAAAAAACACAAATTGACTTTTTACGATATAATCTCTATTATTTGTCTGTTTTATTGCAAAATTTATCTATACTGCTGCAGGCTGCAATAGAACTTAGATTTAGGAGGATAAATCCCATTATGTCACAAAGAACGGTTAAATGGAGTGTCATTGTTTTCTCTATATTGTCTTTGCTCTTTATGTCATCTGCTTTTGTATCTGCTGAAGCGCCTGCAGGCGATACAGCAGCTAACCCACAGACCCCTTGGTGGGTATGGCCGCTTGTCCTTTTTATTGTTACCTTTTTTTTGGGCATTGTGGCAGTGCTTGGAGGCGTTGGCGGAGGCGTTTTGTTTGTGCCGATTATAGGCGGATTTTTTCCTTTTAATCTTGACTTTGTAAGGGGCGCCGGGCTTTTGGTTGCGCTTGCAGGGGCGTTGGCTGCAGGACCGGGGCTTCTTAAAAAAGGCATGGCTGATTTGAGGCTTGCTCTTCCTGTTGCGCTTATTGCGTCTTCATCGGCAATTGTAGGTGCGATGATGGGGCTTGCCATGCCGCAGGATGTTGTGCAAATTGCGCTTGGAGTTACCATTCTGGGTATTGTTCTAATTATTTTTTTGGCAAAAAAGTCAGAGTATCCTGATGTCAAACAGGCAGACGCCCTTTCAACCGCACTAAGGATAAATGGCATTTATCATGAAGTATCCACAGGCCAGGATATTAACTGGAAAATACATAGAACCCCTAAAGGGCTTGCGCTGTTCATCATTATCGGAATAATGGCAGGCATGTTTGGTTTGGGAGCAGGATGGGCGAATGTGCCAGTGTTAAATCTACTTATGGGCGCTCCGTTAAAGGTGTCTGTTGCCACAAGCAAATTCCTGCTTTCAATAACAGATACATCTGCCGCATGGATATATGTAAATAACGGCGCAGTGCTTCCAATGATGGTTGTTCCATCAATTATAGGCATAATGCTTGGCTCTATAGTAGGGGTCAGAATCTTAGCAAAGACCAAGCCTGCGGCAATCAGGTATATGGTTATAGGGCTTCTGCTTTTTGCAGGAAGCAGGGCCTTGCTTAAAGGCTTAGGCATCTGGAACTAAAGGAGGAAATTATGGCAAATGAAATAAGGGCAACTGAAGAGCAGATTAAATACGCAAAGATACTTGATTTGGGCATGAAGGTTGGTCTGGCTGCGCTTGTAGTTACATTTCTTATTTATGCATCCGGCATCTTCACTCCACATATACCGGTAAATGATCTGTCTAAGTACTGGGGCATGTCTGTTCATGAGTATCTTGAGGCAACGCACTCTCCGCACGGCTGGGGCTGGCTTGCCATGATAGGCAAAGGCGATTTTCTTAATTTCATTGGCATAGCATTTCTTGCAGGAGTGACAGTGATATGTTATCTTGCGATTATACCTATATTGTTTAAAAAGAAAGACACAGTTTACGGCATAATCGCAATAGTTGAGGTGCTTGTTCTGGTGCTTGCGGCATCAGGGATTCTGAAGTCAGGAGGGCATTGATATGGCTCAGTTAAAAAGACTGCTCGTTGCAACTGACGGCTCTGAATTCAGCGAAGGGGCGGTAAGAGAAGCAATAAGGATTGCAAAGCAGAGTTCAGCCGGACTTGTTGCATTGTCGGTAATAGATGTAAATCCTGAATTTCTGGCTTTGGCGCCTCAGGCAGTTGAGAATATAGAGAATAAGACAAGAGAACATCTTGAATCTGTCAAATCAAGGGCAACAGAGGCAGGCATCCAGTGTGATATAGTGGTACATGAAGGCGAGGAGACATGCCAGTTTATTACTGATGAAGCGGCTAAAAACAATGTCGATATGGTTGTAATGGGAAGACGCGGAAGAAGAGGCATTATGAAACTTCTCATGGGCAGCGTGACAGCAAGGGTAGTTGGTCATTGCCTGGTCAATGTGTTAGTGGTGCCGAGAAATGCGCAGGTAGGCTGGAAAAATATACTTGTTGCCACTGACGGCTCAGAATACGGAAATAGGGCAGTTAATCAGGCAATGGAGATTGCAAAGACATTTGGCAGCGCATTAAATATAGCCCATGTGATTAATATAATGCCCGAGTTTCAGGAGCAGGCGATAGCGTCTATCCCTTCAATGGTAGAGGCAATTGCCGAACAGGTAAAGGGAGAGCTTGAAAAGATAAAGACAAAAGCAGGCGCGGAAGGCATAAATACTGAGACATTTGTCAGAGAAGGCGAACCTTATATGGCAATAGTAGGTTTAGCCAAAGAGTTAAATGCCGATGTTATAGTTATAGGCAGCCATGGAAGGACAGGCATCAGTAGGCTGCTCATGGGAAGCGTGGCAGAGAGAGTCATTGGTCATGCAGAGTGCGCAGTGCTGGTAGTGAAGTCAAAAGCCTAAGATTAAGAATTCTGCCTCCATTGCAGTAATAAGTTTTAAATCACCATCTAAGAAAATTTCTTAAAACCAGTGGCGTGAGTATAGTTGTCATTAAGGACATAAGAACTATTGATACATATATGTCCTGACTTATGATATTAGAAGTTAAGCCTATCAGGGCAACTATCATGGCTACCTCGCCTCTTGGGGACATTCCAAATCCGATGACCAGAGATTCTTTTCTGTCATAACCAACTAACCTTGATGCAACCCCGCATCCAGCTACCTTTGTCAGTACGGCAACAGCGAGCAATGAAACAAAGAGAGGCAATATGCTGACTGTCAGTTCTCTAAAATTCGTCAACACCCCGAGACTCACAAAGAATATTGCGCCAAAAATTACATGCAGATACTCTGCCCCTTCTTTTAAGTCTTTGCCGTTTTTAAATTTTACTCCTTCTAATGCAGCGCCTGATAAAAAGGCTCCGACGATTGCAGATAGTCCTATTACCTCGGCAAGCGATGCATACAGAAAGCAGAACATTATAGCCATGATAAATAAAAAATCAGGGAACCCTTTTATAAATCTCTGTTCATCTATCTTTAAAAATAATTTTCTTATGTAAGGGGCAGCAAATATTCCGGCAAATAAAAAGACGACGGCTTTTACTGCTGTATTTAGTATCTCTTCGGCGGCTATGCCGCCGTTTGCGGATTGAGTGGCAACGGACAGCGCCAGCAGACCGAGCACATCGTCTATAACAGCCGCGCCTATTATGGCCTTCGCTGCCGTGCTGTGCAGCTTCTTCATCTCTTCCAGAGCCTTTGCCGTAATAGCTATGCTCGTTGCGGTTAATGCTACACCTATGAACATTGACTCTTTAAAGCCGTAATCAAACAGATATCCCAAAAAATAACCGGCTGCCCACGGCAGTATAATACCTGCCAAGGCTATAATCAGATACTTTGTCTGATAGACATCCCTGATCTTAAATTCAAGCCCTATTGAGAACAGAAGCATTATTGCTCCGAGGTGAGCCAGTGTTTTGATAACATCTGTATACTGCAGGATGTTAAGGAGGCTGGGGCCTATTATTATTCCTATAATTATCACTCCAACCACTGCAGACTGGTTAATCCTTGATGACAGCAGATATCCGCCGAGGGCAAAAAGCAGGACTAAGCTGATTTGCAGTTCAATGGGAGCCATGAAAAATATTATATCAACTCAACCCATTTTATGCTTATCAAATGCACAAAAAGGCAGTCATAAGTTGCCTTTTTGTTTAGTTTCTGAGTATATATTCTTATGCCTTTACCACGAGCACGGGGCAGGGGGCGTTGTTGACAACCTTTTCCACAACATTGTCTCCGAATAATCTTCCAATAAATCTCTTCTTTCTGTTTGCTCCCATGATAATAATGTCGCAATCCTCTTCTTTAGCCGCTTCTAAGATCTTTCTATGAATCTCGCCCTCTTCTATCCTTGTTTTTATCATGGCTCTTTCCGACTTTGCAATATCTTTCATATCATTGACAGCCCGTTGCATCCCGCTATTCAGCGCGTCTTCAATATTTTTAACTGCAGTCAGATTTAGGTCGCCTTCATAGGAAGGGATTACTTTTATAACCGTAACCCAGCACTTCTCATCATGGGCTAACCTTAAGCCCTGCCTGAGGACTTCGTGAGAGCCGTTTACTGCAATAAGTATCTTCCGGTATCCCTTCACCCTTATTTCACCGTTAGGACAGGGCAGGAGGCGTTCATGATCACCCTTTGCGTAGAGCTGCCCATAATAGCCCTGTTAATGCCCTTCCAGCCGTATGTGCCCATAACTATCAGGTCATGTTTCATGCTATTGGCAATTTCTATAATCTTATCCCCTGCGTTGCCTTCCTGAATCATTGCGGCTATTGATATGCCGCAGGACGATGCTGTCTTCTGCGCCTTGTCAATTATTTTCTGTGCTTCATGTGAGAGACTCTCTTTAATAGCGGCGGTTTTAAAAAACTCAACCATCTCCTCATAACGCGGGATTACATAAAGAACCGTCACCTCTGCTTCGTCAGCCTTTGACAACTTGCAGGCGCGCTCAAGCGCCTTTTTACTGTATTCAGAGCCGTCAAATGGAACCATTATGGATTTATATTCTCCTGTGCATTCACTGCATGGCCTCTTCACCACAAGCACATCGCAGGGTGAGTTTGTAATTACCTTTGCTGTAACGCTGCCCATTATCATGCGCCTTAATCCTCTTCTTCCATATGTTCCCATAGCAATGAGGTCTGCATTTTTTTCATCTGCAATCTCAACTACCACATCAGGCGGCTCTCCCTCGCAGGACATGGCTTCAACCTCTATGCCGAATTCATCAGATATTGTCTCTTTCGCGAGAGCGCAAAGTTTTTTGCCGATGCCAAATCTCTTTTCTCTCTGCTCAGGCGCAAGGGTAAATTCTTCCTCATCAAAAAAAACTGCATGAACAATAGTGAGCTTTCCGCCGTGCCTCTTTATCCTATTTGCTGACTCTATAAGCGCAGCCTTGCTGAATTCTGAGCCGTCAAATGCAACTACTATATTCTTATACATTAATGCGCTCCTCCGCCTTTCCTGAATATCATGCCCACGCCAAAGCCTGCTCCCAAAGCTATGACAATTGAGACAATGCCGTATAGTGCTCCGTTATTTTTTGCCATATCCGCAAGGCTTTTTACAATGCCCACCTGCTCAACTACTACATTTTTGGATGCGGTCTCCGTAATCTTTCTGTCTCTTACTGCATAGACCGTAACCTCATAATCACCCGGAGCCGCCTGATACGGCCAGGCAAATTTTATGGAGTAATCTTGTCTGTTGCCATTTACCGAGGTGAAAATTGTTTCATGAATTACAGCATATAAATTTGATGACTCCTTGAACTTTACAAATTCCTGAAACCATCTTGTCTTTTCATCTGCATTAGCGACAGGGTTTATTTCAACGTGTCTTTCAAGCGCCTGATACCCGATTACATGCCTGTCCATCTCTTCCCTATCAATGGTATCATCAGGGTTTTTCGTACCGGCGATGAGGTAAAGGCTTGGCGTATGTTCAAACTTCAATTCTCCCACATTCATCCAGAGGAATCCTGCTGCCTTTCCCTTCTTCTTCAATATTTGATGCCCGTCCTGCGAGGCTATTTTGACAATCAATTCTGATCCTGCGGCAGCGCTACCTTTTACAGAGACCTCGCTGCCGTGATAAAAGAAGTCTATATTTATATGGTCATGGTTTGCATCCATTGTAAGTTCAGCAGATGAAACAGCGCAGCAGAGCAGCAGAGCAGCAGAGCAGCAGATGAAAAGAAAAGCTGTAATTTTAAATTTTGAAATTTGCAATTTGAAATTCACCTTAGTGTCCTCCTGCCTGAGATAAAAGCTGGGACGGGGTCAGCGTAAGCTCAAAGATTATCTTCACAGTTACAACAAGGACTATGCAGGCAAGTATTATCTTAAGCTGCTCTCCTTTCAATTTCCTTCCAAACACCGCTCCGACCTGAGCGCCTACTGTTGAGCCCAGCAATAAGAGCACAGCAAGTATAAAGTCAACATTATGGTTTGTATATGCCTGAAGGAATGTAACCTCTATGCAGTTAAAGAGTATCTGAAAAAGGCTTGTTCCAACCACCACATGCATCGGCATTCTAAGGATATAGACCATTACTGGAACCATCAGGAATCCGCCGCCTACGCCCATTATAGCGGCAAGTATTCCAACAAAACCTCCGAATGCAATCGGCACAAGCGCAGAATGTGTGACGCCTGATTTTTGGTAATCAGTCTGAAGGGGCAGTGATTTAAGAAACCTGACAAGAACAGACTCTTCCTCTTCTGTCCTGTTTTTCTTTTTGCTCTGGAGGCTTTCTATCAGCATATATGTTCCGACTATTCCGAGCATCAATACATAGGTCATCTTAATCACAAAATCAGCATTGCCCATTTCCTTGAGGATCTTTATCGCCTGCACCCCGAAAAGCCCCCCGATGAATCCGCCTATAAGAAGATGCAGTCCCATCTTGAAATCCACATTGCCAACTTTCCAGTGAGCATATGTCCCTGATGTAGATGCTGCGACTATCTGGTTGGAATCAGTTGCAGCAGCCACTGTTGAAGGTATGCCCATCATAATAAGAAGAGGCGTCATTAGAAAGCCTCCACCCACGCCAAAAAGTCCTGAAAGCAGCCCGACTGCAAGCCCCAATCCAATAGGCATCAAGATATTAATGCTTGTTAAAGCCACCGGCAGATAAAAATACATCTAAGATTCCTCCTCTTTTTTTATTTTTTTTAGGCTGACAGGGCATGTCTGCTCATTGTCACCACGGGTCTTGAGGCTTTCTTAACAAGGAGGCTTAGTTCCTTCGCAGAGATGCCGCCGTTTTCTGTAACAGCAGGACTCAGTATTATCATGTCTATAGAGGTATTTCTTTTGATTGCCTCTTTTATGGCGGACATGGCGATGCCTGCTGCCTCATAAACATCTACTGCGATGCCCATATCTGCGCCTTTTGCTGCAAAATGCGATGCATCCATGTCGGAGACAGCGTTAAGCTTTCTGAGATCTCCTGCCATCACAGCCCGAGCAACCTCGTGCTCATTTGCCTCTGCAAATGTCACGGCTGTCATCAAATCATCAAACCTTTCTGTAGATGGCTTTTTGCGGAGTATCAAGACGGTTATCTTCTTATCCATTGTTCTTGCAAGGTCAAGGGCATACGAGAATCCCTCGTAGATGTCTTCCCCTGAATATGCGACAAATAAGATATGCCTTTTTCTCAACCCGTTCATAATGGCTTATGAAAAGCAAGAGAAGTGCCAGAAGATAACTATTTGATTTGTTTAGATACTTCTAAGAGGGACAAATATTTTTGTGTTTCAGGTTTAAACAGAGGTGAACGGTAGTACGGAATAATCAGTGTGAACAGTTGAAACGGCTAAGTGAATTGCTTACCCCGTATCAGCAGTTTCGTCTTCTTTGAGAATTCTCCAAAGGCTTGTTCGCGATATGCCGAGGGCGTCGGCCGCCTTTGATTTGTTGCCGCCGAAGAGTTCAATGACCCGTTCTGCGTATTCTTTGCTGAGATCATCAAGGGATTTGATATTATGAGGGTCTATTGTCTCAATGTGGAATGCCCTGATGCCCTGCGGCAGGCTCTCAGACGTTATGAAATTGCTTTTTTCAAGAATTATCGCCCTTTCTATTATATTTTCAAGCTCTCTTACATTACCCGGAAAACTGTAGTCCTTCAGTATATTCATTGCCTCTTTTGTGAGGCCTTTTATCTTTTTATTTGATTTTGGAATATGCTTCTGAAGGAAATATTCACTGAGGGGCGCTATGTCATCCGGACGTTCCCTAAGAGGCGGTATAAATATCTCCATGACATTGAGCCTGTAATAAAGGTCTTCCCTAAACTTCCCGCTGGCTATGGCAGTCCTTACATGCTGGTTTGTTGCTGCAATAAACCTCACATCTACATGTATAGGTCTTGTCCCTCCGACCCTGAAGAATTCGCCATCCTCTATTACCTTAAGAAGCTTTGCCTGAAGATTAGGCGTCATCTCTGCAATCTCATCAAGGAACAATGTGCCTGTGTCCGCTATCTCCACAAGCCCCTGCTTTGTCCTCATAGCTCCTGTGAAGGCGCCTCTTTCATGGCCAAAGAGTTCGCTGGCAAGGAGTTCTTCGGTAAATGTAGCACAGTTAACAGAGAGAAAAGGCATGTTCTGTCTTTTGCTTGTGAAATGTATTATCTTTGCCAAGAGGCTCTTGCCGACCCCTGTCTCGCCTGTGAGCAGGACATTGCAGTCGGAGCCTTTAATATTTTCTGCGAGGCTTAATATATCATTCATGCTTTTGCTCTTTGCAATAATTGAGACCTTTTTGTCTATTCCAAGGAATGTTCTCAGCGCGGTGTTTTCTTTCTTTAAAGTCTTTTGTTCGCAGAGCTGTTTTACCTTTATAACAATTTCATCAAGCTCAAAAGGTTTTGTTATATAGTCGTATGCGCCTTTTCTCATTGCCTCTACAGCAGAGCTTACGCTGCCAAAACCTGTTATGATGATAACGGCAAGGTCAGGGGCTGCCTCTTTCGCCTTTTCAAGAAGCTCAATGCCATTTATGCCTGGCATTTTTATATCTGTGATAAGCACATCAAAAGAGCCGTCCTTTAGCTTTTCAAACGCATCCTGCCCGCTGGCTGTGCCTGTGACATCGTAGCCTTCCTGCATCAGCGAATGAATAAGGTGCTTCAGGGTTATCTCTTCGTCTTCAGCTATGAGTATCTTAAATGGCATTGTCATGCTCTCTTTTTGGCAGGGCGATGAAGAATGTAGCGCCCTGCCCCTCCATACTCTCAACCATTATCCTTCCCTTATGTCTGGCGATGATATTATATACGATGGCAAGTCCGAGGCCTGTGCCTTTGTCCTTGGTGGTGAAAAACGGCTCAAAGATATTCTCCATGTCCCCTGGTTTTATCCCTCTGCCTGTGTCAGACACCCATATCTTAACAGAACCTGCCTCCTCAGACACGGTGACTATAATATCTCCCTTGCCGTTCATCGCCTCAACGGCGTTACTGAAGAGATTGATAAAGACCCTCTCCATCTGCTCAGGATCTGCGTTTATTATTACCTTATCCCTGTCCGTATTAAGGTTGAAGTTGATATGCTCCATATCCGATGCGCTTGTCAAAAGACTGTATGCGTTTCTTATCACGTCATTGATATATATCTCTCTGATATGAGGCTCTTTCCCGCGCGCATATTCAAGAAGGTCACCGACTATTTTTTTTACCCTTATTGACTGGCCTACAATATCATTGAGGGTCTCTGCCATAAAAGGAGTACATTTTTCGCCTGCCTCTTTTTTGAGCGCCTGCGCTGATAGATAGATATTGTTCAGGGGGTTATTGAGCTCGTGGGCAACGCCTGCCGCGAGAGTTCCGATGGCCGCAAGCTTTTTTGACTGAAGGAGTTCTTTATTTTTTTTATCCAGTTCGCTGTCTCTTAAAACAAGTTGTTCTTCCATGCTGTTGAAATTTTTAATAAGCACGCCGACTTCATCATGTCCCCATTTTCCTGAATATGCGGTCACCTGCTGGAAATATCCTTTCCCGGTTTTCTCAACAATATCCATAAGAAGCCTTAAACGATTTACTATGCTTCTGGATATAACAAAAAGCGTTAATATTCCTACCACTAAGAATACAGGGAATACGGCAAGAAGGGCCACTTGCGATACGTATATTGTCTTTTCAACATTATCTCTTGCAACTTTATCCAGGTTTTTTGATATGACTGTTATATCCTCTCCGCTTTTTCTAAGAATATTTATTTCTGTATCAAGATGTTTTAACCCGTCAATAATCGGGTGATTAGAAGGCAGATTAACAGCATCCTCTAAAAAGACTGCTGTCTGCAGTGGCTGTTCTATGAATGTCAGTTTTATTAATGGCAGGAATCTTGAAAAGTTTGAATGCGGCTTTGCTATTTTTTTAAGTTCGCCTGTTATTTGTTCTATTAGTTTTTCTATTTTGTTAAATCTTACGGCGTATTCATTAATAAGATTTTCTAAATTATCAGTCCTGCTTACCAGTTCTGCCTCATTAACTATTCGGAGCAGTTCATCAATATAACGATGAACTGCATCTGCCTCTTCTTTTGCTTGAAGCGGATATAGGAAAAAATTCTTCTCGTGCCTTCGTAATTGGAGGGATTTGCTTCTTATAGTGTCTGTAATTTCAAGGTATCTTATTTCTTTTTTGATCTCAATAAAGTTTAGATATTCAAAGACTAACAAAACAGCAATAATGGATGATGTAATGGCAAAACTAAGGGCTATCTTTTTCTTGAGGGACATAGCGAATTATATTACCACTACTGAATAGAAAAAAAGAAAGCCCCTGCAAAATTCAGGGGCATAGTTTGAATGATGTTTTATGACTTTACCACAAGCACAGGGCAGGGGGCGTGGCCTATGACCTTCTCTGTGACGCTTCCCATTAGGAGTCTTCTTAACCCGGTCCTTCCATGAGAGCCCATCACAATGGTATTTATGCCCTGCTCTTTTGACAGTTGAGTTATTGCCTCGTATGCCTCTGCCTCTCTGACAAACGCCTCTGCCTTTACTCCTGATGCCTCTGCATGTCTTTTTATATCTCCTGCATAGCCCTTTGCTTTTTTTACCATGTCTTCCACCATCTGGGGGGCTTCTGCGTAAAACTCAGGCGGGACATCCACAACAGATAAGACGCTTAAGTCCCCTCCATAGGATTTTGCAAAGTCTATTGCCTCATCTGTCGCTGCCTTGCTGTACTTTGAGCCGTCAGTGGCAACAAGTATCTTCTGCCAGCCAATTGCTGTGTCTCTTGGGACAACAAGGACATCTGTATTACTATAACCAATAACCTTTGCTGTTACGCTTCCAAGAAGAACCTTCTCAAGCCGCCTTAAGCCTCTTCTCCCCATGACTATTAAATCACAATTTTCCGCATCTGCAATATCAACTATCCTCTCATGAGGGTCTCCTTCGTCGCATACAGTTTTTATCAAAACCCTGTCTTTTTCTGCTAATTCACGAGCCTTGTGAAGCGCATTTTCACATGGCTTCTTCATGGACTCCATGACATTGCCTATTGCTGTCATATCAAGGTCGCCTCTGTATGAAGGAGCAACACACACAACTGTAATCCAGCTTCCTTCATTCTGCGCAAGCTTAAAGGATTCTCTGAGCGCATGCATGCTTGTTTCAGAGCCGTCAATGGCAACTAATATTTTTCTGTACCTTCCCACAATTATATCCTCCCATGCCCTACTGCTTCTTTAACTGACAGTTTTTCTTCTCTTCTTCCCTGCCACATAGCCTTTAGAACTATAAATGCGCCAATAGCCAGCGCCCCAATCATTATAGCAAAGCTTGTGTTTTTAAGCAGCTTTACTGTCCCTTCACTTATTGGAGCTATCAGTCCAAGCTGAGACATATAAACAGGGACCATTAAACCCCTGCTGAATAGCACTATTACCATAATTAAACCCATCACAACCTTTATCATAAAAGGCTTTACATACGTTGTGCCGATTGCCCCAAGCTGAATGCCAAACAGAGAGCCTGCAAGTATAATCATTGCAAGGCGTATGTCAACAAGACCGCTCCATGCAAATTTTAAAGATCCTCCAAGACCCATAACAAAGGCAATGACAAGCTCTGTTGCTGAAGCCATAAGGCTCGGCGCTCCAAGTACATATATCATTGAAGGGACGCCTACAAAGCCGCCGACTGCAATGGTTGCGGCAAGCATGCCTGTTGCAAAGCCAAGCGGAATTGTGAAAAGCACAGAGACCCTTGCGTTAATGCTTTTGAAATAGACCATGGTGCCTGGGATATTTATTGACTGCACCCATTTTGCTAATTTTGTAGCCTTCTCTTCTGCGTTAATGTTTCCAGATTTATATGTCTTCCATGCGTCTATCAGAACAAATGTGCCGACTATTGCAAGGACTACTACAAATGCCACGCTTACATAAAGATTAGAGCCGGCGTCTCCAAACGCCTTTTTTATGCCTTCCTGTATGTGCGCTCCATAGAGCACCCCAGCCTCTGCAGAGATACCCATGATAATGCCAAGCTTAACATCAACCTGTCCGTACTTTGCCCTCTTGATAGAGCCTACGAGGGCCTTTGGAAATTTATGGCACATGTTGCTTGCTACTGCTACAAGCCCTGGCACTCCCATGCTCATCATTCCGGGTGTAAGCACGAATGCGCCTCCTGAGCCTATAAAGCCGCTCACAAGCCCTCCGACAAAACCCACAATAAACAGATAGATAATATTTGCGGCATCAAGATTTATAAAGTTTACCGCCTCTTTTACAATGTCATGCATCTTACTTAACCTCCTTTTTCTTTTTAGCCTCCACTCCCAGCGATGTCCAGAAGTGGCCTGTGAATGAACCATGAACAAATGAGAATACAAACGCAGTTGCTATCGGCAGAAACGCATACACGCTGCCCCTGCCAAAATAAGCGTTGACAGCATCCTGCTTTAGAAGCAGCAATACATAGAGCGCTATTGATATTGCGCCCATGATAATTGTCTTTCCTATTGGTTTTTTCTTTTGCACAATTAAAATCCTCCTTTTATATTTTTGCCTCGCTTACAACAACAAGGGGGCATCTTAAAGCCTTCCATCTTTCAGAAAGCGATCTGCGGCTTTCCCTGCATTCAGTGTCAATGCCCTCTGATGAGTCAATAACAACAAACTGAATGTCTTTTCTTTCTTCTGTGTGTTTGATAACGGCTTCTTTTATACAGCCTCTGCCTTCTGCTATTTCATAGGCTATTGCATCCTTTTTTAAAACATCCTGAAATTCAGCTATCAGTGCGCTGCCGTCTCCTTGAATGTGCAATATCTCAAGCCCTGCGCCTATGCGTTTGCAGGTATTCACCGCATATCTGAAGGCTTTTCTGTCTGTATCCCTTCCTGTAACAGCAAGGAGGACTTTCTGCCTTCCATTAATCATCTGTCTTGCAGTCTCAAACTCGCCCTCTTCGGCAAATGCTGCTGCTGACATTATGTCTTCGTATTGTTTAAACCAGTTTTTCATTCTCTCTCCATTAAGCCTGCTCTGGGGCTAAGGCTATTCCCTTGATGCCTCTCTGCAGGTCTGTCTTTACTTCTTCAATGCGCATGCCTGCCTCTTTCATTATCTCCACTGCCTTCTCATGCTCTCCTGCCTCTGCAAATGCAGTTGCCATTGATGTGAGGTCATCAATAGTTAAATGCACCTTCTGCTTTAGCTCTTCAATTGGAGATAACTTTTCATTAACGATCTCTCTTGCTGTTTTGTATTCGCCTTCCTCGGCAAATGCTGCTGCAGTAAATAGGTTTTCCAGTCTCTTCATTAGGTATTTCAATCTTCATCCCTCCTTTCTTGAATTAAATTTTTCTGTCATTCCGCACTTGATGCGGAATCCAGTATGTTGTATAGTTTCCCTTGGTGTCTGGATTCCTGCTTTCGCAGGAATGACAAACCACAATATTTTTCCGTCCTATCTATTCAGCACATATCAATATCCATGCCGGAGATTAACTCTTTGTATTTCTTGCGTTTATTAGCTGAGGGTTCATTGCAGTATCGTTGCATGTTGCAACTGCAGGCTGATTTATTAGTAATTAAAGAAGCAGGCGGCATTAATCTGTCTGGTTTTATTCTTATATACACCGAAGTGTTACATAAATTAAGGCAAACATTGCATTTTGCAATATGCCGTTTAATCCTGTATTATTAATACATGAGCCTTTATCCAAAGAGTCTTAAACAGAAGGTCATACTTGGCTATTTCATAGGGCTGCTCCTGATGCTTGCTGTTGTGGCGGTAAACTGGATTGAGCTTAGAAATGTTGAGGATATGGTTATATCAGGGCAGGTTGTTTCTGATTTTTTTGATACAACACTTGAGATAAGAAGATATGAGAAGAATTATTTCCTCTACGGCAAGGAAGAGGATTACAAGGAACTCCTTGGTTATGTAGAGAGGGCGGAATCGCTTCTTGAGGGAAACAAGGGAGAGCTTGAACGGTTTGTATCACCCGGGATTGTCTCTAATATTGAAAAAGACATTGGTGATTATGCCGTACTGCTAAAAGATATAAGCAAGACAGGCGACGGCATCAGCAAGACGTCTATTGAGAGAAAATTAAGGGAAAAGGGAAGGACGATAGTCACTGTTGCAGAGGGCATATCAAAAAGCGAGAGGAGAATAATACAGGGCACTCTTCAGTCATCAAGGCATATCCTCGCAATGTCAATCATATTTCTTGTATCCGTCTTCTTTATTGCAGGGGCGCTGTTTTACAGGATGTTTATCAAGCCGCTTCAGCATGTTGAAAGACATATGAATAAGATTGCAGAGGGAGAGTTTGCTCTTATCCCTGTCGGCTCGCGCGACAGAGAGATGGTGTCTTTGAGCAGGGCATTTAACCGCATGCTTGTTGAGCTTGAGACGAGGCAGACGCACCTTGTGCAGTCAGAGAAGCTTGCATCCATGGGAACATTGCTCTTTAGCGTTGCCCATGAGCTTAATAATCCGCTTTCAAATATCTCAACCTCTTGTCAGATACTTAAAGAAGAGATTGAGGAGGCAGATATTGAATATAAAAAAGAACTGCTTCAGCAGATAGATGGTGAAACGGACAGGGCAAAGGACATTGTGCGTTCAATTCTGGATTATTCAAGGGCAGGAAAGAAAGAGAAGTTTAACTTAAATACAGTGGTTGGCGAGTCAATCCGTTTTATCAAGGCTGATGTCCCCTCCAAGATTGAGTTGGATGTGAATATCCCAGAGGATATAACATTATTTGCCGATAAGCAGAAGCTTCAACAGGTTTTTCTTAATCTTATTAAGAACGCTGTTGAGGCAATACAGGGGGAGGGAAGGGTATATGTTACTGCAAGAAAGGCTAAAGATAATTTAGCTGAAATAGAATTTGCTGATACAGGCGCAGGCATGGATGCAGAGACAGTATCAAAGATATTTGACCCGTTTTTTACGACAAAGGAGACAAAGGGGCACGGGCTTGGGCTTTTTGTTGTGCATAAGATTATAGAAGACCATGCAGGAAGCATTGACGTTGAGAGCACCAAAGGGCATGGAACGACTTTTTTGATTAAACTGCCTTTAATGGAGAATAAGAATAATACGACGAAGTTAGTAATCGGGGGCGGGAATCCAGACAGCTAAAGAACTGGATGCCCGATTAAGAACCCCCGATTACGACATTCGAGGGCAGGCTTCGGGCATGACGTTTAATTTATGTGTCTTTACTTATGAACTCATTAGTAAATTCATAAACTAAAGGGGTAATTATTATGCAAAATAAAGGAAAACTGCTGATAGTTGAAGACGAAAAAATAGCATTAAAAAACCTTGAGCATGTAATGAAGAAGGAGGGCTATGAGGTTACAGGCACTACAAGCGGGACTAATGCGCTGAAGATTCTTGGAGAGCAGGAGTTTGACATAGTGCTTACGGATTTAAAGATGGAGAGGGTGGACGGCATTGAAGTGCTTGAAAGATGCAAGTCCCTTTACCCTGACACTGAGGTAATCATGATTACAGCCTATGCTTCAATACCTTCAGCGGTGGAGACAATGAAGAAGGGCGCATATGACTATATAGCAAAACCCTTTAAGCTTGATGATGTAAGAAGAATTGTTGCCGGGGCAGTGGAGAAGGCAAGGCTCAGGAAGGAAAACGCTCAGCTAAGGGAGCAGATAGAGAGCTATCAGGGCAGGGTAAAGATAGTAACGCAGGATGCAAATATGCAGAGGCTTCTTGATACTGCAAGGCAGATCGCGCCTACTGACTGCAATGTCCTTATAAGCGGCGAGAGCGGAACAGGGAAGGAGCTTTTTGCAAGATACATACATTTTAACAGCAGCCGCAGGGATGGGCAGTTTTTTGCAATAAATTGCGGGGCATTCACAGAGGAGCTCCTTGGCAACGAACTATTTGGGCATGAGAAGGGAGCATTTACAGGAGCGGTTGCGATGAAGAAGGGGCTTGTTGAGACAGCAGCAGGGGGAACGCTGTTGCTGGATGAGATAACAGAGATGCCTCCGAGCATGCAGGTAAAGCTCTTAAGGGTTATTCAGGAAAAAGAACTTTTACGCCTTGGCGGCACAGAGCCGATAAAGGTGGATGTAAGGTTTGTAGCGGCAACAAACAGGGATATACAGGATGAAATAAAGAAAGGGGGATTCAGACAGGACCTTTATTTCAGGCTTAATGTAATCTCATTCATTATCCCTCCGCTTTCAGAGAGAAGAGACGATATTCCGCTTCTTAGTTACTACTTCCTGAAAAAATATGCAGCCTTGATGAAAAAAAATATCACAGAAATATCTCAGGAGGTAGTATCAATACTTATGGGTTATGATTTTCCAGGGAATGTAAGGGAGCTTGAAAATATTATTGAGAGGGGCGCTGCACTCGCAAACGGCGATACATTAGAGGTTGCGCATCTTCCTGAGGATTTAAAGGAGTTAAGCATAAAGACTTTCAGAAAAAAGGAAGGCAAGATACCGACTCTTGATGAGCAGGAAGAGGCTTATATAAAATGGGTTTTAAGAGAAACAGGAGGCAATAAAACCCTTGCCGCTCAGATGCTTGGCATTGACAGGGTCTCTCTTTGGAGGAAGCTTAAAAAATACGGTATGGAGGAGTGAGATATGAAGATAACGGCATTTTTAGGCAGTCCAAGAAAAAACGGGAATACCGAGCTTCTTCTTAAAGAGGCGATAAGGGGCATTGAAGACGAAGGGCAGAGCGTGGAGGTCTTTAATTTAAACTCCATGAAATTCCTGCCGTGCCAAAACTGCGGCGGCTGTGACGAGACCGGCAAATGTGTCATCAACGATGAGATGCAGGCAATCTATGAAGCCATAAAAACATCAGACAGGATTATCCTTGCATCTCCTGTGTTTTTCTCAGGCTTAAGCGCTCAGGCAAAGGCAATGATAGACAGATGCCAGTGTATATGGTGCGAAAAATATCTTCTAAAAAGGCCGGTTCCTGAAGGGCCTTTTAAAAGAAAGGCGCTGCTCTTGCTTGTCGGCGGACAGAAGGAGCCATCTGGCATCAAATGTGCAGAGGTGTCGGCAGTAGCATTTTTCAGGACAATAAATGTTTCCAGCCACGTCACATTAAGTTATACAGGCATTGACAGAAAAGGAGAAATCCTTGAGCGCAAGGACGCTCTCAAAGAAGCCTATGAGGCAGGCAAAAAGCTGGTAGAGGTTTAAAGGATATCCCCTAAGCTGCCGATAGAGATTTTAGGCTTATCCATAACTATTTGCCATAATCTGATTTTATGAAGACCTCAAAAAAAGAATTCGTTGCAGAGGCCGAAGATATTATTGAGGCTGCAAGCATTTCCCTCTTAAGCCTTCAAGGCTCTTTTACTCCCGACGCACTAAATTCCCTTTTTCGCGCCTTCCATACAATGAAAGGCGTCTCCGGGCTTTTTGGTTTAAATGGCATTACTAATCTCTGCCACAGTCTTGAATCCCTGCTTGATGACATCAGGTTTGGAAGGATTGAACTCACAGATGAGGCAATAAATTTTATATTCCGTAACATTGATCTTCTTAGAAGGCTTATATCGCAGACTGCAGGAGGCATGGAGACTGACGACACAGCCGTGGCTGTAAAAGAAATAGAGTCATTCAGGCAAATGTCTAAAGGCAGTTCAGGCGAGGTTTCGCTTGAAGACCTCGGCATAAGCCATTCTATACTTAATGTTCTCTCGGAGTATGAAGAACACAGACTTAAGGTAAATATCAGAGATAGAAACGGCATCTACCTTGTTAAATCTGTCTTTGAGCTTGCATCTTTGGAGAGCGGGCTTGAGTCTTTAAGCGCAAGCCTTAAAAAAATCGGGGATGTAATAGCTATCCTTCCAAGCTCAGAGGGGGTGCCGGACGGCTCCATAGGCTTTACGATCCTCTTTGGAAGCCCTTCTGATACAGATGCAGTAAAGAAGACGGCATCTGCTGCAGGGGTGGAAGCGATAATGCCCCCAAAAGCGCATCTATCGCAGCCTGCTGAAAAGCTTAAGGATATATCGCTAAAAAGTGCAGCTACCACAGTGAGGGTTGATATAGAGAAGCTGGACAGCATTCTAAATACGCTTGCCGAGCTTACCCTGACAAAAGACGCTGTACAGAGGATTAGCAGGGAACTTGCCGGTACATTTGGGTATACGCCTCTCACAATGGACGCCCACAGGATAGGACAAACCTTTCAGAGGAAGCTTGGTGAGTTGAAGGAGTGCATACTTGAATTAAGAATGGTGCCATTCAGCCAGATATTTTCACGCCTCTCTCAGGTTGTAAGGAGATATACAAGGGAGACAGGCAAGGATATAGAGATTGAGATGTTTGGCGGGGATACGGAGATAGATAAGTATATCGCAGAAGAGATTATAGACCCGCTGGTACATATTGTAAGAAATTCTATTGACCATGGCATTGAGGCTAAAGAGGAAAGGATTTCTTCAGGGAAGAAAGAGAATGGCACAGTAACAATAAAGGCTTTTACTCAAGGCAATAATGTAGTAGTTACAATTCATGATGACGGCGCAGGAATTAATTTAGAAGAAGTCCTAAAAAAGGCGCAGAAGACAAATCTTGTACATGAATATGAAACTTTTAAGCACAAGGAGAGTATAAATCTTATATTTCTTCCCGGGCTTAGCACAAAAGAGAGTGTCAATGAGATTTCAGGAAGAGGGGTTGGCCTGGACATTGCAAGGCAGAAGATTGTATCTCTCGGAGGTTTTATAGATGTTAAGACAGAGGTGAGGAAAGGAACAACATTCACTATAACGCTCCCTATAACGCTTGCCATAGTAAAGGCGCTTATAGTAGGCGCTGCAAAGGAGCGCTTTGCCGTGCCTCTGACAGCCATTTCAGAGACATTTGTTATAGAGCCTTTTAAAATCCAGACTATTGATGCAATAGAGGCTGTTTCATTAAAGGGCGAGATGCTCCCTTTGATAAGGCTTGCAAGGGTCTTTCATCTGAAAGAAGAGCAAAACACTGAATACTTTGGCGTCGTTGTTAGGGCCGGGGAGAGGAGATTCTGCTTTCTGGTGGATGAGGTAAAGGGCCGCACAGAGGTAGTCATTAAACCGCTGGGCGGGCATCTGAAGAATGTGTTCGGTATTTCAGGGGCTGCTGAAATAGGCAGGCATGAGGTTATACTTGTCCTTGACGTAGAGTCTATAGTTGAAGAGGCTTTTCTCTCTAAAATGACCGGAGGGAGATGATAAAAAATATGTCCCTTACCTCAAAGTTTATAGTTATAAGCCTTATCATACTCGTATTTCTTGGTATCTTTTGGTATACGGGCAGCCAGTTTACTGCACACATAAGGGATGAGGCCACAAGGATGAACCTGAGCGGGCAGTTAAGGTACCGGCAATTTGAGATGGCATGGCTTGTTAATGCGATAGCTGATGCTGAAAATCCCGGCGAAAGGAATGCCCTTGTCTCAGAGCTTAAACACGAAATTGGCGTAAATGGGGTATCCCCTTGACTCCAGTAGATACAATATATGGTGTAGTATTCAATGAAATTATCGCCTCACTTGCTTGACCATTGCTTTATACGGCACGGGATCGATAGCAACAGCTTGCTGAAGCAAGCGATAAAATAAT
>JACQXF010000073.1 GCA_016208855.1 Nitrospirota bacterium | reverse complement strand
GGCTGCCTGCTGCCGTCACTCACAAGACATTTAAGGCTACCGGTATACACTTGACACTAAGTTGTACAAAGTGCCATTCAACTGGATACCCCGGCAAATATGCTGGCGTCTCTCAGGACAACTGCTACGCATGCCACTCTGCCCAGCATGCACAGAAACACCCAACGTATCCTACTGACTGTAGGCAATGCCATTCCTCTAACGCATGGCTCCCTGCCACAGGGTTTCATACGACATTCAAGCCTGTTGGCGTTCATGTAAGTTTAAGCTGTACAAAGTGCCATTCAACTGGATACCCGGGCAAATATGCTGGCGTTTCACAGGACAACTGCTACGCATGCCACTCGGCTGACCATGCTAAGAAGCATCCAACATATCCTACTGACTGTAGGCAATGCCATTCCTCTAATTCATGGCTGCCTGCTGCCGTCACTCACAAGACATTTAAGGCTACCGGCATACACTTGACACTAAGTTGTACAAAGTGCCATTCAACAGGATACCCCGGCAAATATGCTGGCGTCTCTCAGGATAACTGCTACGCGTGCCACTCTGCCCAGCATGCACAGAAACACCCAACATATCCTACTGACTGTAGGCAATGCCATTCCTCTAACGCATGGCAGCCAGCTACAGTAGTTCATAAGATATTTAAGGCTACCGGCATACACTTGACACTAAGTTGTACAAAGTGCCATTCAACTGGATACCCCGGCAAATATGCTGGCGTCTCTCAGGACAACTGTTACGCATGCCACTCTGCACAACATGCACAGAAACACCCAACGTATCCTACTGACTGTAGGCAATGCCATTCCTCTAATTCATGGCTGCCGGCTACAGTGGTTCATAAGATATTTAAGGCTACTGGAATACATTTAACACTAAGCTGTAATAAGTGCCATTCAACAGGATACCCGGGCAAATATGCGGGTGTTTCTCAAAACAACTGTTATGCCTGTCATGCAACTGATTACAACAAAGAACACTCAACCTGTCCTCATGATTGCACGCTCTGTCATAACACAGTTGACTGGGATAAAGCCGGAAAGAAAAATGGATGCAAATAGCAAGAGAACATATTGAAAGGAGAAGTTAAATGATTAACAGAATTGTGCCGTTAATAGTTTTAGCTATAATGCTAACTCCATTATACGGCCAGGCTGGCGAGATAAAAGGCAACATCTATATAAGCGACTACTATTCTGTAGACAATGGAGGCTCCAAATTTAATGTCCTCTCCACAAGGCTAAATGTGGAAAAGCCGGAGCCTGATACATACGGCCTTTACTTTAAATTTGACGGAAGAATGAAGGCTACAACCAGTAACGGGGACTCGTCAAGCAACGTCTCCCCTAAGGACATTGATGAGATGTGGGTTGCCTATAAGTTTTTAGGCAGGACAATAGATATCTCTGCAGGCAGGCAGTATATAGAAGAGATGTTCAACACAATGATAGACGGCATAGATATGAAGGTAAGATTAAAGACAGCAGGCAGCCTCGGGGTTGGCATATTTGGAGGCCTTGCGCCTGATAAATATGATAACTCATTCAATTCCAAATTCAGGAGCATCGGCGCATATACCTTCTTCGAGAGCGATAAGCATCAGGCGTATGCAGGATATGAAAACCTTATGTACAACGGAAAAACAGACAGGGAATATCTATCTTTCAGGATGATGTCAATGCCAATAGATAAGATCAGGTTCAATGTAATTTCATCTGCAAGCATAAACCAGATTACAAAAGATGTTGAAATGGAGAATGCAAGCGTTAACTTCATGTACTCATTCTCAAAGGACCTTCAGTTTAATACTTACTATAATTACTACAATACTATCAAATATTATGAATCCTCAAAGGCATTCCTTGATGAAAGCTTCTCCCTTGACACAAATTCCCAGACCAGTGCGGGCATAAGGATTGACTACAGGGTAACGGAGAATCTAAGCATATACGCTGTCTCTGAATATCAATGGAGAGAAACAGACGGTGATAAGGAGACCAGGCTTACCGGAGGGCTGAGAAGACAAGACCTTCTTGGTTTTGATTTCTCAGGCAGATACACGCATATAACAAACTCCTCAACGACAAGCGATGAATTTAACGTAGAACTGTCCCGTGTCTTTTTTGAAAAACTGAGCACATCTATATACGCCAGCCATGAAAAGCAGGAGGTTGACGATGAAGGCAGCTTTACAACCGGACTGCTTACATACGGGGGATCTTTGTTCTTCCCTATAGGAAAAGGCTTCTATATATCCATGTTTATTGAGCGGTATGATGAAACAGATTTCAAAAGCACTTCATTATTTACACAATTGGGATACAAATTTTAGGTTCTTTCTCAAACTGAGCGGGTAAAGTCCCTCTCCCTTGAGGGGAGAGGGTAGGGAGAGGGTGATTAAATCAATGGCAAAAGGGTTAACGCACCCTCCCCTCAATCCCCTCCCCTCAAGGGAGGGGAAGTAACTACCCACACAAAATGAGAAAGAACCAAATTTTAGGAGGAGATGACTATGATTATGCCTGAAAACATAACAAAGCCCATCAGGGTTATAGACCTTAGACTGTGCCTTCTTTGCAATACATGCGAGAAGTCATGCGCAGGACGACACTGCTTCCAGCGGAATGTAAGAAACGGCGTAAGGATAGGACACTTTATACTGCCTTACGCATGCAAACAGTGCGATGAACCCCAATGCATAAAAAGCTGCAAAAAAGGCGCTGTAAAGAGGGACGATGCAAGCGGGGTCTTATATCTTGATAAAAATGTTTGCGTGGGCTGCGGCTTATGCGCAAAAAAGTGTCCGTTCAATTCAATATCTATAGTAGAGGCAGGGTCAAAGGGCGACAGCGAAAAGCCTGCAAAATACGCAAACAGGTGCGACCTCTGCAGGGGCTATCAGAAAAAGGGCTGCTTCACAAACTGCCCAAGCGGAGCGCTTAAACTGCTCCCATTCAATATGGTTTATCTGTCCCTGCCCTCTTTATATAAGAAAAAACTCGCTGCACTATTTTTAATAGGATGCTGGTTAGCAGAGAACAATGAGGAATACACTGAAAATAATATGATGCAGGCAAATGCGGTTTAACCATCTGTCGTTTAAGACAAACACTTGACTATTAAAACATTGCAGGTTATATTCTTTCTGTGAATAAAAAATATACTCCTATATCATTAGATAATATAAAGACCACACGCCTCAAACAGAGAAAGAGCAAGGTAAGGCTTAATGATCTCGGCTCGCCATTTAAAGGCGGCGGCTTTAAGAAATTCCTTGAGAGCCTTCCAAACATGCTCGCTGTAAAAAGCCTTAAGGAGATTACATCTTCTGTCATAAAGGCAAGAAAAGCAAAAAGGCCGGTTATCCTCGGCATGGGGGCGCATCCCATAAAGGTCGGCCTGTCGCCTGTTATTATTGAACTGATGGAGACAGGAGTAATAACTGCAGTGGCAATGAATGGAGCCTGCATTGTCCATGATTTTGAACTGAGCCTTATAGGACACACCTCAGAGGATGTTGATACAGAACTATGCAAAGGCACCTTTGGCATGGCAGAAGAGACAGGGAAAGGGATAAACAAAGCAATTAACGAAGGGGTAAAAAACGGAAACGGAATAGGCAAGGCAGTAGGAAGTTATATTTTAAATGGCAAATTCTCCTATAAAAAATTAAGTATCCTTGCCGCTGCATCTCGGCTTGAAATCCCTGCCACAGTGCATGTTGCATTGGGCACAGATATTATTCATATGCACCCGGAGGCTGACGGCTCCTTAATCGGCGAAGGGAGCTTAAGGGACTTCAGGCTGTTTGCATCTGTTGTCTCAGACCTTGAAGGAGGGGTGTATATTAATCTTGGGTCAGCTGTTATAATGCCGGAGGTATTCCTTAAGGCATTGACTGTGGCAAGGAACCTCAGACATAATGTAAGAGATTTCACTACTGTAAACATGGACTTTATCCAGCACTACAGATGCAGGGAGAATGTCCTTAGAAGGCCTGTTATTAATGGAGGCAGGGCTTATGCCCTCACAGGACATCATGAGATAATGCTGCCGCTTTTAGCGGCGGCAATAATGGAGGAGCTATAAAATGAAACCTGTTATTGATGAAGAAAAATGTATCGGATGCGGCAATTGCGCCGAGATATGCCCCAGTGTATTTCAGCTTATTGATGACAAATCACGCGTTATTAACCCTGACGGCTGTGATTATGCAGAGTGCTGTGAGGCCGCGGAAGAGAACTGCCCTGTTGAGGCCATAACACTCGTAGAGGACTAAATCGCCACGCTTGCTGTTTCATTTTAACGCCATGAAAAAAATATTAATCATCCTCTCCATATCCGTACTCTCCCTGCTTGGAGGAGTTGCAACAGGCAGTTACCTCGCCCTTGCAAGGGGAATCCCCGAGATAGAAGAGATCAAAGACTATAAACCCACAAGAGGCACAAGGGTATATGCTGATGACGACACATTCATAGGAGAGTTTAAAATTGAAAAAGGCATACATATGCCCCTCAAAAAAATCCCTGAGCATCTTATACGGGCTGTTGTAGCCACAGAGGACTCAAGGTTCTGGACACATAAAGGAGTGGATTATCTCGCAATCGGAAGGGCTTTGCTTAAGGACACCCTGGCGCTGCGCATAAAAGAAGGCGGAAGCACAATTACGCAGCAGCTTACAAAGGTAATATTCCTTTCCCCTGAAAAAACGCTTCAGCGGAAGTTGAGAGAATTCGTCCTCGCATATAGGATTGAGAAAAACCTGAAAAAAGAAGAGATCCTTGAGCTGTACCTTAACCGCATATATCTTGGCCACGGCGCCTATGGCGTTGAGATGGCGGCAAGGACTTATTTTGGAAAGTCTGTATCAGAGATAAACCTTTCCGAGGCAGCGCTTATAACAGGGATTATAAAGGCCCCGACCGCCTACTCTCCATTTAATAATCTTGAGAGGGCCAAGGAAAGACAATATATTGTGCTTAAAAGGATGGAGGGAGAAGGCTATATAACAGATAAAGAGGCAAACGAAGCCTATAAAAAGCCGCTTTATCTCTCAAGCCTGAAGTACGGATATGATGCCCCAAATTATTTTCTTGAGCATATAAGAAAATACATTGAAGAGAGGTACGGCACTGAGGCGCTTTACAAAGAAAATCTCGTTGTCTATACAACGCTTAACCGCAAAATGCAGGCAGCGGCCATAAAGACTCTTCAGGCAGGCTTAAGAGATGTAGACAAAAGACAGGGATATAGAGGCCCGCTCGGGCATAAAGAGATAGAGCCTGACAAAGAGCTCAAAGATATAGAGCCAATGCCGCGGGTTATGATAAAGCCTGATGAGCTTCTAAGCGCAACTGTATTAAGGGTTTCGGATAAAGAGGCGTTAGTTAAAGCAGGAGGCATGGCAGGAAAGATTCTCCTTTCAGACTCATTGTGGGCAGGCAGGCTGATAGACGGCAAAGGCAAGGTAGTTAAAGAATTTAAAGACCTGAAGCTCGCAAATATCCTGAAGCCGGGAGATATTATAAAAGTACGCATTAAAAGCCTTCAAGCAAAAGAGACGGTCTTTTTGCTTGAACAGGAGCCTATTGTTGAGGGGGCGCTCGTTGCAATAGAGCCCCAAACAGGCTATATAAAGGCGATGGTTGGAGGATATGATTTTCAAAGAAGCGAATTCAACAGGGTCACCTCAGCCAGAAGACAGGCAGGCTCAGCATTTAAGCCTATAATATATGCCGCAGCCATGGACAGAGGGTTCACGCCTGCAAGTATAATAATGGATGAGCCTATAAGCTATTCAGCAGGAGAGGTTGGAAACTGGAAACCGGCAAATTATGACCATGAATACTGGGGAGCCACACGCCTGAGAGAAGCCCTTGCCTATTCAAGAAACATCGTAACAGTGAAATTACTTGAAAAGGTGGGAGTGGATAATGTAACGGAATTTGCACGAACTATTGGATTTACCGGCCCCTTTCAGAGGGACCTGACATTAGCCCTGGGCTCTTTAAGCGTCAGCCCGCTTGAGATGACCTCAGCATTTTCTGTATTTGCAAATGAAGGTGTCAGAATGAGCCCGGTTGCTATAAGATATATAGCAAACTCAAAGGGAGAAGTCCTTGAGCAGAATGAACCCGAAGGCGCTGAGGTTATTCCCCCCCAGACAGCCTATCTGGCAACATCTATGCTTCAGGATGTCGTAAAGCACGGCACAGGATGGAGAGCAAAGGCGCTTGGAAGGCCTGCTGCAGGGAAAACAGGCACTACCAATGACTATAAAGACGCATGGTTTGTAGGCTATGTGCCTGAACTCGCAACAGGCGTATGGGTTGGTTTTGATAATATGCGTCCGCTTGGACACGGGGAAACAGGGGCAAGGGCAGCGTCTCCGGTTTGGGTATCGTTTATGAAAGAAGCCTTATACGCATCACACGAAGAGGCTCTTGCTGCATTTCATATTCCTCAAGGAATCGTTACAGCAGAGATTGATCCAAACACAGGGCTTCTTGCTACAGATAATACAGAAAAAATGGTAGAATTCTTTAAAGATGGTACAGCGCCAAGGACTTTCTCAAAAGCCTCTTCAGAAATAAAAAAGAGGGAAAGAAAGAATCTGGATTTAGATTAAACTCTTAATAAGGAGGGTATTATGAAGGTTTTAGCAGCAGCCATATTAATATTACTGATGTCATTCTCCCTGTGCATGGCAAATAATAACCCAAACGAGGCAGAGGCAACATACCGCAAGGCAATGTCAACTTACAATAAGGGGAAGCTAAAAGAGGCTGTAAAGATACTTGAGGGCTATGTAAAAGAGCATCCTGACCCAAAGGCATACTATTTCCTTGGCTATGCCTATTACAGAATGAAAAAGATGAATACGGCAATGAAGTACTTTAAAGAGGCCTATGAAGCTAATCCTGACTTCAGCCCTGTCGGTGAAAAAGAGGAGAGTCAACAACCATAAATGGAGCTTTCAAGGCTTGGCGAGTTTGGACTCATAGAGAAGATACGCTCGTCTTTCTCAGGCGCCTCATCAGAGATTATAAAAGGAATCGGAGATGATGCAGCAGCGCTAAAGACATCCCGCAGCAAAATAACCCTTGTCACTACAGATATGCTCCTTGAAGGGGTGCATTTTAATCTCTCCTTCACAACATTTTATCAATTGGGTTATAAGTCATTGGCAGTAAATATCAGCGATATATTTGCAATGGGAGGACGCCCGAAATATTTTCTCATTGGACTTGGGATACCAAAAGGCTGCGACTCAAAAAATATTGACGACTTCTATTCAGGGATAAATTCCCTTGCAGAAAAATGGAAAATAAATATCATAGGCGGCGACACCTGCGCCTCAAGGAACGGGTTTATTATCAGCGGCACTTTGATTGGAGAGGCTGAAAAAATAATTACCCGCTCCGGAGCAAAACCCGGAGACTGGGTATTTGCAACAAATACACTTGGCGACTCGGCGATGGGGCTTAGGCTATTAGAAAAAACAGGAAATAAAAAATCAAAAGCAAAAAGTTCTCATTTCCCATTTCCTATTTCCTATTTAAAACTTATAAATAAACACCTCATGCCCGACATAGCGCCATTAAAAAATATCTCAGGGATAAACTCAATGATTGACATAAGTGATGGGCTTCTTATAGATTTATCTCATATATGTGATGAGAGTAAAGTCGGGGCAAGGATCTATGAAGATAAAGTACCGCTGTCACAGGAGCTTAAAGAGGCTGCTAAAAACCTTAGATTGAATCCCTTAAGCTTTGCGCTTCAGGGCGGAGAAGATTATGCCCTGCTCTTTACAGCGCCAAAGGGGTTCAAGACAAATGCATTCAGAATAGGAGAAATAATACCAAAAGGCAGCTTTATCGTTGACACTAACGGCAAAGAGAAGCCTTTTAAGGCAGCAGGATATGAACATTTTAAGAGTAAATTCTAAGCACATTTTAAATTTCTCATTGCAAATTTCAAAATGCAAAATGACAAATGTTAAATGGTTCTTTCTCAAACTGAGTGGGTAAAGTCCCTCTCCCTTTGAGGGGAGAGGGTAGGGAGAGGGTGATTAAATCAATGGCAAAAGTGTTAACACACCTTGCAAGCGGGGTTCTTGAAGTAATAAGGGAGAGGCTTCATAGGACACCCTCCCCTCAATCCCCTCCCCTCAAGGGAGGGGAAGGAATTACCCACTTGAAATGAGAAAGAACCCGTTAAATGTTAATTGATAATTTTAAAATAATTTTTTAAATGTTAATTGATAGTTTTAAAATGATTATTTAAAGAGTTATTAACGGTATGGCCTTCAAAGATAAATTTAGACAGATTTTCTACATCAACGACACTCCGCATCGTATTGCCCTGTCTTTTGCCATCGGAGTTTTTATGGGCATAGCCCCATTAGTCGGGCTGCATATAGTAGGCGCATTGGCAGCGGCGTGGCTGCTTAGGCTCAATAAGCTTGTAGCATTTGCAGGCGTGTGCGTGCTAAATCCATGGACTATTGTGCCTATGTATTCATTCAGCCTTTGGCTTGGGGTAAAGTTAATGGGCATGACAAGTGTAATCCCTCAAATTGACTGGGGCAATGAGAGCCTGCTTCACATCATGAAAAAACTGAGCCATCTTCTTATTCCGTTTGTCATCGGGACATCTATTCTAAGTATTATCTCAACTCCAATAAGCTATTTCATAATCAAAAAAATCGCAATCAAATATAAAAAAGAAAATGCCTCATAAACTTACGAAACTCCATATCCTCCTGTTTATTCTAACTGTTATCACAACGCTCTTTGCAGGCGCGATGATGCGCGGCGTTATCCCGTGGCAAAACCCTGAAAAAATATACCTCGGCATCCCATTTTCTGCAACGCTTCTGACGATACTCATGACTCACGAACTCTCTCACTACTTTGTTTCTCGCAGACACAATGTATCTGTCACCCTGCCCTATTTTATACCTGCCCCTTCAATGATAGGGACTTTCGGGGCAATCATAAAGATGAGGCCTCCGATATATGATAAGCGCTCGCTTATTGACATAGGCTCTGCAGGGCCGCTTGGCGGCTTTGTAGTGGCTGTAGCTGCTGTGATTATAGGGCTAAGCTATTCAGAAATCATACCCGTGGGCAAACTCCCAAAAGAAGGTTTTTCTTTGGGGAGTTCACTCTTATTTTCATTTCTTGCAAAATTAGTCCTTAATATAGATATGCAGAGATATGATGTCGTCCTTCATCCTGTTGCATTTGCAGGATGGATCGGGCTCTTCGTCACATCAGTTAATCTCCTGCCCTTAGGGCAGCTTGACGGCGGCCATATCGCCTACGCAGTCTTTGGAGAGAGGCAGCCGCTGATTGCCCGCATAGTAATAGGCATACTTATAATACTTGGATTTACCACATGGGAAGGATGGATAGTATGGGCGCCTGCGCCTTTCAGTGGTGTGTAGGAAGGACTGCTAAAAGCTAACCCCCTTGCGCCCTTTCACCCAGAAGTCTTGCTAACCGCCTCATTACAGGCGAGGCGTCATCTTTACTTAAATGCACGTTAATTATAGTCGGCGCATGTTTTTCACTTATGGCATTCTCTAATGCCTTCTCAAATTCATCCTCAGTATGTACATCGTAACCATGCATTGGGCCCATTACCTCGCTAAGGCGATGGAATCTCCATGCGCTTATATCATTAAATGAGCCGTCCATTATAAACCTCTCTGTGCTATAGCCTGCGTTATTAAAGACTATAATGATGGCATTAATGCCCAATCTGGCTATAGTGGAAATCTCTGTTCCTGTCATCTGGAATGCCCCGTCTCCAACAAGCACCAGGGGCCTAAGGTCAGGCCTTGCAACCTGCGCACCCAGAGCAGCCGGCACTGCAAAGCCCATGGTTGTATAGAAAGACGAAGCAAGAAATTCTGAACGTTCATGCACCCGCAGATCTACTGACGCAAACAGACAATCTCCTGTGTCACATACAACGAGCATCTCTCCGGTAAGCGCCTGATTAAGCCTTCCTATAAGCCTTGCAACAGTCATCGGGCGTCCTGCCTCAGGAAATCCTGATGCCGAGGGCCCGCATGGAGGCGCAGTGAATGACACAGTTCGCGGCGCTATTGCCTGCCCAAGTGCGCTGAGAAAATCTTTAAGGTATACCTGCGGAAAGCGATGATGGCGAATTATCACTTCATCCTGAATTGCCCGCACCATTCTGTTAGGATCGAGTCGTGCCGTATATATTCCAGTGTCTACATCATTTAGGGTTACTCCAAGCATAAGCAGCAGGTCTGCATCTTCTATCAGGCGTCTCGCAGCCTCATCCCCTATTGCCCCTTCATACACGCCAAAATAAGCAGGGTGCCGTTCACCTACTACAGACTTACCTGTCAGTGTAGCAGCCACAGGCAGGCTCGCACGCTCTATCAGACACACAAGAGAATCCTGCAGTCCCCGCCGCTGTATCTCAAGGCCTGCAAGCACAGCAGGCGAGTCAGCCCTTTCAAGAAGCCTTATTGTTTCCTCCACTGCCTCTTTAAGCGTCTCGGGGTCGCTCTCTTTTTCTGAAAGATGCTCTGAAGGCAGAATATACCCCTTTTCATCAACCATGTCGCGGGGCAGTTCTATATAGACGGGTTTGCTGAAAAGGCGGGCTGCGGCTAAGGCGCGGTCAATCTGCCTGAATGCAATTAAGGGGTCGTCCAAGACAGCAGTCATACAGGTAATGCGCTCAAAAATCTCCCTCTGAAAAGTAAAGGGGCCAAACCTGTGATGAAGCAGGGAATTGCTCCTTTGCTCACGAACGCCCGGCGCACCGCTTATTACCACAACAGGGGAAGACTCAGCATAGGCGCCTGCTACAGCATTGACCACATTAAGGGCGCCAACCCCGTAAGTTACAGCAAGGGCTCCCATGCCCCTGCACCGGGCATAACCGTCAGCAGCAAAGGCAGCGGCATCTTCCCTGGTTGTGCCTATGTGCCTTATTTTGCTATGCACTAACTGGTCGTAAAAATAAATAATATAGTCTCCAGGGATGCCAAATATATGCCCTACGCCCTCTTCAGAAAGACGCTTGAGGAGATATTTCCCAATGCCCAATTGTTCAGAAGAAGAAGATGTATCCATAATCTTTATAAGATAAATATAGTGTATGAAAAGCTAAATATCAATAGTGTCATATTAAAAACAATCTCTCTTAACTTTTCTGTTATAATATCAATCATGTTTGGAATACTGACAAAGATAATAGGCACAAAAAATGACAGGGAAATTAAGAGGCTCTCTTCCTTAGTAGAGGTTATTAACTCCTTTGAGTCGTCAATTATTCCCCTTACAGACGCTGAGCTTAAAGCAAAGACTGAAGAATTTCGCAGAAGACTTGAGTCAGGGGAGACTTTAGACGACATTCTGCCTGAGACATTCGCAGTTGTAAGAGAGGTCTCACGCCGCGTCCTTAATATGCGGCATTTTGACGTCCAGCTTATAGGCGGCATTGTCTTGCATGAAGGGAAAATTTCCGAGATGAAGACAGGCGAAGGCAAGACGCTTGTTGCTACGCTCTCTGTCTGTCTTAACGCAATTGACAAGCGAGGTGTGCATGTAGTAACTGTCAATGACTATCTCGCCAAAAGGGACGTTCAATGGATGGGACCTATTTATAATTTTTTAGGACTCTCTGTTGGGGTAATTCAACATGATGCCTCTTTCATCTATGACCCCTATTTTCATACAGGAGACAGGCGGTTTCTCTCACTCAGTCCTGTAACAAGAAAAGAGGCCTATTCAGCAGATATCACCTACGGGACAAACAATGAATTCGGTTTTGATTACCTAAGGGACAATATGCGGTATGACATGGACGACTATGTTCAGAGGGAACTGAACTATGCGATAGTTGACGAGGTTGACAGTATTCTGATTGATGAGGCAAGGACGCCTCTTATAATCTCAGGACCCTCAGAGGAATCCACTGATAAATACTACAAGATAGATAAAATAATACCGAAGATTAAAAGAGACACTGACTATACAATTGATGAAAAACTAAAGACTGCTGTCCTTACTGAAGAAGGCAATATTAAGATTGAAAATCTTCTTGGCGTAGGGAATCTTTACGACCCCTCAAATATGGAGCTCGTCCATCATGTCAATCAGGCACTGAGGGCTCACTCCCTTTTTCAGAGGGATGTGGATTATATTGTAAAGGATAATGAAGTCATTATAGTTGACGAATTCACCGGCCGCCTCATGCCGGGCCGGCGCTGGTCTGACGGGCTTCATCAGGCAATTGAGGCAAAAGAAGGCGTAAAGATCGCCAGCGAAAACCAGACCCTCGCCACCATCACATTTCAGAACTACTTCAGGATGTACAATAAGCTCTCGGGCATGACAGGCACTGCCGAGACAGAGGCAGAGGAGTTTGCAAAGATTTACAACCTTGATGTGCTGGTAATCCCCACAAATAAGCCAATGACGAGGGCTGATTATCCTGATACTGTTTATAAAACCGAGAAGGCAAAGTTTAATGCTATTGTAGGCGAGATAGAGGAATGCCATAAAAAAGGACAACCCGTATTGGTAGGCACTATATCAATAGAGAAGTCAGAAAGACTCAGCGTCCTGCTTAAGAAAAAAGGCATACCTCACTCAGTGCTTAATGCAAAATATCATGAGAGAGAGGCTGAGATTGTCTCGCAGGCAGGAAGGAGTCATTCGGTAACCTTAGCAACAAACATGGCGGGCAGAGGGACAGACATCGTCCTTGGAGGCAACCCCGAAGGAATTGCAAAGGATATGCTCACAGATAAAAAAGAATACTCAAAAGAAGAATACGAGGCCGTCCTTAACAATGCAAAAGAGGCTTGCGCCAAAAACAAAGAAAATGTTTTATCTTCTGGTGGATTACATATTATTGGCACAGAAAGACACGAGGCAAGAAGGATAGACAACCAGTTGAGAGGGCGTTCAGGAAGACAGGGAGACCCCGGAAGTTCAAAGTTTTATCTTTCGCTTGAAGACGACCTTATGAGAATATTCGGCTCTGACAGGATTTCCGGCTTAATGGGCAGGCTTGGGATGGAAGAAGATATGCCGATTGAACACAGGCTTATTACAAGATCCATAGAGGGCGCGCAAAAAAAGGTAGAGGCACACAACTTTGATATAAGAAAACATCTCATTGAATACGACGATGTAATGAATAAGCAGCGGACAGAGATTTACTCATTCAGGCGTGAGATACTGTCAAGCGGCAGCTTAAAGGAAAGGATCCTTGAGATGGCTGACAATGTCCTCAGCGACATCCTGGCTGTCTATTGCCCTGAAGACAAACACCCTGAGGAATGGGATATAAAAGGGCTTAAAGAGGCGCTCCATATGGGGTTCTCAATAACACCGCAAATAGATTCAGGCAAGACAGATAATCTCTTTGAACAACTCTCCTCTGAAATAAGGCAGTTCTATGAAGACAAAGAAAAAGAAATAGGAGCAGAGCCCCTTAGATATCTGGAGAAGGTTATAACACTGCAGGTGCTTGACTCTCAGTGGAAGGACCATCTGCTGACAATGGACCACCTGAAGGAAGGCATAGGGCTAAGAGGCTATGCTCAGAAAGACCCCCTTGTAGAATATAAGAAAGAGGCATTTGACACATTCTCTGAATTAAGCGGCAGGGTTTCGGCAGAGGCAGTAGGCAGGCTCATGAGGCTTCAGCTTGCAAGAGAAGAAGATGCACATAAAAAGGTTGCGTTTAAACAGTCAAAGATGCACTATGGCAGGGGCGGAGAAGGCGGCGGAGGAGACGGAAATGAGAAGGCCCAGCCTGTTGTAAAAGAGATAAGGATTGGAAGAAACGACCCTTGCATATGCGGAAGCGGGAAAAAATACAAAAAATGCTGCGGACAAAATGTATAAATAATAACTATGCCAGAGATCTTTGGCTTTGACGCATATTCTCCAAAAGAGATATCTGCCCGTGTAGAAGATGTTGGCGTCATTAAGGCGCGCATGCCTCTTCTGTCAATGTTCTCACTCAGCGTCCTTGCAGGCGGTTTTATAGGGCTTGGAGCTCTTTACTTCACAATAGTAGCAAGTGATACAAGTCTGAGTTTTGCCATAGCCCGCGTCCTTGGAGGGCTTGTATTTTCCCTTGGGCTAATACTTGTGGTTGTGGGGGGAGCAGAGCTTTTTACAGGCAATAACCTGATTGTTATGGCATGGGTAAGCAGAAAGGTAACTACTTCAGAAGTAATAAAAAATTGGCTTATTGTATATATAGGAAATTTTATTGGCGCAGCAGGGCTTGCGCTTCTTGTATATCTCTCGCACCACTGGGAGATGGCAAACGGCGCAGTCGGTGCCGCTGCTGTAAAAATTGCAGCCTATAAAACCTCCCTGCCCTTTTTGGAGGCATTTTTTAAAGGCATACTTTGTAATATTTTGGTCTGCCTTGCTGTGTGGCTCTGCTTTGCAGGAAGAAATGTCTTTGATAAAATCATGGCAGTAATATTCCCTATCTCCGCATTCGTGGCAGCAGGGTTTGAACACTCAATTGCAAATATGTACTTTATATCCCTTGGCATGCTGCTGAAGGGAGCCATTCCGTCTGCTGAAATGCCAAATATTGAAACCCTGGGCATTGCAGGCTTTGCAAACAATCTTATACCGGTAACCATCGGCAACATCATTGGCGGAAGTATAATGGTAGCGCTGGCGTATTATATTATCTACAGGCGTGGAAGCAGTGCTTAGAGATAAAATTTTAGATATAGGGAAACTTAAGGCTGTTGTCTCTCAGTTAAAAGCTGAAGGCAAGAAAATAGTCTTTACCAACGGCTGTTTTGATATCATTCATGTAGGGCATGTCCGCTACCTTACAGAGGCTAAAAAATTAGGAGACGTCCTTGTAATAGGTTTAAATACAGACAACTCAGTCTCGCGTATAAAGCCCGGCAGGCCAATAAATCCCGAGGCCCAGAGGGCTGAGGTGCTTTCTGCATTAGAAATGGTTGACTATGTGACATTGTTTGATGAAGACACGCCCTATGAACTTATTAAAGCTGCGCAGCCTGACGTGCTTGTTAAAGGCGGGGACTGGGATATAAAGGATATAGTCGGAGCAGATATTGCAAATGATGTGCGGACTATAAAATTCGTTGAAGGCGTTTCAACCACCAATATAATTAAAAAAATTCAGGATAGGCAGTAGTTACTTTTTAAGTACCGCCTCTATATCTATGAGTATCTTTACTTCATTGCCAACAACCAGCCCGCCTGTCTCAAGAACTTTATCAAAAAGTATATTAAAGTCCCTGCGGTCTATCTGCCCTTCTGCTGTAAAGCCAAGCCTTTGATTGCCCCATGGGTCTTTCACTATGCCGTGGAAGGCGGTATCAAGCCTTATCTCCTTTGTCACGTTCTTTATAGTCAAATCCCCAATAAGGTTCATCTTCCCTGAGGCGTCTTTATTTATGCCCTTAAGGGTAAATCGTATCTCCGGATACTTAGCCGCGTCAAAAAAATCAGGCGAACGAAGATGCTCATCGCGTTTTTCATTGTTTGTATTAACGCTTGCAGTCTTTACAGCAGCATTTGCTTTTTTAAATACCCTTGCTGTCTCATCAAACTCTATTTCACCTCTGAAGTCCCTGAAGTTTCCTTTTACATTTGATATAACCATGTGTTTGACAGAAAAACCCATATTGGAGTGGTCGGGGTCTAAGGTATATACGCCTGCAAAGACATTTAGAGAAAACAAAAACACAGAAGCTGCTATCAATACAAGCAATCTTTTCATAAGAGCCTCCTGATTGTCTGTTTTTATTGATTTACCCTAATGATCTAATTTTACACTATTTTAAAGCAGGCGGGTAAGAAAACTTCTAATCAGTATCGATCTAATACGCAATGAGTATTTTAGAGTATTTAATGAATGCCCTGCTGCCATCAACTATAGATTACAGCAGGGCATTCAAGGTTCTTTAAACCTTTCTTATATTAACAGGAGCCATTCTGTCCCATTCTCCAAGCTTAGGGTCTGCCTTCTCGCTTGTTAAAAGATTAGGCGTTGATTCGCTCTTAGGATAAAGCGATATAACAGATACAACGCCCTGCTTGGTTTCATTAGATACAACAGCCACTCCATTAAGGCTGCCGTTTCTTGATGATAAAATCACATGGTCGCCTGTCTTAATTCCGCTTGCATTTGCATCCTCTGGGTTAATGCTTACCTTCTGCTCTGAAATCCTCTCGTAAAGACTGCTGACCAGAGGCTCATTAAGCCCATTATTGTAGAAGTTATATCCTGTGTTCCAGTTTTCATTTGCGCGGTACATAACCATCCACAGCGGATAATCCATTGAGCGCCTCTCCCTTAATGGATGATTGTATGGGGCAATATCTGCCAAAGCCTTTACAGGAAGAAGATGCGCCTTTCCGTCGTCAGTGGCAAATCGTTTCCCCATTGCCTTTTCTGTCTCAGGAGAATACAGCCTGCTTATGCTTTTGCCGTCTCTCACTGGAAATTGGATGCCGTTAGAGCCTGCCTTAATAAGCTCATCCCATTTAATCTCAGAGATGTCGCTTGTAAAAGAGCCCTTCATCTGTTTTCTTACTTCATCATAAATTTCCTGCTCATGTTTCCATTCAAACCCAGACAGCCCCATGCGCTTTGCAAGCTGTGAGACTATCCACCAGTCCGGCTTTGCCTCTCCGGGCGCATCCATAAAGCCCTGCTGGATATAAAGCCTTCTGTCTTCTGATGCCTGAATAGTATTCCATTCGCCCCATGTTGCAGCAGGAAATACTACATCAGCGGATTTTACCGTGTCTGTCGGATATATCTCACTTACAACAAGAAACATATCGTCAATCATTGGCTTGTATTTTGTCAGATTCGGAAGCTGGATATAGATGTTGCTTATAAATGCCCAAAGAGCCTTGATCTCGCCCTTGTCTATCTTTTCACATATGCTCCGCATTGAGCTTGCCTTATTTGGCACAGGAGGGTCTGCCCATGTGCCGCGCGGATGTCCGCCTGCCCTTGATGTGCAGGCGCCTCTTTTTCCAGCGTTGCCAAGTATAACTCCAAGCGCGCTGTATGCAACCTCGTTTTCATATCCTATTACCTGATGCATTATGCCCTTTTCAAAAAGCACCATTGACCTGCCTTTGTGTTTTACAAGCAGATCAGCGGCCTTTTTGATTTTAGAGGCAGGTATGCCTGTAATCTTTTCTGCGTTTTCGGGCTTAAATCTGTCGTTTAAAACCGTCTCCTTTAGCGTATTGAAACCAGTAGCGTATTTATTAACAAATTCTTTATCATAGAGATTATTCTTCACAATGACATTCATTAAAGATGCCCCAAGAATTGCGTCTGTCCCCGGATTAATCTGAAGAAACAGTCCTCCGCTTCTTTCAGCATCCTTAGCCATCTGCGTTTTCCTTGGGTCAACAAAAATCAGTTTTGTATCGCCGTTTTGTATATTAGGAAGCGCGCGGTAATACCATGAAGAGCCTGTGTCTCTAAGGTTTTTCCCTGCGCAGAAGATGAGTTTTGTCTCCTCAAAATCTTGGACAGTAAACGACCTTGTGCCTGCTCCTACCACATCAGCAAGCCCCCAGCTTTCATCGCCCCAGAATAGATAGCCGTTGCCTGCCAAAGTGCTTGACTTAATGCCTGTAAAGAGCCATTTAAGAAAGGCATACGTATTCTGCATGTATCCCCAGTCTCCATACACTGCGCCGACTGCGTCAGGTCCATGCTTATCAATAATCTTTTTAAAGTTATCTGCGCAGAATCCAATAGCCTCATCCCAAGAAACCTCTGTAAGCGGACTGCCCTTGCCCCCCTTGCGTATCATAGGCTTTTTAAGGCGGATCTTTGTAGGAAGCTTCTCAGAGTAAAGGCTCTGAGCATTAAATGCGCCCCTGACAGAATAGTTTGATTTGCTTGCAATGTCCTTGCTGTCAGGCAGAACCATAATGCACACATCTTTGCCGTTTTTCTTCGCCTCAACTGTAAATATTGGGTTTGGCCAGTCTCCCTGCATCTTTTGCGCGGGTTGATATTTTGCATCCTCTCTAAGCCCCTTCCCTTTCTGCCATACATAAACATTATATCCGCACTGCACATGACAGTAGCGGCAGGTTGTGCTGTATTTCTCCGCATTTTGAGGAGGAAGCTCAACAAATTCAACTGCCTTTATCTCAGAAAATTTGCCTGATGAAAAGGCCGGCGTCTCTTTTGCAAACACGCATGCGCCAACAGCGCCAGCAGCGCCGAATTTTAATAAGTCTCTTCTTGTAAATCTCTTTCCCTTTGCCATGCTATTTTACCTCCTCTGCGTCAAGAAGATTATTTCTCATTCCATAAAGCAGTCCCGCAACTCCAATAGCATAAATATCGCCTTTCTTATCAATATTAAGCGTCACCATTGGCAGAGAGCTTGGAGCAGGACCTCCAAGAACCTTCCCGCTTCTTTTTGGGTCATAAAGGCTCTGGTGGCATCCGCACATGAGCATTCCTGTCTCTGCATCAAAACTGACAGTACAGCCAAGATGAGTGCATGACATACTGTATGCAACAATGCTTTTATTTTGGCCAATGCCTCCCTCAACAGCGCACCCCATATCTATAATGACAGCCTTCTTCCCATAAACAGGATAATCAAACTCTATCTGCCTGCCTGCTTTCATATCCTTAATACCAGCAACCTTTATCTGCGGATAGATTTTTGAGAAAGCATAGGTGTTGCTGCTCATACCTGCGCCCGCCGCTGCTATGCCTGCACAGGCAGCAGTTTTCAAAATATCTCTGCGCGTCATATTGCATTTACTTAAACCGCCCTCTTTCATAAAGACCTCCTAATATTATATTGTGCAAAGCACATTTTATTTCTTGCAGCCTCTCAAGCATGGCCGCTATGCTTACTAATAAGTGCAAAAGTAAGATGACATTAATTTTATAAAATCCCCACTTCCCGCTGCAATGCTTCGCGGCAACGGGAACCCAGCCCCCCTTTGCTAAAGAGGGGAATTATCCCTCCCTTTGGAAAAGGGAGGTTAGGAGGGATTTTACATTCAATGTCTCCATACTTATGAACTAGCCAAACATCAAAAATATAAGCTGTACGGCTAATGAACTACCCCGCCGCAAGCGGACGGGGTATCAAATACTTACAAAGTCAATTTCTGACGCGGCAAGCCGCGGGGAATTTGCCCCAACGAGATTAATAACCCTGCTAATTTTTTCATTTCATAAATGAACATCCCCGCCGCAGAGACGGCGGGGTATCAAACAGTTTCCCCTCCCTTGAGGGGAGGGGATTGAGGGGAGGGTGTCCTATGAAGCCGCTCCACATCAGTTGTTCTTTTTCCGTGACCTTTTGCAAGATGCGTTAACCTTTTTGCCATTGATCTAATCACCCTCTCCCTAACCCGCCCCCCTCAAGGGGGAGGATAGTATAAGGAAATTCCACAGCAGAGACTGTGGGGTATTGAAAACTCAATAAAGACACGGACTCCTCATCACTTCAGCAACCGCGCTATTTTATAGACACTTTTTTTATCATCTCGGCATATTCGTCAATTGTTACCGAGCCCTTCACCAGACAAATACAGCATGTTTTCCCATCTTTTAACCAGTCTATAACGGTCATCTTATCCCCTATCTCGCAACAACCTTCTGGAAGCGTTATCTGCCTGTCCTTACCTACGCTGATCACAGAATCAATTTTGCAGCATTTTATCATTTTTCATTACCTCCTCTCTAATAATTAGTCTTTTCAGCCTGCTCTGATTTTTGGCTGATTATTAAGTTTCATGAGGAGTCCATGTCTCATGAATCAAAAATCTTTATTCATCCTGATTCCCCTCCGGGCTTGCTATTGGAAGGCATGGAGAGGATAGTGCTCATGAATGCTCTTGTTCTGGGATGCCGGGGGTTACTGATTATCTCTGCAGGAATATCAATCTCAAGAATTTCCCCTGAGTCCATAAATGCAAGCCAGTGAGCAACATTTTGTGCAAATCCCATTTCATGGGTCACGATTATCATTGTCATGCCTTCTTCTGCAAGGTTATGGATAACATCAAGAACTTCACCGATTAGTTCAGGGTCAAGAGCAGAAGTGGGCTCATCAAAGAGCATTGTTTTCGGCTCCATGGCAAGACTCCTGGCTATTGCAACACGCTGCTGTTCTCCTCCTGATAATTGCACGGGATATGCATCACATTTATGAGCAAGTTTTACTTTTTCAAGCAGTTTCATCGCGGTCTCATTTGCCGCTTTTCTGCTTAATCCTCTTACCACGCGCTGGGCAAGTGTAATATTCTCAAGTGCTGTTTTGTGCGGATATAAATTGAGATGCTGAAAAACCATGCCTATTTCAGCTCTTAGAACGGTAAGATTTATTTTGGGATCAGAAAGGCGCTTTCCGTCAACAATTATTTCCCCCGAGTCAACACGCTCTAACCTATTGATAGCTCTCAGCAGAGTGCTTTTGCCTGCTCCACTCGGTCCACAGATAGCTAAAACTTCACCTTCTGAAACTTTAAGATTGATATTTTTTAACGGCATACATGTTGTACTGAAGGTTTTGTTTACATTAATGAATTCGATAATCGTTGAACCGCTATTTTTTCTTCCCACAGCCTTTCCCAAGAGACTTCTGTTTTCTGATAAAGTTTCAAGCATCGGGGTACATCACCTCCTTCATATCAAATCAAAACAATAAAGCCCGATTAACTATCCCGAATCATCGGGACAATTAATCGGGCTTTAATAATCCCGTAATTACGGGAGTTAAAGTAACCGTTTCTGTGTGTTATTCTTCAGACAATATGGTGCAGGCGCTTAAGAGCATCGCAAGATAAACCCCTGCAAATGTAATAACAAAAATCACTGCCTGAGCCCTCCCTGATTCAAGAAAGGCAGTTGTAATATATCCCTTCAGTTACTGGTGGCTACTACCCCAGTAATAGATGTGAAACCCTATAATTCCCCTCTAAAAAGAGGTGTAAAGGGGTGTGTTATAAATATATGTTGTTTTTCATAACAACCCCCTTAATCCCCCTTTAATAAGGGGGATTAAGTAACTGAATGGTTACATTGTAATTCACTTTATTGTTTCCATACTATTGATATTAATCCATGCGATGCTGCCAGAGGTAGTCCTGATTTTTATCTCGTAATCCTTGCCTTCCCTAAGATAACCAAATCTATGAAACACCTCTAACAGTTCTTTTTTTAGCTGTCTCCTGATATTTTCAGTTGATGTTTCCTGTCTGTCCTCTGTCATCTGTGTTCTTTACTCTGAGTTTACGCCAGCGCCCCGCTGCAGCTTGCCCCTGCGCCTGCAGTGCACATAAAGCAAAGCGTATTTGCAACAATCTCTCTCCTGCTTAATGTCTCATAATCAAAATCTTCCACGTCCTGACATCCGCTTTTTACCGGCATATTAAGCATCTGCCAGAAGTCGCAGTCAAAAAGCCTTCCTTGAGGCGAGATGTTTATCAGGTGTCTGCACATAAGGTTCTTGACTGTGTCCGGGTTGAATTTTTCTTTAAGCTTTTCCAGATATATTTCCTTTTCTGCAGACGACATTGATTTGCCGAGCCTTCCAATAGGCATATTGCTTAAGGCTATGAGGCGGTTAAAGACTACTCCATAGATGCCGCCTAATTTCTCTTTATACGCCTTTTCTAAGCCCCCCTGTTCAGGCGCAGCGCCTGCGCCTGCAGGATTGAACATTATATCAACCTCAAGCCCTGAGCCTTCTTGGCCGTATCCAAGCGAATTAAAATATTTTAGCGCTGATACGGCTTTCACATATGTGCCCTTGCCCCTTTGCTTATCAACCCCTTCTTCTGTGTAGCAAGGCAGGGAAGCTATAATCTTAACCTTATGTTTTGAAAGAAATCTTGGAATTTCAATTTTATCATGCTCAAAGTACACTGCTAAATTTGAGCGCACTATAATCCTCCTGCCAAGCGCTGCGCATGCCTTGACAAAATATTCAAAATAAGGATTTAACTCAGGCGCGCCGCCTGTTATGTCAACCGTTGCGATTTCACTATAATTCTCTAAAATTCTAAGTATCGCTGAGATCGTGCCGATAGACATTGTGTCTTTTCTTTCAGGCGATGCGCTTACATGACAGTGATTACATCTAAGATTGCATTTATATCCTATATTGCACTGAATCGTGGATATGTCTTTTGCGGTAAGAGGATAACAGCCAATTTCTTTTAATTTCCTATCAAAGTCATTCATAGAAGTTTAAAGAGGGCAGGTCATTTTTAGCCGACCTGCCCTCTTTATTGCTAAATTAAACTAAATGGGGTATCCCCTTGACTCCAGTAGATACAATATATGGTGTAGTATTCAATGAAATTATCGCCTCACTTGCTTGACCATTGCTTTATACGGCACGGGATCGATAGCAACAGCTTGCTGAAGCAAGCGATAAAATAAT
>JACQXF010000005.1 GCA_016208855.1 Nitrospirota bacterium | reverse complement strand
CGAAAGCGTTAATGGTCTGGTCAGACGCTACTTCCCAAAGGGCACTGACTTTAGTAAGATAACGGATGTTCAGGTGGCAATGGTCGAATCAATTATTAACAACAGGCCCAGAAAATGTCTGGGCTACAAAACACCGCTTGAGGTCGCTTCGGCTTTTGTTGCACTTCCACCTTGAATGTGGGATGGACATATCCCAATAACGTGTCCGGATAAGCCTGTTTTATGGACATGTCATATGTCGTCAACTTTGATTCAATCATTTCCCCTCTAAAAACCAATCTTCCGCTTTGGTTTTTCGGGTGGAGTCATGAGTTGTCGTATAGCATCGAAGACCATTTTGAACTGTGAGTCGTATTTCTTTTCGAGGGCGTTAAGCTTACGGGCAAGTTCTGCATTTGAGGCGAGCATCTGCCTGAGTCTCACAAATGTCCTCACAATCTCTATGTTTACCTGTATCGCTCTCTCACTGTTCAGTACTGTCGCCAGCATCGCAACGCCCTGTTCGGTAAAGACATACGGATTATAGCCGCCAAGGTATTTGCGCGAAGGTATCGCATTTTGCGATACCATAAAATCGATTTTCTGATCGTTTAACAGAATCACTTTTGATCACTATAATAACGGGTTTATATTATCACAAACAAGTTGATTTTATAGAACTTTCTATATGAGGAAACGCTGCTGCAAGGCTGTCGATGTCTTGAACAAGACTTTAGCGGAGATTTGTCACGATTTTGTCACGTTGGCAAAAAAAGAGGTCACGCCGATATGCGTAACCCATTGATTTTAATGGTGGAGCTGAACGGGATCGAACCGTCGACCTCTTGAATGCCATTCAAGCGCTCTCCCAACTGAGCTACAGCCCCTCTGAAATCTTTCTATAATTGCCTTTTTCTCTTTAAGCCTCTGTCAGTCAAAGAATGAAAAAAGAATAACATCTGTATAATCGCAGTGTCAACCTTCTCCATAAATCTTTTTCATCTCATATGTATATTCATTATCGTTTTCATAAATATAAAGAGGGGCTTCAATCTTAAGCCATGCCCCGGAACCTTTTACAGCCTCGATCAAAACCATCTTCGCCTCTTTACCTATCCGTGAATGTACAAACCTCATCTTCTTTGGCTCAAGCCTTGCCTTTTTCAGCAGTCCAAACAATTCTACAAGCCTGAAGGGGTGATAAATCAGGTAAAACTTGCCGCTGTTTTTAATCAGATAAGAGGCAGACTCTATAATATCAGGCAGGTTTATCTTTATCTCATGCCTTGCAATGGCGCGCTCTTCATCAGCGCTTAAACGCCCTGTCTCTGCTTTTCTAAAAGGCGGATTGGAGAAAGCAAAATCAAACCTGCCTGGAGGAAAGACATCCGTTAAACATTTAATGTCTTCGTTTATAACATCAACCCTGCTGCCAAGTTTATTAAGCTCTACATTTCTGCCTGCACGTTCAGCAATGCCCTTCTGAATTTCAGAGGCAGTTATCCTTGCGTTCTTAAACCTCTTTGCAAGAAGCATTGCGACTACCCCCGAGCCTGTGCCAAACTCAATGCCCTTATAAGTTTTTGAGGCGCCCTCCCACCAATTCTGAGCGATAAAGTCCTCAAGTAAAAGGGCATCTACACTAAAGCGGTAACCTGTCTTTGACTGGAAGAGTTTTATCTCTTTTATGCTATCGCATGTCTCGTTAGATTTAGTTCTCAATTTTTGTCTCTAAGAAAAAGACGACTACTTGTTAGCTTCAATCCCTGAAAGTATGTCTATTAACTCCCCGAAATTATCAATCATAAAATCAGCATCCTTTAAGACATCCCTGCTGCGATATCCATATGTAACAGCGACAATCCTTACTCCGGCAGCATGCGCTGCCTCAACATCATAATTGCTGTCCCCTATCATAAGCGCCTCATCTTTGGACACCCCGGTACTTTTTAGAACCTCCAGCACAGGGACAGGAGACGGTTTTCTTTCGGATACGCTGTCGCTGCCCAGGACAACGTCAAAAAATCTTAGCAGCCCCAGTCCTTCAAGGCATCCCTTTGATAAAATCTCCCTCTTGTTAGAGATAACAGCCTTTTTATAATCTCCAAGCTTCAGGAGCGTCTCTTTTACCTCAGGGTACGCCGTTGTATAATCCAGAAGATGCGCTGAGTAATATTGCAGGAATCTTTCAACAGCTCCATCTTTTGGTTTATCAGGAGGGATCAGCCCTTCAATCAGTTTTGTTATGCCGGAACCAACTTTTGACTTAACAATTTCAACAGTAAGAGGTCTCACCCCAAAAGGCCCAAGGGCATGATTAACTGCATTTGCAATGTCATGGATAGTATCTACAAGTGTTCCGTCAAGGTCAAAAATTAGGAGTTTAATCATACGGAATAAGCGGAGGGATTACCTTATCGTCCTTTTTTCAACTACCTGTATTCTCATTATCGCCCGTTCAAGGGATGCAGTGGCGCGGGCGTGGTCAAATTTTTCAATCTCTTTAAGCCTCTCTTCCGCCCTTTTCATTGCAGCCTTTGCCCTCTCAACATTTATGTCATCTGATCTCTCTGCGCTGTCGGCAAGTATTGTAACCTTGTCAGGGCCGACTTCGGCATACCCCGAGCTAATAAAGAAAATTCCTGTTTCAGCGCCTTTCTTATAGGTCAGCATACCAATCCTGAGCGTAGTAAGAAACGAAGCGTGTTCCGGCAAAACACCAAATTCACCTTCACTGCCAGAGGCTGCTATCTCATCGACTTCATCAGTGAAGATGTGACCGTACGGTGTAACGATATCTAATGTCAGTTTATCCGCCATTTACAATCCTCTTTGCTTTAGTAAGTAAGAAGTAGGAAGTGGGAAATAAGAAGTAACGGCTTTTTCTTCACTTCTTACGTCTCACTTATTTTCACCCTCTCCCCTCAAGGAAGAGGGCATCCTCAACCTTAGCCTTCTCACTTCTCACTTGTTCTTATTATGCTCCTGCCAGTTTCTTGGCCTTTTCTTCAACTTCCTCTATGCCGCCGACCATGTAAAATGCCTGCTCGGGCAGATCATCGTATTTTCCTTCAACAACGGCCTTAAAACCTCTTATTGTATCTTCCAGTTTTACGTATTTGCCGGGAGTCCCTGTAAAGGTCTCTGCAACGTGGAAGGGCTGGCTCAGGAACCTTTGCAGTTTTCTTGCGCGGGCTACAATTAATTTATCATCTTCAGAAAGCTCTTCCATACCTAAAATGGCAATGATATCCTGAAGCTCTTTATATCTCTGAAGCACCATCTGCACCTGTCGTGCGACTTTATAATGTTCTTCGCCGAGAATGAGCGGGTCAAGAATCCTTGATGTTGAATCCAGAGGGTCAACGGCAGGGTATATGCCGAGCTCTGAAATCTGCCTTGAAAGAACGACCGTTCCGTCAAGGTGTGTAAATGCTGTTGCAACAGCCGGGTCTGTAAGGTCGTCAGCAGGGACGTAAATAGCCTGCATTGACGTAATAGCGCCTTTATTCGTAGATGTAATCCTTTCCTGGAGCACACCCATATCGGTTCCAAGTGTTGGCTGGTATCCAACCGCTGAAGGCATTCTTCCTAAAAGCGCTGAAAGTTCGGCGCCTGCGAGTGTGTATCTGAATATGTTATCGAGGAAGATAAGAACATCCTGCCCCTCGTCTCTAAAGTATTCTGCTGTCGTAAGGGCTGAAAGCGCAACCCTCGCTCTCGCTCCCGGGGGTTCATTCATCTGGCCATAGATAAGGGCCGTTTTTTCGAGAACGCCTCCTTCTTTCATTTCCAGATAAAGGTCATTGCCTTCTCTGGTTCTCTCACCTACGCCTGCAAACACAGACACGCCGCCGTGAACCATGGCAATATTATGTATCATCTCCATAATAACGACTGTCTTGCCGACGCCTGCGCCTCCGAACATCCCCATCTTTCCGCCCTTAACAAAAGGGACAAGGAGGTCAAAAACCTTAACGCCTGTCTCAAAGACTTTTGTTGATGTATCCTGTGAGACAAAATCAGGGGCTTCCCTGTGGATAGGCAGTCTCTCCTTTGCATCTATCGGCCCCATCTGGTCCACAGGCTCTCCGATAACATTCATGATCCTTCCAAGGGTTTTGGCTCCGACAGGAACCGTAATTGGCTGCCCCGTATCAACAGCCGCAGTGCCTCTTACAAGGCCGTCTGTTGCAGACATTGCAATAGTCCTCACCATGTTCTCACCAAGATGAGCGGCAACTTCAAGTGTAACATTAATATCCGGGATGCCTTTTGCCGCATCACCACGTTGTTTCACATGAAGCGCATTTAATATTTCAGGCAATTTACTTTCAAATTCAACATCAACAACTGCGCCGATAACCTGAGCAATTTTTCCTTCATTCATTTTATTACCTCCAAAACTGAAATCAAAGTTATATCTATTGTTATCTCATTGACCGAACACACAAAGTTCGCCATTCCCGAGGTAGTAACCGGGAATCTACTTCTATGTAATAACATGGATTCCCGCCTTCGCGGGAATGACGATGCTTATATCTTAGGGTCAATGACATATTAAACTATCCTTTCAACGCCTCAACCCCGCCGACTATATCCATCAGTTCACCAGTAATAGATGCCTGTCTGGCCTTGTTGAACTGAAGCGTAAGTGTGCCGACCATCTCGTTGCAGCTCTTTGTTGCATTTTCCATAGCGCTCATCCTTGCAGCCTCTTCAGATGCCGAGCTTTCAAGGAGCGCCCTGTAAATCTGTATATCCACATTCCTCGGAATCAGCCTGTCAAAGATTGCTGTCATGGAAGGCTCATAAATAAAGCCAGCCGCAGCGACTTCAAAGGCAGACTCTTCTTTACCCTCTTCTACCGGAGCCAATGGAAGAAGCTGCGCCACTGTAACTGTCTGAGAGGCCATTGATTTGAATGCATTATATACAATAGCCACTTCATCAATCGTTTCATTTATAAAATTGTCTTTAATGTCGTTAGCGATTTCCTGGGCATTTAAGAAGCTGACATTCCCGGAAATGCCAGTCCACGAATTTCTCATTGGGACTCCTCTTCTCTTGAAGTAGTCCCGTGCTTTTTTGCCGACAGTGCTTATGCTTACTCCAAAACTCTCTTTTTTGTAATCATCAATACATCTTTGCGCCGTCTTAAGGATATTTGTATTAAAGGCTCCGCAAAGCCCTCTGTCAGAAGTAATCACTACTACCTCCACAGTCTTTCTGGGCCGGAAGGCGAGCAATGGATGAGCTTCCCTGTCTGCTCCCTTGGCAAGACTCATCAGAACGTCATGCATCTTGTCTGCATAAGGCCTCAGATCCAGCATCCGGTTCTGCACCTTTCTCAGCTTCGCGGCAGAGACCATCTTCATGGCCTTTGTTATCTTCTGGGTATTTTGAACTGCCTTTATTCTTTTTTTAATGTCTCTTAAGGTAGCCATTTTTTAATCTCGATTCAGTACAGTCCCTTTTTCAGTCATTCCCGCAATCTGTCAGCGGGAATCTATTTTTTCTTCTGGATTCCCGCCTTCGCGGGAATAACGACCATCTTGCTTTATTATTGATTGTTACGCCTGGAATCCTTTCTTGAATTCTTCTATCGCCTGGGCCAGTTTCACTTTAAGGTTGTCGTCAATTGCTTTTTTCTCCGCGAGCTCCGTACGAAGATCGTCCTTTGTTCCACGTACAAATTTCACGAATTCTTCTTCAAATTTCTTTATGGCTTCAACCGGTATGTCATCAAGGTAACCCTGCGTGCCGGCAAAAAGAACAATGACCTGGTCCTGCATGGTCATCGGAACATATTGGTTCTGCTTCAGGAGTTCAACCATTCTCTTGCCTCGTTCTATCTGTTTAAGCGTCGCCTTATCGAGATCGGAACCGAACTGGGCGAATGCCGCCATTTCCCTGAACTGCGCAAGGTCCAGCCTAAGGGTTCCGGCAACCTGCTTCATCGCCTTTGTCTGGGCAGCGCCTCCGACACGGCTGACTGAAAGACCGACGTTAACGGCAGGCCTTACGCCGGCGTAGAAAAGCTCGGGCTCAAGATATATCTGGCCGTCCGTAATGGAAATAACATTTGTAGGAATGTAACCTGACACATCACCGGCCTGTGTCTCAATAATAGGAAGCGCTGTAAGAGAACCCCCGCCTAATTTATCGGAGAGTTTCGCCGCCCTTTCAAGAAGCCTTGAATGGAGATAAAATACGTCTCCGGGAAAAGCCTCACGGCCAGGAGGACGTCTGAGCAGCAGTGAAAGCTGCCTGTATGCTGTAGCCTGTTTACTAAGGTCATCGTATATTATCAATGCATGCTTGCCCTTGTCCCTGAAATATTCTCCCATTGCGCAGCCTGTATAGGGAGCGATGTACTGCAGAGGCGAAGGCTCACTTGCTGTTGCGGAAACAATAATTGTGTGCTCCAGCGCGCCTTCTTCTTCAAGCTTTTTGGCGACACGCACTACGTTGGAACGCTTCTGCCCGACGGCAACATATATGCATAATACATCTCCGCCTTTCTGGTTTATAATGGCATCAATTGCTATTGCAGTCTTTCCTGTTTGACGGTCGCCTATGATAAGCTCTCTCTGCCCTCTTCCAACCGGGATCATCGCGTCTACAGCTTTAAGCCCTGTCTGCAGAGGCTGGCGGACAGGCTGCCTGTCAATAATACCCGGTGCCACGACATCAACTATTCTGCTTTCTTTTGTATTAATCGGGCCCTTTCCGTCAATAGGCTGGCCGATAGCGTTTACTACCCTTCCAAGCAGCGCTTCGCCGACAGGCACAGACATGATCTTCCCTGTGCGCTTGACAATGTCGCCTTCCTTGATAAGCGTATCCTCGCCAAATAGAACAGCGCCGACAGAATCCGTCTCAAGGTTAAGCGCCATCCCAAACACATCATTAGGAAACTCAAGAAGCTCCGAAGCCATACATTTGTCAAGGCCGTATACCTTTGCGATACCGTCGCCTACTTTAACAACCGTACCGACCTCGCTTACATCAACGCGTTTCTCAAAATCGGTAATCTGTTTTTTTATCAGTTCAGTTATTTCGTCAGCTTTCAGCTCTGTAATAGACATCAAACACCCCCGTATATTTTTGAAAGTTTTGAGTTTTTAGTTATGAGTTTTGAGTTATGGAACAAATTTTCTCATAGTCGTCATTCCGGGCTTGAACCGGAATCCAGTATTTTCCTGATGTTTCTGGATTCCCGCTGGAGCCTGCCCTCGAATGTCGTAATCGGGGGCGGGAATGACAAAAAAGGTGGCTTTCAATATGTAGTTATTAGTATTTTATAAGCTCCGCCCTTAACAGACGAAGCTGGCCTTTTAAGCTGCTGTCGTAGATAGTGCTGCCCACTTTTACAATAAAACCCCCTAAGAGGGATGAATCAACCCGGCTCTCAATATCAATCTCACACTGTGTCATGGCCTTGAGGGCGTTCTTAAGCCTCTCGGAGTAGTTCTTATCTAAAGGCACAGAAGATATCACCACTGCCTTAGCTTTCTTCTGCCTCTCATTATATGCATTAATAGAAGCTGCAATGACTTCCCTAATTGCTGCAACGTTACCCTGCGCCACTATAAGCCTGAGAAATTTCTCGGTCCGGGAGGAGAATTTAAGGCTTGGAAGGATTGCGCTTAAGGCCTTGTCTTTTTCATTCTCCGAGAATATCTGACCTGAAAATAAAAGCCTGAGCTTTCTGTTTGCATCAATAAGCCGGGAAAATGCCTTTAACTCTTCTATGACAACAGGTATCGTTGAAATCTCAGCGCTGTTAATCAGCGCCTTGCTGTACTTTTTTGCTATCTGATTCTTGTTCAATTTTTTGCCTCAAGTCTCTTTATATAACCGTCTATCAACGTTTCCTGCTCTTTCTGCCCGAGTTTGTCCTTTATCTGTTTTTCGGCAAGCTCAATGGCCATAAGGGCCGCCTCTGCCTTTATCTCATTCTTTGCCTTCTGAATCTCCTGCTCTATATTTACGCTTGCCTGTTCAATAAGCCTCTTTTTAAGGCTCTCTCCCTGGGCAATAAGCGCCTCCTTCTCCCTTTCCCCTGCATGGACTGCTGACTCAAGGATCTTATTTATTTCATCATCCAGAGACTTAAGCCTCTCCTGAACCTCTGCAAGGGCTCTGCTTGAAAGTTCCCTTGCCTCCTCTGACTCCTTTAATGATTTTTCAATAAGCTCTGTCCTTTTCTTTAAAAACTCTTTAAAAGGCTTGCGTGTGAATTTAATAAGTACAATTAGAAGTATTGCAAAGTTTACAAGAGGCCAGAGCCAGTCTTTAAGTAACGCGCTGTGTTCTCCGCCCTCTGCTGCAAAGGCTATAGATACAGTAACGAGTGACAAGTGAATAGTAAGCAGTAGGCAGTAGGCAGTAGGCAGTAGAAAGAAACTTTGACCCTTTCTCACGCCTTCACCAGTTTCTCTACAATCCTATTTGATATATCTTCTACTTCCTTATGCAGAGCCTCTTTAGCGCTTTTAAGTTCTGCAGCGAGCTTTTCCTGTGCCAGAGCAGACATGTCAGAGGCCTCCTTTTGCGCAACGGCAGTCATATCTTTCTGCACGGCTATACCTTGCCTTTTAAGGTCGTCCAGTACCCCCCTTGCCTTACCCCTTGTCTCGGAAAGCCTTACGTTTATATGCTGAAGCAAATCCTCTTTCTCTTTCTCCATGCCTTTAGCGCTGTCAAGGGCATTTTTTATTTTGTCGTCTCTCTCTTTAAAAATGCGAAGAAGCGGTTTAAACAGCAGGCGGTTCAATATTACAAGAAGGACTAAAAAATTAATCAGTTGGACAAAAAACCATTTGTTGAATTCTAACATCCAGTCTCCTAATTGCTATGATATTAAGAACTCTGACAAGAAAAAGCTTTCAAACCTTAACATAGTATATAGCCTTTGTCAACATGACTGTTTTTATAAAAATATTTGGAAAGTTTATAAATTTCAGGCATTCCTGAAAAGACAAATTCTAAATTAAATGGATAGCGAGCGTATTCCCTGCAGCTTGCTGCAGGGAAGATCAATAACTGCAAAGCATACTACCCTGCAGAAATGATTTCAGCTAATTGTGAGTTTATTGAGTCGTCTGTTTTTGTAAGCCTGATGCCAAGCAGTGTAGATATACCCTTTGACCTTCTCCACAATATATCTCCCCTTATGTTTAACTCGCTGTTGTGTTTATCAGAAAATATCCTCAAAGAAACCGCGGCTAAGCCATCCTGAAGGCCGCCTCTTACAGAAATCAACGCTCCTGAATAGCTGAGGTTGATAACCCTGCCTTTTTTAGATCTATCCTCAAAACCCATAAGACATTTAAGCCTTGCCAAGACACGCGGCTCTGTTCTTCTCTTGATATCTTCTCCTTTAAAGGATCTAAAAAGGGCAAAAATTATAGTGAACAACGACTTTAGAACACCTTCTTCTTTTCTTAATCCTTCTTCTTTTTCCCATACATTCGGAGGAGAAAATATCTGTCTTATGATGGAAAGGTCAGCGTCCTTTGCGTCCTTTAGAAACTCTACGCCGATATTATAATGATTACCTGCCTTCTCGTAGCGGGCAATCTTCCCTTTAAGACTCATTAAACCTCCCCACTCATAGATAAGCCTTATGGTAATAAGAGGGGAAAACATTAGGCGTTTATCTATATTAAATGACATTCCGCCTTCGCTTATATCCCTTGTGTATGTGATAAAGCTCTCCCCTTTATCAGTGGTTATTTCACAGGGCATTTCTCTGCATGCCCTGTGAAACCTTCTTAATTGAGGCTTCTCCCTTGCCGTTACCACGGCAGCAAAAAGAAGCAGCATATTATAGGCAGCCCAAAAAACTGAAATCCATGCTCCTTCATCTAATCTGCCTCCTATCAGGTATTTCGTTACTCCATAAAAGATTCCGGATGTCATGCAGAGAAGCAATAACAACTGAAAATAAGAATTTGAGAAATCCAGGCTCTTGCCTTTTACTGTAAGGCCCTTTGGCGTCACCTTAAAGAGTGATTTCTTAGGCCTTATAAAGCCGTCAATAACTGCTCCGCAGAGATGAAAATGCATGACCGTTTCATAGACATCCGACCAGAAAGGCTGGCGATATTTTCCTGAAATTGCCTTAAACACAAGGATACTCGTTATATAGTAGGAGAAATAGTAATTGAGCAAGACAGGGAGGCCTGCCTTCACCGGCGCTATATTAAGGTAAAGGTAGGAGAGCGGCGCAGCAAGGTATATAAGGCGTGCAAATCCGTGAAGGAAATAATATATAGAGCAAAAGTATATGATCCTCTGGGAAATTTTTAATCCTTTTTTAAGAAGCGGGTTGTCACGGAGGAAAAGCTGCGTCAACCCCTTTGCCCATCTCATCCTCTGCCTTAAATAATCATGATATGTCTCGGGCGTCAGGCCGCAGGTAAGATTTTTATTGTAAAATACAGATCTGTATCCCTTTGCATGTATATGCATTGAGGTATGCGCATCTTCAGTAAGCGTCTCCTCCTTGAATCCGCCTACCTCATTAAGAACCGACCTCCTAAAGACCGCGTCGCTTCCGCCAAAAAAATCTGCATTAAAATAATTCCTGCCTTCTTGTATCACCTTAAAAAACAGATCCTGATCATTGGCTATCTCCTTTTGCAGCCTGAGGTTCCTTTGGAAAATATCAGGGTTATAGAAATAGTGAGGGGTATGGACATATGCGACTGAGGGGTCATTAAAAAAGGGCATGGTCTCCTTGAGGTAACTCCTGACAGGGATATGGTCTACATCAAGGATCATGACAAATTCACTGTTTGTAATTTTGAGGGCATTATTTATATTCCCTGCCTTGGCTCCGCCAATATCCCCCCTTGTTACGTAGCTGCATGAGAGCACTTCAATTAGTCTTTTTATCTCTTCTCTTTTGCCGTCATCAAGAACATAAATATTAATTTTATCAGCAGGCCAATCCATAGCCCTGCATGCCACGACTGTCCTCATAATCATATGAGGAGGCTCATTTATGGTCGTAATAAAGACATCTACGGCAGGGGGGCTGCCATTATGATAAGGTGTCTGCCTTTTAACAGGGCAATAAGTCTGAAAATAAAAAAGCATAACATGGACATAGCCGTAGAGCTCTGCAAAATATACAGTAAAGGTAACGGTTGCCGAAGCACCTGTATCAAGATTTAGCGTATAAAAAGCCCTCCAGATAAAATATCTAAGGCCTAACAGGAGGTTTATCAGAATAAGGGTATTTTTAATAAATGGCTTTCGCTTAAAAAACGGTAGTAGAAGAAATGTAAACGCAATGGCAGCTAAAGAAACAGCTGCCTGAGTTAAATTGTTGGATAGCAAATCTTCCATGAAATGCGCCGGAACTGCCCTGATAGGCTTTCTGTATAATACCGCATCAGCAGGCACGGTTCAACAGCAATTTCTTCTTGTCTATTTTTTGTGTAAGGCTTATCCATGAACTTGCAGTTAAAATTCTGGTTCTTCCGGGAAGTGTGTGGATAAGCGCTGTCATTCCCGCTCAACGGACTGCGGGAATGACAAGCTATGTGGCTTTACTTATGACCGTCTTAGTAAGGATGCGGGAATGACGTCTTAATGTTGAGTTTATAAACAGACTCTAATTATATACCCACAGAAATGTCGGAAGAACCAAAATTCTTGAGAGGAAAAAATAAACGACAGTTGTTATCGTTTCGGGATATGCGGAATTGCCTTTTATAAAGTAATTACTTTATAATTACTCAAAAGATCTGCAAAAGGAGAATCATATGAGAGTAAACATCATATCCATAGGCAATTCAAAAGGCATAAGAATACCTTCGGCAGTGCTTAAGCAATGCGATATTGACAGTCAGATAGAGCTTGAAGTTGAAAAAGATAAGATAGTTTTAAAGCCTGTTAAAGAAACCCCAAGAAAGGGATGGGATAAGGCATTTAAATTAATGCACAAACGAAAAGAAGACGCCTTGCTGCTTGATGAAACAGCTAATGCAGAAATGGAAGATTGGGAATGGAAATAAGACAGTATGAAGTCTGCCTCATAAACCTTGATCCAACCATAGGACATGAAATACAAAAGACGCGGCCATGCGTCGTAATATCCCCTGATGAAATGAACGAAAGCATCCAGACAATTATCATCGCGCCTATGACAACAAAATCACACGACTACCCAAGTAGAGTAAAAACAAAGTTTCAGGCCAAAACAGGATGGATAGTGTTGGATCAGATAAGGACTGTTGATAGGCGAAGACTGGTTAAAAAACTCGGAAAGATCAGCGAAGACACTATAGAAAATGTTAAGGCTGTACTAAAGCAAATACTGGTAGATTAGCCGTGTTACATCCCACAATAATTTTACTTTTTTTGACTTTTTGAGAGAATTTCCTTTAAACTTCTTTCATGAATGGCGATACCGCATTGGATCTTATTCTTAAGGCAGGCATTGTTGTAAAATTCGTACTTTTGATACTGTTCTTCTTCTCCATTGTCTCATGGGCTATTATTTTTTATAAATTCAGGCTTCTCTCAAAGATTGAAAGGGAATCAGAAGAGTTTCATCGCGCCTTCAGAAAGGGAAAAGACAGGGACATAGTTTATCAGTCTGCTAAAAGGATGTCTGTCAGCCCCTTTGCAAGCCTCTTCAGGGCAGCTTATCAGGAGGGTGAGGCCTCAGGCGAGGAGATAAGAAGAACATTAAAGAGGGTTGAGGCATTGGAGGCAGCCCGCCTTGAAAGCCACCTCACATTCCTTGCAACTACAGGCTCAACGGCTCCGTTTATCGGGCTTTTTGGCACTGTATGGGGAATCATGAACTCATTCAGGGGCATAGGCAGAATGGGCTCTGCATCATTGGCAGTCGTTGCTCCGGGTATTGCAGAGGCATTGATAGCCACTGCCGTAGGGCTTGCCGCAGCTATCCCTGCGGTTGTAGCGTATAATTACTACCTGAGCAGGGTGCGTAAAAATATCATAGCCATGGAGGACTTCTCCCAGGAACTAACAGAATATTTCACGAGGAACAAGTCCTGCTTGTAATCTTTATGGTTACTGCGCCGCTACTTCAGCAGGGTATAGATGTTAATCTCCCGCAGGCGCGCGGCAAAGAACTGCCTCCAGCAGAGAGGATTATAATAACCATAAAAAAAGACGGTTTAATATATATAGATAAGGCAGCCGTAACCGTGGAAATGCTGAAGGCAAGACTCGCTAATACGCCGCAGAGAGAGGTTTTCCTTAAGGCTGATAAGACCATACCTTACGGGCTTGTCGCAGAGATAATGGGGGAGATAAAGGAAGCAGGAATTGAAAAACTGGGAATGATTACCGAACAAAAGCCCTATGATGAAAAATGAGGGCCAAAAGTGAATTAAGCCTTTTTAGGATTATAGTCTTATCCGCAATACTGCATTTAATACTTCTCTTCTTTACAACCATCCCTCTTACACCGCGGCAAAGGGTCTTTAAGGATTACTATGTTAATTTAGTAAGCCCCTTTGAGACTGCCACCCGCGAAAGCATTGCGGGCTCAGGCAATACCATAGAAGGGAAGCAGTCTTTAAAAGCTGATACAAAATCAGGGACAGATACTTCCGCAAAGACTTATAAAAAACTATCTCATGAGATAGAGAGGCTCAGGGCAATAGAGAAGCTGAAAAAGATCAAAAAATTTTCAGAAACAGCTCAAAAGCTTGATGTTGTAGAGAAAAAAAGGGTTGGCAGTTATCAGGGCTCAGGCATTGCAGGCTCAAAGGTCAGCGGAAGCTTTGATTCCTATTACAGCGCCGTAACACAGAAGATATGGCAGGAATGGATATATCCTGATTTTAAGGTGTCAGAGCTTGAAGTTGTTATATCAATAAAGATAGGGAAGGACGGAAAGATATTATCCGCTAAAATTGAAAAGCCGTCCGGCAACAGGCTCTTTGACCGTTCAGCATTAAAGGCTGTTTCAAAAGCAAGCCCCCTCCCGCCGCCGCCGGAGGAGATGGAGATAGGAGTGAGGTTTTATCTATGAAAGAAGTCAGAAGTCAGAAGTCAGAAGTCAGAATATTTTTATCTGTATTCTGTATTCTGTATTCTGTATTCTGTATTCTTACTTTTGCTTATGCCAAGGTCTATATTGACATAACATCGCCTGCACTAAGGAAACTGCCTGTATCATTTATCCCGGCAGGACAGGCTGAGGCAAAAGAGATTACAGAGATTGTAAGGAATGACTTTGATTTTACTGGAATGTTTTCGCCTGTGGATGCCAATATCCCGGGAGCTGAGGTCAAGATCAGCATAGAGGCCGCAGTTTCAGGACAAAAGGTCACAGCATCTGTAGCTGTTATGGATTTACTTGAAAACACCGAAATCCTTAAAGGCAAATATACGGCAGAAAAAACCTCTCTGCGCCTGCTCTCCCATCATATTTCAAACGAGATATTCAAAGCAATCACAGGGCAAAACGGAATCTTCAGAACAAGGCTTTCATACATAGCGAATATCTCTGGGAAGAAGGAGCTTCATCTAATGGATTGGGATGGACACAATGACCGGGATATCGGCTCAAGGGGGCTTATAGTCAGCCATAACTGGTCTTCAGGAGGAGATTACCTCACTTACTCTTCAGAGAGAAATAAAGAATGGGGAATTTATCTGCTTACCCTTGCAAATTATAAGGAGACATTCCTGTTTTCTTCAAGGGAACTCAATCTTGCCGGAGGATTTTCCCCTTCAGGCTCTATAGTATTCTCTTCATCCAGGGACGGAAGCCCTGAGATTTATACTATGAATAGCGACGGCAGCAATGTAAAAAAACTCACCAGGTCTATCGGCATAGATGTATCGCCTGCCTTCTCGCCGGATGGCTCTCAAATTGCCTTTGTCTCTGACAGAGGCGGAACTCCTCAGATATATTTAATGAACTCAGACGGCAGCGGCATAAGGAGGATTACATTTGAGGGCAATTACAACACCTCCCCCTCATGGTCTCCTGACGGGAAATGGATAGCCTATGTTGGAAGAAAAGAAGGCTTAAATCAAATCTTTATTGTAAATACTGATACAGGAGATGCCGGACAGCTTACGGATAAAGGCAATAACGAGTCGCCTTCATTCTCTCCTGACGGAATGTTTATAGCCCTTGACTCAGACAGGGAAGGGGCAAAAGGGATATATATAATACATATTAAAGGCGGATGGCAAAAGAGAATCACGCCAAAAGGCATGAGGGCTGCAACTCCAAGGTGGTCGCCCTATCTTAAATAAAAATAAAGATTCTTTCTCATTTCAAGTGGGTAATTACTTTCCCTCCCTTGAGGGGAGGGGGTTCTATGAAGCCGCTCCACATCCGTTGATCTTTTTCTTAGACCTTTTGCAAGATGCGTTAACCCTTTTGCCATTGATTTAATCACCCTCTCCCTACCCTCTCCCCTCAAGGGAGAGGAACTTTACCCACTCAGTTTGAGAAAGAACCAAAATAAATAATTTTGACATTTTAGCTTTGGCGTTTTAAGATAAAACTGAAATTATTTTGTATCCAATAAAAGGAGGGGTGGTTATGAAGAAGTTTTTGATTCTTTTACTCGTTGTCGTTGCGTTTGGATGCGCAAAAAAATATGTAAAGCCTGCTGAGGAGGCCCCGAAGCCTGCAAAGGTGGAAGAGGCAAGACCACAGGATGCAAAAAAGGATGTCATGGCCGGGGAGAAAGTCGCGCCAATGGCGGCAGAGGCTAAAAAAGAGCCAATGACATTGCCAAAGGAGACTGTATCAGTAAAAGAAGAGGCTGTCTTTAAGGATGTGCTTTTTGATTTTGACAAATACGACATAAAGGCAGACGCAAGGGCAGCGCTTGACTCTGCTGCATCATGGCTTAAGAAAAACAGCGCTGTAAAGATACTTGTAGAAGGGCACTGCGATGAGAGAGGAACCAATGAATACAACCTTGCCCTTGGCGAGAAGAGGGCAAAGGCAGCAAAGGATTATCTTACCTCGCAAGGCGTCAGCGCAAGCAGGATAAACACAATAACCTATGGTGAAGAGAAACCGCTCTGCACAGAGCAGAACGAGGGCTGCTACCAGCGTAACAGAAGGGCGCACTTTGTCATTGCAAAGTAAAAAATATAGTTCTCAGTTCTCAGTTCTTAGTTCTCAGTTAGCTGCCTACTGCCTACTGCTTACTGTTATGCTATTTTCCGGCTGCGCCACAACAGAAGATGTAGGCAAGGTGCAGTGGGATGTTAATGAGATAAAGGGAGATATTGAGAAAATAAAGAAGAGTTCTCAGGCCATAGAGGCCCAGGCAAAGGAGTCAGAAAGGCTTTCGCGGAGGCTTCAGGCTCTGGAGGATGAACAAAAGACAATCAGCAAGTCTGTCTCCGACTCTTTAATAAAGACACAGACGCTCGCATCAGATATACAGACACTTAACGGCCGTTTTGAGGAGGCAAGATACTCTTCAGAAAAGAACACAAAAGAGCTGTCTGCAAAAAAAGACTCCCTTATTGCGCAGATGAAAGAGTTAGAGATAAGCCTAAATGACCTGAAGGGAAGATTATCACGCCTGGAGTCCGAATTATCTGCAAAGGAAAAGCAGGAGGCTAAAAAAACAGAAGAGACAAAGCAGGATGAGGCTAAGAAAGAGGAGAAGCAGGCAGCGGCCCCAAAAGAGGATGTAAAAGATGCCTATATGAAGGCCTATGAAGAATATAAGGCAGGCAAGACAAAAGAGGCGAGAGAGAAGTTCACAAAGCTCCTTAAGGATTACCCTGAAAACGAGTTCTCAGACAATTCGCGCTTCTGGATTGCAGAGAGCTACTACAAAGACAAAGACTATGAAAACGCAATAGTCTCTTATGAGGAACTTCTAAGAAAACACCCTGCAAGCAATAAAGCGCCTGACGCCTTATTAAAGCAGGGATTGGCATTCTACGCCATAAAGGAAGATGAATTCGGCAAGATAACCCTTGAAAAACTCATTAAGAAATTCCCTGACTCAGGGCAGGCAAAACAAGCCCAGAAAAAGCTTGATGAGTCTAAGCCAAAAAAGAAAAAGAAGTGAATGACCCTTTTGGAAGAGTTATAGACTACCTGCGGATATCTGTAACGGACAAATGCAACCTCAGATGCATCTACTGTATGCCGGCCGAGGGAACAAAACCGTTCAGACAGAAGGATATCCTTACCTATGAAGAAATTCTAAGGGTTGTAAAAATTGCTGCTCCTTTAGGCGTAAAAAAAATAAGGATTACAGGCGGCGAACCCCTCGCCAGAGAGAATATCCCCTATCTTATTTCCTCAATCAAAGACATACACGGTATTGAAAATATAAGCCTTACAACTAACGGCCTGCTCCTTGAAAGATATGCCAATGAGCTTGCTGCCGCAGGCCTTGACAGGGTAAATGTAAGCCTTGATTCTCTCAAGCCCGAACGATACAAGGAGATGACAAGGGGCGGGAATGTATTAGATGTCCTCAGAGGGATTGAGGCGGCTGAAAAGGCAGGACTGAGCCCTGTAAAGATAAACATGGTGGTAATAAGGGGTTTTAATAATGATGAGATAGGGGACTTTGCTAAAATCACGCTGAACAAACCCTATCAAGTAAGGTTTATAGAATTTATGCCGCTTGGAGCAAGGGAGATATGGGGGCCTGAGAAATACGTCCCCCTTAGCGAGATAAAATCTGTCGTGGAAACGGTTGCCCCTATTACGCCTGTAAGGCTTAGAAGGTCAGGCCCTGCGAGGTATTACAGGTTTGATGGTGCGCCTGGGGTAGTAGGTTTCATAAATGCCATCTCCCATCAGTTCTGCGGAGAGTGTAACCGCCTCCGTATGACCTCAGACGGTAAACTAAGGCCTTGTCTGTTTTCAGGGTCAGAGATAGATTTAAAAACGCCGCTTAGGAGCGGAGCGCCTGATGAGGAAATTGAAAGACTAATAAAACTCGCAATAGAGATAAAACCGGTGGGGCATAATATTACCTGCGACAATACATTTCAGCATCTGGGCCCTATGTCAAAAATAGGCGGATAAAGCTCTTACAGCCCCCTGTTCACCATCTCTCTTAATTCCTTGCCAACTTTAAAGAAAGGCACTTTTTTGGAGTCTACCGCTACGGACGCCCCGGTTTTTGGATTTCTTGCCTGACGGGGATTTCTCTTGCGGAGCCTGAAATTGCCAAAGCCCCTTACCTCTACTTTATCCCCTTTTGCCAGCGCTTCCTTTATGTTATCAAAGACTGTCTCAAGTATAACCTCTACTTCCTTTTTTGAAAGATTAAGGTCTTTGACCTTTTCTGCCACATGTTCTATGAGAAGCGATCTTGTCATGGGTGCCTCCTTTTTTTAAGAAATTTAAAATTTATCATTGCAAATTTTAAAATGTAAAATGATAAATGTTAATTGATTATTTAGCAATCATGGCGTAAGCATATATTTTACGCTTATGCCTGTGATGCCTTCTTTTATCCTTGCAAGTTCCTTTGGTAAATTTCCGCTGATAATGTCTAAAAAGCTAAACTTCTCTTTCTTCTCTACAACCTCAGGCTCTCCCTTTATTCCGCTAAGTTTGCCGGCTAACTTAATGGCATCCTGAAGATTGCCTAACTCATCCACAAGCCCGGCCTCCCTCGCAGTCCTTCCGGTGAAAATCCTCCCGTCAGCCAGCCTTCTTATATGCCTGACCTCCATCTTTCTTCCCTGGGCAACAGCAGATATAAACTGTTCATGAACATCGTCAAGCACTTCCTGGAGAATGCCCCTCTCCTCAGGCGACATAGTTCTAAAGACTGAAGCTATATCTTTATGCCTGCCGCTCTTTACAACCTCTGTCTTAACGCCTATCTTATCCATAAGGCCCTCAAAATTAGGTATCTCCATAATAACTCCGATTGAGCCTGTAAGCGTTCCCGGGTTGGCAACTATCTTGTCAGCAGGGGCTGAGATATAATAACCGCCGGAAGCTGCCACAGAACCCATAGAGACGACTATCTTCTTCTTTGCCTTTATCTTTTTAATCTCTTCGTATATTTCCTGAGACGGAGCAACTGCCCCGCCCGGGCTGTCAACGCGAATTACAATGGCTTTTACAGTGGAGTCATTGGAGTATTTTTTCAGCTCTTCTATAACATCCCTGGACTCTAAAATCACGCCCCTGACTGTTATAAGCGCTACGCGCTCCCCCATCGGTACGCTGCGTGTAAGACTTAGCACAAGGCTAACAACTGCAATTAACACAACAATAATAATCAGGACCTTCTTCATCTTAAGCCTCTGCTATTTCCAGATCTATCCGCCTCTTCTTTGTATCTGCCTTTATAACTTTTGCTGTCACCTCAGCCCCTATATTATAAAGGCTTTCGTCGCCGCCCTGTTTACCGTGTAAAGATATAAAACCTTCCACCCCGTCTTCAAGTTCCAGAAGCAACGAAGAGTCTCCCACCCTTGTTATCCTGCCTTTGACAGTATTGCCTGATGCATACTTTACCGGTATCTCTTCAACCCAGGGGTCAGGCAAAAGCTCTTTCAGTCCTACTGACATCCTCTCTTTTTCAGGCTCAATATTTAAAATCACAACCTCTACTTCCTGCCCCTTTTTAAGCACCTCTGAGGGATGCTTTATGTGTTTTGTCCATGACATATCAGATATATGAAGCAGCGCATCAATGCCGTCATCTATATTTATGAAGGCGCCGAAGTCCGCAAGGTTTCTTACCCTGCCCCTCACCTTCTGCCCTGAGGAATATTTCTCTGCTATAAGCTCCCATGGGTTTGGCTTGAGCTGCTTTATGCTTAAAGATATCTTTCTTTCGTTGCTAAGAACCTTAATTACAACTGCCTCTACCGTATCTCCGATAGAGAAATATTTTGAAGGCTTTTTGATATCCCTTGACCAGTCAAGCTCGGTAACATGCACAAGCCCTTCAATGCCCTCTTCAAGTTCTACAAAGATCCCGTAATCAGCAATACTTATTACCTTGCCCATCACCTGCTTGTTAGGCGGATATTTCTCCTCAACCTGAGCCCAGGGGTCAGATTTCTTTTGTTTATAACCAAGGGTTACCTTATCTGTCTCCCTGTCAAACTTTAAAACTACTGCCTCAACTGTATCTGCAATACTGAATAGTTCACTTGGATGACTAATTCTGCCCCATGACATATCTGATATATGAATCAAGCCGTCCACACCGCCTATATCAACAAATACGCCGTAGTCTGTGATGTTTTTTACAGCGCCTTTTACTATATCGCCCTCGTTCAGGGAGACCAAAGTTTCCTTTCTAAGCTTCTCCCTTTCTTCCTCAAGCAAAGCCCGCCTTGAAACTATTACATTAGAGCGTTTGGTATCAAGTTTTATAATTCTGAAGGTAAAGCTCTGGCCTATAAGATGGTCTGTGTCTTTAAGCATCTTAATATCAACATGAGAGGCCGGAAGAAAGGCTTTTACCCCGGATATATCCACAGTCATGCCGCCTTTTACCTTGCCGGTAATCTTGCCCTGTACAGTCGTATTATTGTTTACGGCCTCCTCCAGTACATCCCATGTTCTTATCTTTGTAGCCCTGTCTTTTGAGATGCGTATAAAGCCGTCTGTGATGGTTCTGCTTACTACATATACATCCATCTCTTTTCCATAACCGAGGCTTTCAAGCTCTTCAGGGGAGAATTCGCCACGCGGGATAAGGCCTTCGGACTTATAGCCTATATCCACAACAACGCCATCCTGCCCTATCTGTATAATCCTTCCTTTGTAGATCTTGCCCTCTTGCAGCCCCTTGAAGGTGTCGGCGTAAAGCTTCTCTATATCTTCTCTTTGTAGTTCCATAGTGCCTATATTATACATTATCTCCATTATTATCTCCTCTTAGCAATTTCTTTAAGCCTCTCCACCACTTCATCTATAATCCAGCGGGGCGTTGACGCCCCTCCTGTGACGCCCACTTTATCTGCGTTGCTAACCCAGTCATCCCCTATCTCCTCTGCAGTCTCAATAAAATAAACCCTTGAACACAGCTCCTTTGCGAGATTGACAAGCTGGTTTGTATTAGCGCTATGCTTGCCTCCGACTATTATCATAACATCCACTTCCCTTGCGAGCTCGCTTGTCTCCTCAAGCCTGAGCGAGGTGGAATCGCAGATTGTATTATATACCTTAATCTCGCTTACACTGCCTACAATCTCACTCATAACCTTCCTAAGCACGCTTATAGGTTTTGTTGTCTGAACAATTATGCCGACCTTTCTTTTCAGAGGCGGTATATCCTCATTGCCCTTTAGGACAACTGCGTCGTCTCCTGCAAAACCAAGCAGCGACTGGACCTCGGGGTGCTCCCTGTCGCCTATAATTATCACCTGATAGCCTTCTTCTTTTAATTTCTTCGCATTCTGCTGCGCCTTCTTAACAAACGGGCATGTGGCGTCAACAACTTTATAGCCCATCTCTGAGGTCTCTTCATAAATTTTTGGAGGTATGCCATGGGTTCTAATGACAAGGGTCTTTATATCAGAAGAGTGTATATTATCTGCTACCTTTACGCCCTCGTCCGCAAGTTTATCAACCACCTGCGCATTGTGAATCAAAGGGCCAAGCGTATATATTCCTTCTTCTGAATCTTTGGCAAGGTCAAAGGTAATATCTATTGCCCTTTTAACCCCAAAACAAAACCCCGCCTTTTCAGCCACTATTATCTGCATAACGCCTCTTTAACTCTCCTATCGCATCCATTATTTTTTGGGTAATAATCTCTTGCACATCGCCCTCTTTATCTATATCTATTGTAGAAAAATCCATGGGCTTGTCAAATATTACTTTAACCTTTGTCCGCCTAAGCCATCTTGCGCCAAAAGGAAGCGCCTTCTCTGTCCCGACAACCATGGCAGGAATTACCCTTGCACCGCTCATTTTAGTTATTAGTCCGACCCCCCTCTTGCCCTTTAGCAGTTCGCCTGTCTCGCTCCTTCTTCCCTCAGGGAATATAACGAGCAGCTCACCGCCTCTAAGCCTCCTGACAGCCTCTTTTATTGTTGACGGCTGTGTCTTCTCCCTGTCAACAGGGATTGCATAATAATGCATTATCAGCCTTACCACAGGGAACTTAATGTCAAAGAGCCCCTTTCTTGCCATAAAGGTCGCAGGCCTTGGAACAACAGCCCCGATTAAAGGAGGATCAAGATAGCTTATATGATTTGAAGCCACTATCACCCCGCCCTGCATGGGGATATTTTCCCTGCCTTCAACCTCTAAGCCCCCGTTTATACGAAAAACAAACCTTATAGTAAGGGCATAAATTTTATATCGTCATGCCCGAAGCCTGCCCTCGAATGTCGTAATCGGGGGTTTTTAATCGGGCATCCAGTTCTTTAGCTGTCTGGATTCCCGCTCAACGGACTGCGGGAATGACAAGCTATGTGGCTTTACTTATGACCGTCTTAGTAAGAAATCAGTCTCTTTTCAGTTCACTTATTATCTTCTCTACAACCCCGTCTATGCCGATATTTGTAGTGTCAATATAAATCATGTCATTTGCCCTTTTAAGCGGGGCGCTATCCCTTGTGGAGTCCCTTGTATCCCTCTTTTTAAGGTCCTCTATTGTATCTTTTATGCTTGTATCAGAATTCTTAACGCTTAGCTCCTTATGCCGCCTCTTGCCTCTCTCCTCAGGGCTTGCGTCAAAAAAAAATTTATTCTCTGACTCCGGGAAGATGACAGTGCCAATGTCCCTGCCCTCAACAACCACCCTGCCTTTAAGCCCTATCTCTCTTTGTATTGCATATAGATATTCTCTCACAACAGGCTTGGCAGAAACCTTTGAACTCATCTCCCCTATCTCGCCTGTCCTTATGTCAGAGGAAACATCCACGCCATTTACTATAACCTTCCCGCTCTCTAATGTTATCTTTATTATTGACAGCGCCTCTTTTAGTTTTTCTTCATTGTCAGGGTCTATGCCCTCTTTTTTTACCTTCCATGCAACTGCACGATAAAGGGCTCCTGTGTCAAGATAGCTGTAGCCAAGCCGCTGGGCAAGCAGTTTGGATACTGTGCTCTTGCCTGCCCCTGAAGGCCCGTCTATTGTTATTATATCTTTCATGCCCATGTTTTATGTATAATGACATACGATTATAACAAACATTGGGCTGTAAGATATACCTAAATTGAGCGATTCATATGAGACATAGCCGTTCAAAAAGCCGTGTAACGCCACAGTATTTATTGGGAGGCAATTATTTTTT
>JACQXF010000054.1 GCA_016208855.1 Nitrospirota bacterium | reverse complement strand
CAGTAGTCTTTTGCAAATGGTGCCTCTCAAAAGAGAGACCCATAAGGAGGACACAAAACTGTCTTTCCTGCTTAAAGACTCGTACTAACGATTATAAACTTCTTTACCCATTCCTATGGGTGAGGATTATACCAGGAGGTTTAGATGGAGAGGCAGAATGTAACATTATCGCTTCCTAAGACAGTGCTGAAAAAGGCAAAGCTGCTGGCGCATAAAGAAGAAAAATCCCTCAGCGCCCTGATAAGGGAATCCCTCGAAGAGAGGATCAGAAAGAATACCGGGTACAAAGAAGCCATGGAAACCGAAATCAGGCGCATGGAGCAGGGTCTTCATCTTGGCACCGGTGGACGCATGCCCTGCTCGAGGGAGGCCATGCATGAGCGAAGATAGGGTGTTCGTGGATACCAATGTGCTTGTCTATGCCTATGACATAGATGCAGGACATAAGCACAAAGTTGCAACGAATATCATGAAAGACCTATGGATTTCGGGCCGCGGGATATTGAGCACTCAGACTCTGCAGGAATTTTTTGTCACAGTAACCGGGAAAATTTCATCACCGATAGACGCCTCAGTTGCTGAGGAAATTTTGAAAAGACTTGCAAAATGGGATGTTGTGACTAACAGCATGGCAACTGTCTTTTCAGCAATTGCACTGCAAAAACGATACAGGTTGTCTTTCTGGGACTCGCTCATTATTGCATCGGCAATTGAAGGAAGGGCAAGGACGCTTTTTTCTGAGGATTTCTCGGATAAACAAAAGATTGAGGGCATTGTAATTAATAATCCATTTAAAAATAAACAAAAGGAACAAAGATGAAAATTTCTTTAACATCAGGCAAGACCATATCCTGCTCTTCTGAGAGTTCTATTCTTGAGTCTCTCAGAAAAGAAGATGTTCATCTTACTGCCTCGTGCGGTGGTAAAGGCACATGCGGTAAATGCAGGGTAATTATAAAAGAAGGAGCCGTTAGAAGCCTTTCAACCGCAAAACTTTCACAGGAAGAGATTGACAAAGGCTATGCCCTTGCATGCAAGAGCTTCCCTGAGGAGAACCTGTTAATAGAGATACCAAAAGATTCTTTCCTTACGCTTGAAGGCAAGATTGCAGTTGGAAAGGCAAGGGACTTAGCAGAGCTTCTTCAGTCTGCAGGGGTCAGGATAGAGCCCCTTACAGAAAGGGTATTGCTAAATTTACCACAGCCAAGCATTGATGATAACATAAGCGACCTTGAGAGACTTAAGAGGGGGCTTATGTCAAAAGGACTTGGATGCCTGAGGGTGCCTTTCAGGCTGCTGCCGGGTCTTGCACATAAGGTAAGAGAAAACAACTGGGAGATTACACTCTGCACTGTTCAGAGCGAAGACTGCTATGAGCTTACAAACATCTTCCCTGGCAACACACAATCCCCCAGGTATGGCTTTGCAATTGACATAGGCACTACAACAGTGGTTGTGTATCTCGTTGACCTTGCAGACGGGCGCCTTATAGATATAGCCTCTGTTTATAATTCACAGATAAGTTTTGGCGACGACGTCATAACAAGGATTGTCCACGCAGTAGACCACAACGGGCTTGGAGCGCTTCATAAGGCAGTCATTTCAGATATCAACACAATGTTCTCTATCTTAAGGAAAACACATAATATTGATATTAATTCCATAGACAGCATTGTCATCGCTGCAAATACAACAATGACTCATCTCTTTTTGAACCTTGACCCTGCATCAATAAGAGAAGAGCCGTATATCCCTACAGCAAACCTCTTCCCCCTTTCCTATGCAGGAGAGGTAGGCATAAGAGTAAACCCTAATACTCCCATATACAGTTTCCCGTGCGTTGCAAGCTACGTAGGAGGAGATATCGTAGCAGGCGTGCTCGCATCAAGGATGCATAAAAAAGAAGACCTCTGCCTCTTTCTTGACATAGGCACTAACGGCGAGGTTGTGCTCGGCAACTCAGAGTGGCTTATGGCAGCAGCCTGTTCAGCAGGGCCGTGCTTTGAGGGAAGCGGCATTAAATACGGCATGAGGGCAACAGAGGGCGCTATTGAAGATGTAAAGATAAACCCTGAAACGATTGAACCGGAGATAAAGGTCATTGGAGACACAGCGCCTATAGGCATATGCGGTTCAGGAATGATTGACCTTATAGCAGAGATGTTTTTTACCGGCATCCTGAATCAAAAAGGCAAGCTCCAGAAAGGCGTCTCAAACAGAATCAGAGAAGGCGCAGGAGGGCTTGAGTTTGTAGTATATTCAGGCAATGGCAGGGAGATAGTCATTGCAGAGCCTGATATTGAAAACATAATCAGGGCAAAGGCTGCCATATACGCAGGCTGCTCGGTGCTGCTTAAAGAGGTAGGCTTTAATTTTGAAGACCTGCATAAGATATATATAGCAGGAGGTTTTGGCAAATTCCTTGACATAGACAAGGCGATAATCCTTGGCATGCTTCCTGATATACCGAGAGAGAAGTTTGAATACCTTGGCAATACCTCTGTCACAGGCGCATACCTTTGCATGCTTTCAAGATGGATGCGTGACGAGGCAGAAGAGATTGCAAGAAAAATGACCTACCTTGAGCTGTCAGTCTCGCGTTCTTTTATGGATGAATATGTCTCAGGGTTATTCATACCCCATACAGATATGAATGCGTTCCCATCGGTAAAGAACCTGATAAAAGGTTAATTTTACGTAACCATTCAGTTACTTATTCCCCCTTATTACCCCACTTTAGCAAAGGGGACATTCAAATCCACCCGTAACTGAATTCCCTAAAATAGACATAGAACATTGTTACCCCTCCCCTTAATCCCCTCCCCTCAAGGGAGGGGAAACTTCTGGGAAGTTCTATCTCTATTTTTCGGTGAATGGTTACCTTGGTTTTTATATTGTTACTTGTGTTAAAATGACACAGCGAGCGTATTCCCAGCTGCCTTATCCGGGGATTAGCGAGCGAATAAGAATAAAGAAAATTTCATTGCATTAGATTCCCTGCGGTCTTGCCGCAGGGAAGATTAAATGGAGCATCTTACAACCTGCATATCAGGGAGAAATATTTGGGGAAGGCTGTAATAGCAAGCTTTGAAGAAAAGGCAGTAAAAATTCTTCAAGCCTCTTTAAAGGGCAATACCCTCCGCATTGATAAAACAGAGACCGTTTCAGCTGAAGACTTTGATGCCTACCTCGGCAGAGAAAAAGCAAAGGAATTTATTGTCGTCTATAACTTTAAAGAGGCCTTTCACGATATACTGACAATCCCTTCTGTAAAGACAGGGTATATAGAGAAGATAGCAGAGTCAGAAATAAGAAAAGCAACCGGGCTTAAGGACTTCTCATTCATTTATACCCTCCTAAATGAGCGGACAGCAGAAGGCAAAAAGGTTATGGATGTCTTCTACTTTGCGGTAAAAAGCGAAGAGGTCAGAAACGCAGTAAACAGATTTTATGAAAACGGAAAGATAGTGAAGGCCCTTTATCCCCAACCCCTTTCTGTCTCGTCATTACTGAATGAGAAGCTATACAATGTAGATGCCGCTTGGAAGGCTGTCATAGGCGTGGCAGGCTCGGAAACAGAGAAAAGCGCCTTTCTCATCAGAAATGGGAAGGTATATTTCATCAGGGGATTTAAGTCCATAAGCACTGAAATATCAGATATAGATATTCAGGACATTAACATGACGATAAACTACTGTTTCCAAAATATAAGGATACATCCATCTTTGGTTCTGCTTGCAGGCAACCTCTCCAGTTCTTATGATATTAAGGCTCAGGCTTCTGCGCCACTGGCGTGTCTTAAGAAGGCCGCCTCCATTCACTGCACAGAAGAAGTATTTAACGACTTTATCATCCCTATCAGTGCTTTTTATGCAACAAATTCATTAAACATCCTTAGCAGGGAATTCAAAAATGTTTACATGCTCAAAAACTATATGGTAAATGCCTCTATGGCCTTTATTGCGCTCAGCGCCTTATGCCTTGGTATCATAGGTTATAATTTGAAAGGCATATCAGACATAGAAATGAAGATAAAGTCAGCCATAAGGGATGAAGTAGAAGTAAGCCCTGTCTTTTCAGAATACACCCAAAAAAGAAACGAGCTTGAGCCTTTTATGCCTGCAATTAATTTCCTTAATAAGCCCAGACCGGCTATTCAGGGACTGTTAGCGAGGCTTGCAGAGATAGAGACAGGCAGTTCAAGGATCACATCAATTGATGCAAAGACTGAGGAGGGGCATTTCATAATCACTCTAAAAGGAGCATTCAGCGCCGACAACTTCACCTCTTCTCAAAAAGCATTCCAGACAGTGGCAGCTTCTCTTGAAAAGATTGAAAATATAACTTCGAAGTTAGTAATCGGGGGCGGGAATCCAGACAGCTAAAGAACTGGATGCCCGATTAAGAACCCCCGATTACGACATTCGAGGGCAGGCTTCGGGCATGACGTTTAATTTATGTGTCTTTACTTATGAACTCATTAGTAATATCTTTAGTTATGGAAAAATTTATTTTATTCCTTAACTCAAAACTAAGAACTCATAACTAAAAACTTAAGAAGGGGGTTGTTTTAGGGTGAAGACAGGAGACAAAAAAAGATAAATGAAATATTTTAACTATCTTAAAAACTTCTTCTTCATTTACATTGCAAGCGGTATTGTGCTTGGCATTGTAGTCTTTTCCTTAATAGCAATTCATAAGCATAAGGCGTCACTTGACAGCGATCTTACGCTTATAAAAAGCGCGGCTCTTAATAAAAATATGATCTTGGATGAGATAGGTAAAATTGAGGCATGGAAGAAATATCTCTTTGAAGATATGAGGCTGAATGCTGCTGATATATATTCAGAGGAATATTTCTTCCATGCCCTTGATGGCATAAAAACAAACATAAACGGCGCGGCAATGACTGTAGATAAATTTAAAGACGACTCAGGAGAAAAGGCCTTGCCCGTCAGTATAGATGTGCCTGTGGGAAGCTACAGGATGATAATAGATTATATTGGTTACCTGGAATCACTGAAGATGCCGGGATTCAGCATCAGCCACCTCTCTGTGTTAAAAAAAGAAACCGGCGAGGTGCTTCTTACTATAAAGGGAGATTTAATATCGCCCTTAAGGAAATTTTAAGTTATGAGTTTTGAATTTTTAGTTATTCCTTCAACTCAAAACTTAAAACTCAAAACTTAAAACTTATTATGCCAATAGACAACAAGACAAAGATATTGATTGCTTCCCCTATCGTTTTGATTATAATATTAGCAATTATTGCGAATTATCTTAATCTTGAACAGTGGCTCAAGGCTGACACGCAAAGAGGAATGGAGAGCGGAATTCAACAACTTGAAGTTACTCCATCAGATATAACTAAAAGACAGGCACAAAATGCCTATGCCGTTAAAGACTTAAAAGGCCCGATAGAATTTGCTGCCGCTCCTGCGGCATTTCCCGGTGAGGCGCTTGACAAGGTAGCGCCGCAGGCAGTTGATAGGCTTGAGGGAGGAATATCCCTTATTGTAATTGGCGAGAAAAAACGGATGGCAATTATCAAAGGCGCTGTTATTAAGGAAGGCGACAGCATAGACGGAGTAAGGATAGTCAAGATAGAGCCAAACAGGGTTCTGGTAAAAGATAAAACAACCAAATGGCTATATATGGAGAAGATAAAATGAAGAAATTTATTCTTTCTATTTTCTGTGTTCTGTGCTCTATGCTCTGTGTTCTCGGTTTATCTTCCTGCGCCTCTGTGGGTGAGCAAAAGAAGGCCGTTCAGAACACTCCTGCATCAAGCAATACCGACGTCACAAAAAATGAGCAGCAGGAAAAGGCATCCACGCCCCAGGCGGATTCGTCACAGGCAAGAAAGATTGAAGCGCCTGAGTTTGTTCCTGTAAGGGAAGACGTCTCTCCGCTTCAAACAAAGATTATATCCGTGTCAGCGAGGAATACCCCGCTCAGGGATGTGCTTCACACAATTGCAGAGGCTGCCAGCCTCAATATTGTTATGGAGCGAGGAGTTGACCCTGAGACACCTATAACAACTACCCTGAATAATATTCCTATAGAAGAGGCGTTAAACAATATATTTGACTCTGTTGATTATTTCTATTCAATCAAAGGCAATATACTCACAGTAAAAGCCTTTGATACCAAGATATTTGAGATAGGCCAGTCCAACATAATACAGGACTATCAGACAGATATCGGGGGAGATATCCTTGGAGGGACAAGCTCCGGAGAAGGGGCAGCCTCAATCAAGGGAAACATTGCCATGAAGTCCACATCTGATAAGGCCTCTTTTCAGTTCTGGGATGCTGTGGAGAACTCTTTAAAGTCCCTGATCCAGCAGCCGCCTACTGAGGTCAAAGGCGCACAGAAAACAGGCTATACCATTAACAGAATGGCAGGGACGGTTATGATAACCGCAACAAAGAGGGACATAGAGAAGGTTAGCCGCTATTTTGCCACCTTAAAAAAGATCCTCAACAGGCAGGTCTTTATTGAGGCACGCATTGTTGAGGTGCAGTTGTCAGAAGGCCTGAAGTATGGGATAGACTGGACTTTCCTCAGCACCAATAATTGGAAGGCAGTCGGCAATATTACACTCAACACGGGCACAAAAAACTTTACCACTGTAGTAGACAGTACAGGGCCTAATTTTCAATTTGGCATTACGGGGCAGGATTTTACATCCCTGCTTCTGGCATTGCAGTTAAACGGCCAGACAGCCCTCTTGAGCGTTGGCAGGAACACAAGCTTTATCTCAAAGGTTGAGACCACTACAACAACAGGCACAACGCCTACGGTTTCATTTACAATAGAGACAAAGAGCGTCCTCTCAGGAATCATATTTGGCCTTGCCCCCTTTATAAATGAAGACGGAGAGATAACCCTTACCATAACCCCTATAGTTACAAACCTTATAAACCTTGAAGAAAAAACAATAGGCACAGGAGGCACCACAGTAGAAATAAAACTGCCTACAGTTGACCTAAGGGAGATGAGCACAATAGTAAAGATCAGAGACGGCCAGATGGTGGTTATAGGCGGACTTATAGACAAAAAGGAGAAACTCAAGGAGAACAGAATCCCGCTGCTTGGTGATATCCCGGGGCTTGGATATTTATTTAAGACTGTAGACAAATCTTACGAAAAGACTGAACTTGTGATAATGCTGACGCCAAGGATAGTAACAAGTGACAAGTAACGAGTTTTAAATATTTCAACTTGTTACTCGTTACCGAAAAATAGAGATAGAACTTCCCAGAAGTTTCCCCTCCCTTGAGGGGAGGGGGTTTGAGAGGAATAACAATGTTCTATGTCTATTTTAGGGTCGTTACTACTAACTCGTTACTATAATTTTATATGCAATTAGGACAATACCTTAAAGAAAAAGGACTCGTAACAGAAGAGAGGCTGCAGATGGCAAGCGCTCATCAAAAAGTAACAGGAGCCCTCTTTGGCGAGACACTTGTAAAATTAGGTTTTGTATCATCCTCAGAGATAGCCGAAGCGCTTGCCATTCAGGGCAATGTCCCCTTCCTTGACCTCTCTGAATACGTGGTATCAGAAGACGCTATTAAGCTTGTGCCAAAAGACATAGCTGAAAAAGCCGGCTTTATCCCTCTTCGCCTTGTGGATAATGCAATAGAGATAGGCGTAACAAACCCTTCCAATATCCTGGCTATTGACACAGTACAAAGACTAACAGGCAAACAGCCTAAAGTCTACATGACTGACACTGCGCGTTTTCATGAAACTCTGGAAGAGGCATACTTCTTTCTTGAAAACCCGATTACACAGCGCATTAACAAGGCTATTGCAGAGATAAAGTCTGCTGCCTCGCTTCCCGTGGCTCTCATTGCCGAGTTATCACAGAACCTTGTAATGGAAGGCATCCACAGAAAGGCAACTGATATTCATATCAGCCCTGCGCAGGATACAGTTGACGTCTTCTATAGGGTAGACGGCGTGCTGCAGTTTGGCTTCTGCATCCCCAAGACTGCGCATCAGGGAATTGTGACAAAGATAAAGGTTCAGTCCATGATGGATATCTCGGAGCAGAGACTGCCTCAGGACGGCTCATTCTCTCTCAGCTTCATTGACAGAAAGTACGAAATGCGTGTCTCAACAGTGCCGACTATTTACGGAGAAAATGTTGTGATAAGGGTCCTCTCAGGCACAGGCCCTTTGCTAAGATTAAGCAATCTCGGTTTTGACCCTGACAACACAACACGCCTGAAGGCGCTCTTTCAGAAACCCTATGGGATTATTCTTGTAACAGGCCCTACTGGAAGCGGCAAGACAACTACCCTCTATGCAGCGCTAAGAGAGATAGACCTTATTGAAAGAAATGTGCTTACAGTAGAAGACCCTGTGGAGTACAAACTCAGCTTTGTAAAGCAGACACCGGTAAACCTAAAGGCAGGGTATGACTTTGCAATGGCAGGCAAGAGCTTTATGAGGCAGGACCCTGACGTCATGCTCCTTGGAGAGATACGTGATGAAGAGACGGCAAAGATAGCCATAAGGGCATCCATCACAGGGCATCTCGTGCTAAGCACCCTTCATACAAATGACGCTATCACATCCGTCCCCCGTTTGCTGGATTTTAATATTGACAGGTTTCTGCTTGCATCATCCCTTTCAGCCATAGTTGCCCAAAGGCTTGTAAGAAAGCTATGCAAACACTGCAAGGAAGAATCTCCTGTCACAGAAGACGAGCTGGCGCAGCTGAATTTATTAGGCTCCTCAGGTGAGCAGGAGATAACCAGAGCATACAGGGCAAAAGGGTGTTCTGCATGCAACCATGCAGGATATGCAGGCAGGACAGTAATTGGGGAGATTCTTGTTATAAATGAGGAGATTAAGGAACTTATCGCAGAAGGGGTATCGCTTGGAAAGATTAAGGAGGCAGCGCTAAGAAACGGCATGGTTATGCTGAAACAAAGCGGATTAAGAAAGGTCAGGGAAGGGATAACCAGCGTAGAGGAAATCTTAAGGGTGGTTGCCTGATGCCTTTCTTTGCTTATAAGGCTGTAGACCGCCATGGGGAAGTGCTCACAGGGTTTATTGAGGGAAACGACATAGATACCGCCTACACAAACATATCTTCATCAGGCCTCTACATATTAAGCATCAAAAAACTTGACGCACTCACCAAGTTCTACTTAGACAAGATTAAATACAGGGGGATAACCAACAAGGATATAATTGAATTCGCCAACGGCCTTGCCGTGATGGTAAGGGCAGGCATACCGCTTCTTACGGCAGTGCATGATATATCAGGGGCCGTAGAGAATAAGAATTTTAAGCGGGTAATCGAGGATGTAAGCAGAATGGTTGAGCTTGGGGCAAGTTTTTCAACAGCGCTCTCCCTTCATAAAGATGTATTCTCGGAGATTTTTATACACCTCGTAAAGGTCGGCGAGGAGACAGGTCAGCTGGACAAAAGCCTTACCGATGCGGCAATGCATCTGCAGAGGATGGAAGACCTGAAGGGCGCAATAAAGAGGGCGCTCATGTATCCTGTCTTTGCCATCATCACCACAACAGGGGCATTGCTCTTCTGGCTTGTCTATGTACTGCCTAAGATAACGGTACTCTTTAAGGATATGTCTGTTGAGCTTCCTCCTCTGACAAAGGCCATTATAGCTTCAAGCGACTTCACGCGTGAGTCATGGTATATTCTTTTACTGATACCGGTTACCATTTACATCATCCTGAAGCTTCTCTCCAGAAAAGAATCCACCAAATACTATTTAGACCTTGCGAGGTTAAAGCTCCCTATCGTAAAGTCCATAGTATTTAACAAGCTCCACGCACTCTTTGCAGAGCAGCTCAGGATAATGCTTGCCTCAGGCCTCACAATTGACCGCTCCTTTGACATCATAATAAATGTTATAGACAATGCAGTCTTCCGGAGGGCGCTGATAACCGTAAAAGAGGATATCCTTCTTGGAAGCAGGATTAATGAGGCGTTAAAGAAACACGAAATGATATTTCCAAATATCGTAGTCAGACTGATAACCATAGGGGAAGAAACAGGAGGGCTTACGGAGCAGTTGAATTATCTGTCTGAGGAGTTTATTAAAAAGCTTAACGAGATATCAGCAAAGATGGAAAAGTTGATAGAGCCTATAGTAATTGTAGTTATCGGAGCGATATTCCTTGTCATTATTGCGGGACTGCTCCTGCCCATATATAATCTTGTAGCAACAGTTGGGAAGTAAATTATAAGAGGCTCTTGCAAAAGTCTTTATTCGTCATTCCCGCATCCTTAAGCCTGCCCTCGAATGTCGTAATCGGGGGCGGGTATGACGGCGGAAACGATTTCCTTGATACTTTTGCAAGAGGCTCATAAGTTTTGAATTATAAATTCTGAATTTTGAGTTAAGGTAAAAATTTCCTTAATTAATCACTAAACATTTAACATTCAGCATTTAAGTATGAACTTATGGACTACCTAAATTTTTTCGGGCTTAAAGAGGAGCCCTTTAAATTAACTCCTGACCCTTCCTATTTCTATCCTTCTTCATGCCATAATGAGGGGCTTTTGCTGCTTGACTACTCCATAGAGCAGAAAGAGGGATTTACCACAGTTATCGGAGACCCCGGGACAGGCAAAACAACTCTGCTCAATGTATTCCTGGAGAAATGGAAACCAAGGGCAGAAATAGCGATAATCCTCACCCCGCGCCTTCAGCCCGAGGAGTTTTTAACCGCTGTTGTTGAAGACCTTGGCATAAGCCCTAAGCGTAAAAGCAAAAATGAGATTATAAAGGCCTTCAGGGATTTCATGATAGAAAAGTCTTCAGAAGGCAGATGGGTCATCATAATTGTTGATGAGGCGCAAAATCTGCCAGACGAAACACTGGAAGAGTTAAGGCTGCTTTCAAACCTTGAGACTGACAAAGACAAACTCCTTCAGATACTCCTTATAGGGCAGACCGAGCTTGAGGCAAGGCTTCTCAGGGACAAACTAAGACAGCTTAATCAGAGGATAATTACCCGCGTACAGCTAAGGCATTTCAACAGCGATGAGACAAGAGACTACATAAGCCACAGGCTTATCAGGGCAGGGAAGAATATCCTTAAGATAGACAAAAAAGCATGCGGCCTTGTGTATAGATTTTCAAAGGGAGTGCCGAGGCTCATAAATATGCTTATGTCACGGGCATTGATGGCTGCATATCTTGAAGAAAACAACACCGTCTTACGGCGTCATATAATACATGCAGTCAAAAGCCTGGGGCACAGCGACCTGCAGATAAAAAGGCAAAAGAAATTAGCGCCGATAGCCGCTGCTATGGCTCTAATATTCATCCTTGCCGGGAGTGGCTATTTTTACTTTAGACAGACGGGACAGCAGACCGAAGAAGGCAGACAGAAGACTATAGACAATAGACTAAACGGAGACGAGAGACTAAATGCTGAAGACGGCAGACGGCAGGCTATAGACGACAGGCTGACTGTTACTGTTAAAGTCGCAACTGCAAATCTCAGGGAGTCGCCGTCAGTTGATTCAAAAAAAACAGGCTTATTAGTAAGCGGAGACAACTTCGCGGCACAGGGAGAGGCTGTTGATGACAGAGGCATAAAG
>JACQXF010000042.1 GCA_016208855.1 Nitrospirota bacterium | reverse complement strand
TCTGTGGTGTTGGAGCCTATTACAAATATGACCTTTGCGTCTTTTATCTCGCTTATTGAGTTGGTCATTGCGCCTGAGCCAAAGGCATCTGCAAGGCCGCTTACAGTTGAGGCGTGGCAGAGCCGAGCGCAGTGATCAATGTTGTTTGTGCCAATGGCTGCCCTTGCAAATTTCATCATGAGAAAGTTCTCCTCATTTGTGCACTTGGCAGAGCTGAATAAGCCGATAGAGTCGGCGCCGTGCTTCTCCTTTATCTCTTTTAATCTGCTTGCTACATAATCCAGCGCCTCATCCCATGAAGCCTCTCTGAAAAGTTCGTAAGGCGTAAGGGGCGAGGCGTAAGGGGAATTCTCCTCACGCTTTACGCCTGACGCCTCACGGTCTTTTGGTGTTATCCTTATGAGCGGCTTTTTCAGCCGCTGAGGGTGCTGGATAAACTCATAACAGTTCCAGCCCTTAACGCAGAGAGAGCCTGTATTTACGGGATGGTTTTTGCTTGGAGAGACGCCTGTTACAATGCCTTTTTCAACATGCAGATAAAGACCGCAGCCACATCCGCAATATGGACATATGGTGGGGATTTTATTCATGTGGAAATTATAGTGGAGTTTTTGGGTAAAGACAAGGAGTCTTTGCTGATAGGAATAGTTTGAGTTTTCCTATCAGCAAAGACAGGCGCTTTAAAGCGGGAGTTTGCGGACTCGTATCCTGTTGTCTTCAACCGAGACTACAGCCCCGTTTTTAACTGCGACTTCTACCTGAGGTATTACTCTTTCCAAAACAGAATTGACATAATCAACGCACGGGCAAAGAGCGCTAAAACTTTTTTCTTGTTACTTTGAGTTTTGTCTTAATGATAGCCCTTGCAGGGCTTAAATTTTTCGGGCATACCTCCTGGCAGTTAAACACATTCCTGCAGCCCCAGACGCCTTCTTTTTTTACGCCTGTTTTAAGTCTTCCCTTATATTCATCCCTTAAGTCTTCTGTAAACCGTGTGTGTTTCAGGAGCGCATGAGGCCCAAGATAGTTTTCGTTCAATGCAGTCACAGGGCAGGAGCCAAAGCACAGTCCGCAGAGGATGCACTCTATAAGGCCGTCTAACCTTTTTCTTTCAGCAGGGCTTACTATGTTTTCTTTATCGTTAACGCTGTTTGATACTAAATACGGCTTAATGCTCTCGTAACTCTGCCAAAACCTCTCCATATCAACCACAAGGTCTTTTATAACAGGCAGATGTCTTAAAGGCATTATCTTTATTGAGCTGCCAAGATTTTTCACTTGCGTCTCGCATGCAAGCCTGTGGCTGTCATTAATATTCATTGCGCACGAGCCGCACACTGAACCCCTGCATGAAAATCTGAATGAGAGAGAAGGGTCTACCTGCTTATGGATATAAAACAATCCGTCAAGCACAGTAGAGCCTTCCCGAAGAGGGACTTGGTATTCAGCAAATCGTGCTTTTTTGTCTTTCTCAGGATTGAACCTGAGAATTTTGAAAATATACCTATTCATCTCAATACTTTCTCTCCTCCGGCTTCATTATGCTTGTATCAACATCCTTATAGCCTAAGGCAGGGCTGCCATTGTTATAGCTGACAATGGTGTGCTTAAGGAAATTTTCATCATCCCTTTGAGGGAAATCCTCTCTGAAGTGCGAGCCCCTTGACTCCTCTCTTGACAGGGCTCCCATAACAAGCGCCTCTGAGATTAAGAGGCTTCCGTGAAGCTCTACTGCCCAGTAAAGCTCCATATTCATTGACCTGCCTTTGTCTGTAAGCCCTATATCTTTATATGTATTAATAAGTCCTCTTATATTCTCAAGCGCTTCTTTTAGTTTGTTTTTCTCTCTGAATATTCCCACTTTCTCCATCACTGTTGCCTGAAGCGCATTCCATATATCCCATTGGGTTTTTTCCCCATTAGATGAAAGTATCTTAGATAACCTCTCTGTCTCTTTTTCTTCATGCTCTTTCACAATAGACTCATTAAGATGATAATCGCCTTTGGCATATTCAGAGGCATTCCTGCCTGCGATAGCGCCAAAGACAATAGTCTCAAGCAGAGAATTCCCTCCAAGCCTGTTTGCTCCGTGAACGCTTACGCATGCTGCTTCGCCTGCTGCATACAGCCCTTTAATGTTTGTCTCTGTGTTTATATTTACATCTATTCCGCCCATGGTATAGTGCTGCCCTGGCTGAACAGGGATGGGATTTTCAATAGGGTCTATGCCTGCAAATTTTATGGAGAGTTCTCTTATTCCGGGAAGCCTTTCTTCTATTTTCTCTCCTCCGAGATGCCTGAGGTCAAGCAGTACATAAGAGTTATCAAAGCCGTTTCCTTTTTGGATTTCTCTCACTGTATTTCTGGCTATAATGTCTCTTGGCGCCATCTCCATTGCCTTGGCTGAGTCAGGATACTCTGCGAGATAACGCTTGCCATACTTATTAATCAGGAAACCGCCTTCTCCCCTTGAGCCTTCACTGATAAGGATGTTTGAGCCATAGAGCGTTGTTGGATGAAACTGTATAAACTCCATATCCTTAAGCGGCGCGCCTGCCAGATATCCAAGAGACATGCCCATGCCTGTATTTATCAGCGCATTTGTGGAGTTGCGGTAAATCCTGCCTGCGCCGCCTGTGGCTATAATTACGGCATTGGAGATAACAGCCCTTACTTCCCGGGTTTTTAAATTGTATGCAATAACTCCGTAACATATTGCATCTGATGCGATGACTGATACGACATGCCACTCATCATGAAAAGTTATAAGCCCCTCTGATTTTAGTCTTATGCACTGCTCATAGAGCGTGTTAAGCAAAGCATGGCCTGTCCTGTCAGCAGCATAGGCAGTTCTTGGAAAGGTGCCTCCGCCAAAGGGTCTTTGCGCTATCCTCCCCTCTTCTGTCCTGCTGAATGGACAGCCCCAGTGTTCAATCTCAATAATCCTCTCTATGCCCTCTTTGCACATCAGGGCAGTTGCATCCTGATCATTAAGGAAATCACCGCCTTTTATAGTGTCTCTTGTATGCAGTTCCCATGAGTCTTCTCTGCCCTCAGCGTTATTACCAAGCGCAACATTGACTCCACCCTGTGCTGCAACTGAATGAGACCTCAAGGGATGAACCTTTGAGAATACAAACGCCTTTACTCCGCTTTTTGCCGCCTCAAGCGCAGCCCGCAGACCTGTAAGCCCTCCGCCGATGATTATGACCTGAGGCAGTAATTTTTCATTTTCCATTTCTTGTTTCCTATTTCATTATGACAACATACAACGCAAAGGCCGTACCTAACATCAGACTTATATAGGCAAGCCGTCTTTGAAGCCATGTCATCCCTGTGAGTTCAATAAACATTACCCTTATACCGTTTACAGCATGAAAGCAAAGAGATAGAAGCGCAAGATAATCAAAGAGGTCTTTTCTTAAAAACTCTACAACGGCAAAATCATCTATAGAGAGATAAGCCGATATAAAGGCGTTAGTGAAGATATGCTGTATCAGATAAAACGCAAGATAAATACCTGTCAACCTATGAAGTATAAAGATAAAATGCCCTGCCTCTTTATTGTATCTAAAATCTGTGATGAGAGTTTTGAATTTCTCGGCAGCCTTCCATTCTTTCCCTCTGAGGGATTCATCAATAATACTCCAGAGACCATTCAGTCCGTGATAAGCGGCAGCCATAATAAATAGCAAATCATAAAGAACATTGTTTGTTAGAGGGGTAATGAATATGTGGATATAGAGACCGATTAGTAAAAAGAGGGCAGTTATGATTTGCAGTATCCAGAGGATCAAACTAAACATTAGACCCCTAAAATCTTTAACAATTTTGCAGTTGTAAACACTTCAACTCCTGAATGTCTAAAATCATTATCGTTGCTCCAAACAGGAGCTTTTAGTCTCATTGAAAGGGCAAGTAGTTCTATATCGTCTTCATCTCTGCCTGCCATTTTTCCGGTTGCCTTTTGGATAAAAGCATCATAGAAGTGTCTTGGGAATATTTTAATGGGCAGGAGTTTTAACTGAGACTCAAGGACTTCCTCACTTAAACCATACTGTTTTGAGATGATATGCAGATACTCCCTAACTTCATCAATATTAAACTGCGTTGTTGTAATTTTAATGTCTTCCTTGAGGAATACGCGGAGCGCTGCCTTTCCTGCAACAGCGGAAAGAATGACATTAGCGTCTGCGGCGAGCTTTTTTAAAGGCATTGAAGTTTGCGAGGAGTTTTTCCTCGGTTATTCCTTTTTTCTCAAGTGAACGGCTTATAGCTTCACCAAAACTGGTAAGGAGTTCTTTTCTGAGTTCTAACGGAAAACTTTCAGGATGTTCAATAGGCAGATAAAGACCGGCAACCTTGCCATGCCTCGTAACAAGAATTGGCTCCTCATCTTTAAAGTAAGATGTTGCCTTATCTCTGAATTCTCTGACTGTTGCAACTTTCATAATTTTAATAATAGCAGGTTAGGTTAAGTGTGTCAACAATTGTGACCACAGAGATCTTACCTCAAATTCACCGCCATCAATCTTATTTCTGTCATCTCCTCAATTGCGTATTTAATGCCCTCACGCCCGAAGCCTGACATCTTTACGCCGCCGTAAGGCATATGGTCAACCCTGTATGTCGGCACATCGTTTATGATAACGCCCCCTGCCTCAATGCCTTCAAAAGCCGTAAATGCGTGTTTTATGCTATCTGTAAACACCCCTGCCTGAAGCCCGTATTGCGAGTTATTCACCGCCTGAATGCCTTCATTGAAATCCTTAATCTTTGCTAATGTCACAACCGGCGCAAATACCTCCATGCAGCTTACCTTCATCTCAGGCGTTGTATCCATTAAAACAGTAGGCTCATAAAAATTGCCCTCTCTTTTGCCGCCTGTAAGCACCTTCGCGCCTTTCTCTTTTGCCTCATTAACCCATGCCTCAACGCGGCTGATATTTTCAAGGTCTATCATAGGCCCTATATTGGTGGAATCCTCAATCGGGTCGCCCAATTTTAATGTCTTAACCTTTTGAATAAATAGTTCCTGAAATCTTTCATAGATTTTTTCATGCACATAGATCCTCTGCACAGAGATGCAGACCTGTCCTGCATATGAAAAGGCTCCTGTTACGCAACGCTCAGCTGCATATTCAATGTCGCAGGCCTTGTCAATAATAACACCCGCGTTTCCGCCAAGTTCAAGAATAACTTTTTTCTGATTTGCAGTCTGCTTTAATCTCCATCCTACGGTTGCGCTTCCTGTAAAGCTAAGGACCTTTATCCTTTCATCTGCAATAATCTTCTCAGCTACCTCATTGCTGCATGGTATTACGCTCAGACAGTTTTCAGGCAGGCCGGCATCCATTATGATGTCTCCAAGCATAAGCGCGGTTGCAGGCGTTTTTGAGGCAGGCTTAAGGATGATTGTGTTGCCTGCTGCGATGGCAGGGGCAATCTTATGAGAGACGAGGTTAAGCGGAAAATTAAACGGCGTAATGCCGAATACCGTGCCTGCAGGGAATCTCCTCGTTATCCCCCATCTTCCTTCAGAAAATTTGTTCCTGTCTAACGGAATAAATTCTCCGCCTAATCTTGCCGCCTCTTCAGAGGCAATCCTAAAGGTAAGTGCAGCCCTCTCAACCTCTGCCCTTGAGTCTGTAACAGGCTTTCCGCATTCAAGGGTTATCGCCTTTGCGAGTTCTTCTTTTTGGGAGATTATCCTGTTGGAAATATTTTGGAGTATATCAGCCTTTGCATGGGACGGCATTTTAGCCGTCTTATCCCTTGCGTTATGTGCAGCCTCTATGGCAGCTTCTGCTTCCTTAATCCCTGCACGGCAGACGGTGGTTGACAAATCTCCGTTAAATGGATTTATTACTTTTAAAATATCGGATGTCTCAAGATGCCTGCCGCCAAGAAGCAGCGGAAATTTGTCTTTCATAGAGTTATTCTATCACATAAGACGGTTGAGTTATAATTTACCCATGGACATTAAAGAAAAATTAGGCAAAGTTCCCTCCTCTCCTGGCATTTATATATTTAAGGCTGCCAGAGAAAAGGTAATCTATGTCGGCAAGGCAAAGAATTTGCGTAACAGGCTGAGGTCATACTTCCAGGACTCTTCTGCCCTTGGCATAAGAAAGGCACAGATGGTCAAAGAGGTCAAAGACTTTGACTATATAGTCACTGACAGCGAGCTTGAAGCCCTTGTGCTTGAGGCAAATTATGTAAAGAGGCTTAAGCCAAGATACAACATAATCCTTAGAGACGATAAAAACTATCCTTACCTGAAGCTGACCATAACCGAAGAATGGCCAAGGCTTGAGGTGGCAAGGAGGATTGCAAAGGACGGCTCGCTTTATTTTGGACCTTATGTGCCTACAGGCATTATGTGGGAGACGCTTAAATTTATAAGGCGCAACTTTCCTATCAGAAAATGCAGGTATAACCTTGAGAAGCCGTTTAGGCCATGCATTCAGTATCAGCTTGGCAGATGCCTCGCCCCATGCGCTGAAGACCTGCGCTGTAAAGAGGACCATAAGAAATATACGGAGTGCGTCAATGAAGTAAAACTCTTTCTTCTTGGAGAGAGAAGGGAACTCCTTGAAAACCTGCAAAAGAGGATGGAAAAATTTTCAGAGGATCTGAGATTTGAGGATGCTGCAAAACTAAGGGACAGGATCAGGACATTGGAGAGGCTCTGGGAGACTCAGAGGGTCATATCTCCTGAGCTTGGCGATATGGATGTTATAGGCGTTTTCAGACAGCATGATGGGGCTGATGTATTTATGCTCTTTATAAGAAATGGAATGGTCATAGGCCAGAAGGATTTCTTTCTCAAAAAACTTAAGGGCCTTGATGACGAAGAGCTGATTGCTGATTTTATAGGACAGTTCTACTCAAAGGAGATGCTTATACCTCAAAAGATTATCCTTCCATTAAGCGGTGATTTTAAGACGCAATCAGAATGGCTTAGCAGGAAAAAAGGAGAGACAGTCAGCATCTCATCTGCAGGCGAAGCAAAGGAGTCGGAAGTCCTTAACATGGCAAATGAGAATGCCTACCATTCATTTTTAAGGCACAAAGAGGTTAAGCCTGACGAAGTACTTTTATCAATAAAGAAACTGCTTAATCTGAAGGCAATGCCAAGAAGGATAGAGGCGGTTGATGTCTCAAATATCTCAGGTGCTGAAGCAGTCGGGGCTGTTATATCATGGGAAGACGGAAGGTTTGTAAAAGACAATTACAGGCTTTTTAAGATAAAGACTGTCACGGGCATTGATGATTTTGCGATGATTGGGGAGGTAGTCGGAAGGCACTTTAAAAGCCTCTCTGAAAAAGGCGAGGGATTACCAAACTTAATGCTTATTGACGGAGGAAGAGGACAACTGCAGTCAGCGCTTAAGGCAATAGAGCCTTTCAAGCTGCCGATAGAGATAGCAGCAATTGCAAAGGAGAAGAGAGATAAGGATGTGCCTGACAGGATATATCTGCCGCAAAAGACAGAGCCTGTTATTTTGGAGCCTCACAAGACTGAGACACATCTTCTTCAGCGCATAAGGGATGAGGTGCATAGGTTTGCCATAAGCTATCATAAAAAATTAAGGGCAAAGAGGACGCTTGAATCACCGCTTGAAAAAATCAAAGGCATTGGCAAGAAGCGGAGGCTTGAACTTTTAAGGCAGTTCGGAGGCGTTGAGGACTTAAGAAAGGCAACAGTAGATGATATTGCCGGCATTAAAGGATTCAACAGAAAGATGGCAGAAAAGATTTTGGAAGGCTTAGAGGGCAGGAACCAATGAAAATAGAATTTTTGACATGGCTGGATATAATCCTATATAATTTGTCAACTTGGACAAGCAAGAAAGACAGTGACGATAACCCCTATTGATATAGCTTCAGCATCAATTATACTGCTTTTACTGACAGTGCTGACAGCAGGACTGCTCCGCAAAAAACAGGAACTCCTGATTCATATGTCTTTTATCCTTGCCGCAATCGCATCTTTGATGGCTGCTGCCGCTGGAATATGGACGGTAGGAGGCGGCATTACCGAAAGAATTATACTTCTTATAGGGCTTCCAGATCTTCCGTTTCATTTGCGGCTTGATGACCTGTCCGGCTTTTTTATTACGGTCATAGGGCTCCTCGCATTTTTTGTTTCTATATATTCTATTGGCTATGTAAAAGGCTTTCTCGGGCAGAGGGATATAACAAGACTCGTGGTCTTTTACTGTATCTTCCTTGCCGGTATGTTCATGGTAGTGCTTGCCGATGACGCCTTGTTTTTTCTCATCTCATGGGAAGTGATGGCTGCGGCATCTTATTTCCTCGTAATGTTTGAAGATGAAAAGACAGCCAACAGGAGGGCGGCATTTCTCTATATGGTAGTAGCACATATCGGAGCCATAGCTATACTCCTTTCTTTCGGGGTGATGGCAGGCCTTTCAGCCGGTTTTGAGAATTTCAGCGGCTTTACCTTTGATGCTATGAGGCAGGCGCAATTTCCAGCCGAATGGGCAACTGCGGCATTTTTACTCGCATTCTTTGGTTTTGCTGCAAAGGCAGGCGCAATACCGCTTCATGTCTGGCTTCCTGAGGCGCATCCTGTTGCGCCGTCAAATGTATCTGCGCTTATGAGCGGCGTGATGCTGAAGACCGCGATATACGGTATTTTGCGTGTAACCTTTGATCTCATTAAGGTCTTCCCGTGGTGGTGGGGCGCTATAGTTCTTACCATAGGATTAGTATCAGCGGTTATGGGCGTGTTGTATGCCTTGATGCAGAGCGACCTGAAAAAACTCTTAGCATATTCCTCGGTTGAAAACATAGGGCTTATATTTATCGGCATCGGCCTTGCAATGATATTTTCCTCGTTTAAACTTCCAGTAATGGCTGCCCTTGCCATGACTGCTGCGCTTTACCATACGCTGAATCACGCAATGTTCAAGGGACTGCTCTTTATGGGAGCGGGAGCTGTTTTGCACGCAACACATAAGCGCGATATGAATGAAATGGGAGGGCTTATACACCGTATGCCGTGGACTGCGGCATTCTTCCTCGTAGGCTGCATATCCATCTCGGCGCTTCCTCCGTTTAACGGCTTTGTATCTGAATGGCTTACCTTTCAGGCATTTCTGCTTTCGCCGTCTCTGCCTAATCAGATGATGAAGCTCCTTATGCCTCTGGCTGCTGCGCTCTTAGCGCTGACAGCGGCTCTGGTTGCGGTTACTTTTGTAAAGGTTTTTGGCGTTGTATTTTTGGGGCATAGAAGAGGGCATCATAATTTAGATGTGCATGAAACTGACCGGTACATGCGTGCAGCAATGATGCTTGCCGCTTTAGCCTGTATTGCCCTCGGCATTCTGCCGACCGTATTCATTGAGTGGACAGATATGCTTCTTGAAAGGCTTGCAGGCGCAAGGCTCAGCGCCTCTGCTTCTGCCGGAGGCTGGATGTGGCTGACGCCCATAGCCCCTGAGCGGGCGTCTTACTCTGGATTTATTGTGTTTCTTGGCATCCTCGCTGTTTATGGAATTGTATATGCTGTATTGCATGTCAAGCCGGGGAAGATACACCGCGGAGCGATATGGGACTGCGGCTTCAAAAAGCTCACCAGCCGGATGCAGTATAACGCCACATCATTTTCAATGCCTATTCGCAGGATATTCGGATTCCTCTTTTTGATAAAAGAAGATGTGCAGATTACCAAAGCTCCGCATCCAGCATTTCCAAAGCTGATTCACTATTCCCTTAGGGTAAGGGATCGCTTTTGGTTCTGGCTTTATGTTCCGATTGCCAGGGCTGCCTTCTGGGCAGCGCGCAAGGTTGGAATGCTTCAGCAAGGCCGCATACAGGCGTATCTT
>JACQXF010000038.1 GCA_016208855.1 Nitrospirota bacterium | reverse complement strand
GGCTCAACGGACTGCGGGAATGACAGCGCTTATCCACACACTTCCCGGAAGAACCAAAAATGTTACAATATTCACAAATGCTTAAGAATACTATTTCTCTAAAAGATATAAAATACATCCTGCTTGATATGGACGGCACTTTGCTTGATTTATATTTTGACGACTATTTCTGGGGGCATCTCGTGCCTGAAAAATATGCTGAAAAGCACAATGTGAGCTTTGGCGCTGCAAAAGACTTTTTATACAGCACATACAAGGCTCATGAAAGAACACTGAATTGGTGCGACATTGACTTCTGGTCAAAAGAGCTTCATCTTGACATACCCGCGCTCAAAGAGCAGATAAGACACCTTATAGAAGTGCACCCTCGCGTTATAGATTTTCTTAAGCTTATGCGGAAACATAAGAAGAAGATATTTCTACTTACAAATGCCCATTTTAAGACAGTAAAGATAAAATTCAACAAAACAGAGATAGGCAAGTATTTTGATGATGTGCTCTGTTCTTTTGACGTAGGCTATCCAAAAGAATTTGTTGAGTTCTGGGAAAGGGCAGAGAAGAAACTCGGTTTTGATAAAGAGCATTCCCTCTTTATTGACGACACAGAAGATGTGCTTAAGGCTGCAAAGGATTACGGCATTAAACACCTTCTCTTTAAGGCAAAGGCAAATTCAAAGGCAGAGCCAAAAAAATCCAATAAGTTTTCAACCATACATGACTTTAGCGAGCTGATGCATGAAGGCGGCTGAACTATTAATCAAATGCCTTGAGGCTGAGGGGGTTACCCATATCTTTGGAGTCCCAGGAGAAGAGACCCTTGATCTTCTTGATGCAATCAACAGCTCAGGCATTAAATTCATCCTTACAAGGCATGAGCAGGGGGCAGCATTTATGGCAAATGCATGGGGAAGGCTCACAGGCAGACCCGGCGCCTGCCTCGCAACGCTCGGGCCTGGGGCAACAAACCTTGCCACAGGCGTAGCAGATGCGCTTCTTGACCGCTCCCCTATGATTGCCATTACAGGGCAGACCGAGTCATATAAATTTCATAAAGAATCCCATCAGTATGTAGACATAGTCTCTGTATTTAAGCCAATAACAAAATGGAATACAAGCATAGAGAGGGCATCTGTAATACCTGAAGTAATACGAAAAGCATTCAGGGTCTCTGCAATAGAGAAACCAGGGCCGACCCATATAGAGGTCCCTGAAGATGTTGCTCAGGAAGATGTTGCAGGAGAGCCGATTCAGCCTGCAGAGATAAGCTATCCTGAGACTGAAAGACAATCAGTACACGAGGCTGTAAGGTTAATTAATAATGCGAGATACCCACTCATTCTTGCTGGAAACAGCGTCATAAGGGGCAAGGCATCCGATGCCCTGCTTAGATTTGCAGAAAGAACCAATATCCCTGTCACAACATCCTTTATGGGCATAGGCGCAATACCTGCTGACAGCAAGCTCTTTCTTTCAGCGTACGGGTTACAGCCAAGGGACTTTCTCTCATGCGGATTTCAGAGAGCTGATTTAATTATTGCCATTGGCTATGACCCTATGGAATGCAGCGCAAGGTATTTTAATCCAAATAGAGACAAAAAAATCATACATATGGATTTCACGCCTCCTGATATAGATGCGCACTATGAGGCGCTTGAACTCGTTGGAGACATTAAAACAACGATAAGCATGCTTACAGAGCATATTGATTTTCAAAAAGATTGCCACTATGACATAAAACTAAAGGATATGATTATTTCATCCCTTAACATCTCACAAAATGGCTTTCCTTTAAAACCCCTAAGGATCATAAATGAGATAAGAAACTGCCTTGGAAGAGATGATATCCTCATAAGCGATGTGGGAGCTCATAAGGTCTGGATTGCAAGGTTTTACCCTGTGTATGAGCCAAACACTGCGATTATATCCAATGGATTCTCATCCATGGGCTTTGCCCTTCCAACAGCAATCTCAGCCAAGATACTTTATCCGGAGAAAAAAATATTGGCAGCATGCGGAGACGGCGGCTTTATGATGTCTGCGCAGGAGCTTGAGACAGCAGTGAGGCTCAGGCTGCCTATTGTATGCCTTATATTTAATGACAGCAGCGAGGGGCTTATAGCATGGAAACAGAGGATTAAATTTGGAAGAGAATTTGGATGCAGGTTCGGAAACCCTGATTTTGTAAAATTTGCCGAGGCATTTGGCGCAAAAGGCTACAGAGTCAATACAGAGGATGAACTTGCGCCAATTATAAAAGACGCCCTCACGCAAAAAGTGCCTTCAGTAATTGACTGCCCGGTTGACTATTCTGAAAACCTGAAGCTCACAGAGACGCTGAATAATATAGTCTGCCCGCCTTAATCCAAAAAATGCAGTTCACAATGGCATAGACGCCTTCAAAACCTCTATAATGCTGCTGGATTTGATGTGTGTTGTAAATGTCCTTGCATAATTTAATGCGAGGACTGATTATGCAGCGACACGCTAAGGCGCTGCTAATATAGAGCTTTTTCAGTCATCCATGCCATTGTGTTTAACTTATTTATGAATAAACTGAGTTACTTGGCAACCACTGTCACCTTACCGCTCATTCCATAGTCTCCATGAGGGATGCAGTGATAACTGAAAACTCCCGGCTTTTCAAAGGTAAGGGAATAGGTTTCCTCGGGTTTTAAATATCCTGAACTTGTAATAGACTGGTCGTAGAATGTCACTGTATGCCTCGTATCGTTATCGTTTATCCAGATGACTTTATCGCCAACCTTCACAGTCAGTTCCTGCGGGTTATACTTCCAGTTTTTCATAAAGACCTTATATTCCTCCGCCTGTACTGCCTGAGAGAGGACAAATAACAGCATTATAAGAAAAACAATTATTGATAAAATTTTACGCTGCATATCACCCCTCCCATATAAATTTTTCCTTTAGTTTCATTATAGCAGAGCAATGTCTGCTATGCTACCTGAGACACTGAGCCTGTCTAAAAACTAACGAGTTGTCATTCCCGTGAAAACGGGAATCCAGTAATTTTAATAGGTTCTGGATTCCTGCTTCGCAAGAATGACGAAAAAAAGGATTTGTTAGCCCTGTTTATTAAAGATTCAATGCAAAATTAATAGCGTTACGAACTTGAAACAGTTTTTCTTTAGATAAAGTAGTAATCAACTACCTGCGTGGGGTCAAGTCTTGTTTCTTGCAGAAAACACAATTTATTAGCCGACCTCAGCGAAATTCAAGAAACAAGACTTGACCCCCTTCCTTCTATTTACTTATCCGTCCCGCTTGAGCGTTTTGTTAGGCCTGGATTTAAAGTTTACACTTGGCAGAATCTATTTCGATTGTATCTATTAAATTGCCTAATTTATCACTGTACAAATATTTATATTCAACGCCACTTTGCAATAGGAATTTTATCTGATCATTTTACATAAATCCCTTTACATTAAAGATCCTGCGAGACGTCAATGTTGTCATTCCCGAGGTAGTAATCGGGAATCCATTGTCTTTCTGAAACAAATAAAAACCTGGATTCCCGCTTAAGGACTGCGGGAATGACGGCTCAAAACACTCAAAACAAATGTAAAGAACTGTTAGTAACACTACACTAGATTGCTTCGAAAAAGTTTTTTATCTATGTCTTCGACCTTTAAATTTACCAAGGTATATTTATAGTTTAATTGTTTACCCATTACCATTGTAACATCTAGCCTTGTTTCTTCATCGACCATCATTGGTAATTGGGCATTTAGCTCTTTTGAGGTTTCAAGTAATATCGAGTTGATAGTTGAGTCTTTTTTCCCTGTTTCATATTTGTTGACGGTTGATTTCCCAACCATTTTGCCAATTTCACCGGCAAAAGCCATGACCACCAAAAGTACTATAAAGGCGGATATTTTTCCAAGCGTTGCAAATGAACTCTTTGCAGGTAGAATTGGTTCATTTTTGAGTTGTTCTTCTTGAACTTGTTCATTGGTCACTGTTTCTGTGACTGTTGCAGGAGTGGGAGAAGCTTTCTTTTCTTTTCGTAAAATCCAGTAGGAGATATAAGCGATCAACAACTGTACAGCATGGGTTTTACTTTCACTCCCCAATACCGTGAATAATAGAATATTGAGAAACAAAAAAAGGCCACAAATGCCAATGGCTGGATTTTTTCCAATAGGTCTTTTTAGGAATACAAAGCGAATAAGCAAGGGTGGAAGCAGACCGATCGTCCAGGTTATGATAAAACTCAGTATCCATTCTGCCGTGCTATATTCATTCATAGATTCTCCTTTGTTGGCCTAACGACATGGCTAACCAGCGGGGCGTAAGACTATTAAATAAAAAACACGGCGCACTTATGCCCCGTCTGGTTGAGCCGCTTGTTGTAAGTTCTCTATTTATGTTTTGTATGTTCAATTATTTTCTGAATGAGGTCATATGCTTTAGTTTTGCGTGCTTGTTGAAATGTAGGGTCATCTTTAAGAGGGTGCATATCTGGCCACATAACATCACTTGTAGTTTGTTGTGCTATGTTATCGTGCCAGTATTTATAATTATTCCAAGCTTCTGTAAAGCTGACATCTGGTATGGAAGACAGACAGAGTTCAAAACGTCTTCTCAGTTCATCATGAATAATAAAATCTTCCTTGATAACGCTCCAAGCTCCATTCAGGGATATAAGCCGTTGTTGAGTTTTGATAAGGGAATTTCGCAAAGCTTCAGCGGTATCGTTGAAGATTTTATATCGCCTTTCTCTGTCAGAAATTCTTACAGCTCCGACATAGGCGCTGATACCGCCAATGATTGCCCCGATAATTGTCCCTATGAACCCACTAAGAAGAGTAGTTTGAGTTCCTGTGTATAAGGTGCCATTTCGTTTACTGCAAAGAATATAGACAAAAAATCTTTTCATTTAAATAAACTGGATTCCCGCTCAAAGGACTGCGGGAATGACGGTGCTCGCTCACACAATTCCCGGAAGCACCATAAAAAATATGCCCCTTATTATCTGCTATGGGTTTCTTCCTGCTATACCTTTGTCAATCAACCTCTTTCCGATGTCTTAACTCATAGATGGTTCCTTCTTACAGTGAGCGGGTAATAACCCTCTTAACAAAGTGGATAAAAGGATTGTTCCCCATTAGTATTACAACCCCCTAACCCCCTTTTCTAATGGGGAATAATAAGATTACCCACTTAAAATTAGGGAGAACTCAATTAGTGCCGCCTCATTCTGTCCACTTAATCTCTCTGCCTTCCTGGCACAAAATATGTCTTTGCCAGCTTTCGCCTCTTTCCTTAAAATCAGAGCGGTAATGGGCGCCGATGCTGCCTTCCCTAAGAAGCGCTGAGTCTACAATTAAATTTGCAATTGTCAGCATATTCTTTAGCTCAAGCTCCTTTCTGCCAAAGACCCCCTCTCTCAGGGTAAAGTTCCACTGCTTAAGCCATTCCGTCGCCTCAGTAAGAGACTCTTTGCATCGTATAATCCCTGCCTTATCCCACATTATGCGTCTGAGAGAACTCCGTATCTTCTCAATATCTATATTCCAATTTGCAGACTTTAACTTATGACTTTTATATTTCTCTAATCCCCATTCCCCATTCCCCATTCCCCAATTAACTGCTGCCATTCCCGTCCTTGCCCCGTATACAAGCCCCTCAAGAAGGCTGTTTGAGGCAAGGCGGTTTGCTCCATGCACGCCGGTGCACGCCACCTCGCCGGCAGCAAAGAGGCCTTTAACGGTTGTTTGTCCTTCAAGATCAGTCTTGACTCCGCCCATAAAGTAATGGGCAGCCGGACTTACGGGTATAAGGTCCTCTGTTATGTCAATATCAAACTGAAGGCATGTTGAATAGATGCGGGGGAACCGCCTCCTTACAAAATCCTTATCAAGATGTCTCAGATCAAGATAGACGTGCCTTGCATTTGTCTTAACCATCTCAGAGATAATAGCCCTTGCAACTATATCGCGTGAAGCGAGCTCTGACATGGAATGATAATCAGGCATAAACCTCTCTCCATTTATATTCTTTAAAATCGCCCCCTCGCCCCTCATTGCCTCGCTCAAAAGAAACTGCGGAGCTGAAGGAGAGTAAAGCGTAGTGGGATGAAACTGTATAAACTCCATATCCTCAAGCACTGCGCCTGCCCTGTATGCAATAGCCATTCCGTCGCCTGCTGTAACAGGAGGATTTGTTGTCCTTGAATAAACCTGCCCTCCGCCTCCTGTTGCAAGTATTACCGCCTTTGCATAAATAGGAATGACCTCCTTGTCTCTTAAAACAAGGGCGCCAACACATCTGCCGTCTTCTATTATTAAATCTACAGTGAATGCAAAGTCATATCTTCTGACATCTGAAAAGGTTCGCACTTTGCTCACAAGCGCCCTCTCAAGCTCTCTGCCTGTAGAGTCTCCATGGGCATGAAGGATTCTCCTTCGGGAATGAGCCGCCTCCTGTGTAAATGCCAGCCTGCGTCCTTCTTTATCAAATTCAGCGCCCCAGGAGATAAGTTCAAGGATAACCTCAGGCCCTTCCTCAACCAGTATCCTTACCGCATCTTCCCTGCATAATCCATCGCCTGCCTTTATAGTATCTTCATAATGTATCCCGACCTCGTCTTCATCGCTTAAGGCAACGGCAATTCCCCCCTGCGCATAGCCGGTGCTGCTTTCAGCAGGCTTATCTTTTGTAAGCACAAGAACACTGCCATGAGGAGCAACCTCAATTGCAGCCCTTAGCCCCGCGACTCCGCCCCCGATTATAAGAAAGTCTGTTTTATCAAACACTGTTTTCATAACCCACGCTGCCCCTAAATTCTTCCTCTGCCTCCTTAAGAATCTCCTCTGGATTGTCAATGTACTTTGGTGAAAAGTGAAATAATACCATCCTGCCAACGCCTGCCTCTCTTGCCATGCGGCCTGCCTCGCGTGCCGTAAGATGATAGCGCTCTTTTGCCCGGTCATTATCCCTTTGCAGAAAATAGGCCTCAATATAAAGCATATCTGAGCCTCTTACAAGCTCTCTTATCTTGCGTATATTTTCTTCACTGCCTATGGCATCAGTAACATAAGAGACCTTTTGCCCTCGCGTTATAGCAGCTATCTCCTTAAGTTCTGAGAAAGTATATGCCCTGCCGCTGACAGTAAAAGTCCTGTCTATATCGTTTCTCCTTATGGCGTCTTTAAATCCTTTCAGCCATGGGCCGACTGGAAGCCCCAGTTTCTCAAGCTTAGCCTTGTCAATATTTATGTGAAAATCTTCCTCAATGCTAAATGCCAAAGACGGCACCTTGTGGTCAAGCACCGAGGCAGATATTTTTATAGAGGCGTTTTTTAGAAGTACCCCATTAAAAGACTCTGTCCCCTCATCTTCATATCTGAAAGAATCCACAGCCCTAAAAACTGCCCTCCTGATAGTATTTCCGTCAACCTCCGCGACCTTAATAACTGTGGGGTAGCTTTCTATAAGGTTCCACGTATAGCCCAGAAGTTTTCCCTTTATATTCTCAATAAAACCCCTCGGGCCGTAAAGCCTGAGGGGCGACTCCTTAATAAGGTGAATCCTTAGTATGCTGTCAAAGCCGATAAAATGGTCAATATGCGTATGCGATATAAATACATCGCTTATCTTAAGTATGTCCCTGTTGGAAAGTCTCGTGGTAAAGCCTGAGTCAAACAACAATGCCCGACCCTCCCTGAGCACCCTTACATAGAGCGACGGATCTTCAAAAGGACCGTTAAGAAGCCTTGCATGAAAAGAGGGTTTCACACAGAAATTATAACTTAAAGAGTGATATAATATTAAGCAAGTTTCAGGCGGTTAAGTTTTAGTTTTTAGATTTAATAACCGATAACTATATTTAGCGTATAACTAATTGCGTAAAAACGTCATTTCCGCAAGAGTTATGCCCTTAAGTGCAGAAACTAAAAACTATTTGGAGGTTATAATGCCTGAATTAAGAAGAGACCCTGTTGCAGGCAGGTGGGTAATAATATCCATTGAAAGAGGGAAAAGGCCTGCTGACTTTACAAGGGAGACATCTGCTAAAAAAGGGGGTTTTTGCGCCTTCTGTAACGGACATGAAAATACAACCCCGCCTGAGATTATAGCATTCCGCTCTGACGGCAGCGCCCCCGATACCCCGGGTTGGACACTCAGGGTTGTGCCAAATAAATTCCCTGCCCTTAAGATAGAAGGGCTTCTTGAAAAAACAGGAGAGGGCATATATGACAAGATGAGCGGCGTTGGCGCTCATGAGGTAATAATAGAGAGCCCTGACCATAATGCTACACTCTCTACAATGCCGCTAAAGGCGGTTGAGGATATGCTTTGGGCTTATTACTACAGGATTCTGGACCTTAAAAAAGACATGCGCCTTAAATATGTAGTTATTTTTAAAAATGAAGGCGAGGCAGCAGGCGCAACCCTTGAACATTCCCACTCGCAGCTTATAGCCCTTCCCATTATCCCAAAACAGGTGGCTGAAGAGATTGCAGGCGCCAAGAGATATTATGAGCTTAAAGAGCGCTGCATCTTTTGCGACATAATACGACAGGAGACAGACAGCAGAATAAGAGTGGTATCTGAGAATAAAAACTATATAGCCCTTTCACCTTATGCCCCCAGGTCTCCTTTTGAGACATGGGTACTGCCCAAGCAGCATTACTCCGCTTTTGCACCCAATGAAGATTTCTCTACGCTGGCAGAAATACTTCAGAAGACCATGAAGCAGATGGACAAGGTGCTTGACAAGCCTCACTACAATATGATGCTTCATATCTCAGCCTTTCACGATGAAATAAACGACTATTATCACTGGCATCTTGAGATAATACCAAAACTAACAAAGATTGCCGGCTTTGAATGGGGCTCAGGATTCTATATCAATCCAACGCCGCCTGAAGAAGCAGCAAAGTTCTTAAGAGAAGCAAAGATATAGGATGGCTAATAGCTCATGGCTGATGGCAGTAGTTGCTATGAGCCATGAACCATGAGCTATAAACGACAATAATATGAAGATACTCGTAGTTTCATCCGAGGCTATGCCATTTGTAAAAACAGGCGGGCTTGCCGATGTCGCAGGAACACTTGTTGATGAATACAAAAAACTCCGCCATGGCGCTGCATTGTTTCTCCCTCTTTACAGAAAGATTAAACAAAGCGCTATGGACTTTGGCATAAAACCCCTTGGCAAGGAAATAACAGTGCCTCTTGCGGGCATCCCTGAAAAAGGCATGTTATGGAAAGGCAAGACCCCTCAGGGAACTACAGTATATTTTATAGAGAATGATAAATTTTATGACAGAGATGAATTATATGGAACACCTGCAGGGGATTTTCCAGATAACGCCTCAAGGTTTGTCTTTTTTGACCGCGGAGTGCTTGAGGCACTCAGAGCGTTAAATCTAAACTTTGATGTTATACACTGCAATGACTGGCAGACATGTCTCATACCTGTTTACATTAAGACACTCTATAAAGAATATTTTCCAAAGACCAAGACCATATTGACAATACACAACATGGGGTATCAGGGACAATTTTCGCCTGACAATATGCCGCTCACAGGCCTTGGCTGGAAACTATTTAACATGGAAGCGCTGGAGTTTTATGGAAAGATAAACCTTTTGAAAGGGGGCATTGTCTTTGCAGACGCCCTGACAACAGTAAGCGGCAATTACGCAAAGGAGATTTTAACTAAAGAGTACGGTTTTGGGCTTGAAGGCGTACTGAAAAAAAGAAGCAAGGATATTTATGGGATATTAAACGGCATAGACTATAAGGAATGGAACCCTGAGAAAGACAGCCTCATACCTGCCAGTTACACCGCAAAAAACCTTAAAGGAAAGGCGAGGTGCAAAACAGAGCTGCAGAAGGCCTGCGGATTTATTGAAGATGACTCTTTCCTTATAGGGATTGTCTCAAGGCTTTCAGCCCAAAAAGGGCTTGACCTTGTGGCAAAGGCAATAGATGATATTATTAATTTAGGGGCTCAGGTAGCGGTGCTTGGGAAAGGCGATGAGTCTTTCCAACATATGTTCTCAGATCTTCAAAAAAAATACAGAGGCCGGGTCTCTTTTTCCATGGGCTTTAATGATAGTCTTGCACATAAAATATATGCAGGCTCTGATGCATTTCTAATGCCCTCAAGGTATGAGCCCTGCGGGCTTGGGCAGTTAATAGCCCTAAGATACGGCACAATCCCTATTGCAAGAAAAACAGGAGGCATCATTAACACAGTAACCCAGTATAATATAGATAAGGGCACAGGCACTGGTTTTTTATTTGGTGGATACTCGGCTGACAAGCTGCTTGAGGCAGTTAAGCAAGCGGCAGCTCTGTTTAAGGATAAAAAGCAGTGGCAGAAGATATGCAAAAACGCCATGTCAGAGGACTTCTCATGGCAAGAGTCAGCAAAAAGATATATCTCTCTTTATAAAAAACTTAAGGAAAAAGATAAGGTAATCTACAGCCATGCAGGATAAAGGGCATCAACACAAACATCCTCCTACTGAACTCCTGACAAAGGTGGCCCGGATAGCTAACTCCACACTTGAGCTAAGAGATATCCTTGATAAAATTACTCAAGTAACTGCCGAGATTTTAGAAAAAGAGGTCTGCTCTATTTATCTTGTAAACCCTGAAAAAAGATGCATCTGCGCTAACGCCGCAACAGGCCTCAGGCAGGATGCCATTGGCAGGGACTGTCTCTCCTTTGGGGAGTGGATTATAGGATGGGTGGCTCAGGAACTCCAGCCTCTCGCAGTAGAAGATGTAAGTAAAGAGCCACGCTTCAAGGACATCCCTCCCATAGCGGCAAAGGAGTTTCTCTCAATACTTGCCGTGCCTATTATATGGGAGGATAAGGCAGTAGGCGTTATAACGCTTCAGACCCGCGAGCCTTACAGCTACAGTCAGGACGAGGCCAATATCTTAATCGTAATATCTCACAATATAAGCTCTGCTATCAGAAACTCAGAGCTATATAAACGGTCAAAGGCAAGGCTTGAAGAATTAAAGACCCTCCATGAGGTAGGAAAGGCCATAACATCCATACTGAGCATGGATACCCTTTTGCCGTATATATGCGAAGAGGTATCAAAGCTGCTGCATGTAAAGGGATGCATATTAAGGCTTTTTGACGACGGCGAACTCAAGATAAAGGCGTCCCACGGATTAGCTGAAGGACTAAAGTATGCCATGTCATTGAAATTAGGAGAAGGAATAGCAGGCTATGTAGCGCAGACAGGAGAGCCTTTAATGGTTGATAATGTAGCAAAGATGCCTCCAAAGCTTTACGTTCCTGTTATTGAGGCAACCTCAGTGCTTTGCGTTCCGCTTAAAATCGGAGAGCAGGTAATAGGCACATTAGGCCTTTATGATAAGGCAAACTCTACAGGCATTACGCAATTTACGCAGGATGACCTTGAGATCCTCTTAACCTTTGCCTCTGCCTCTGCCATTGCTATTGAAAATGCGCGGCTTTATACTTCTGAGCTGGAGAAAGAGGGTAAGATACTGTCGCTTTACTGGGAAGTTATACAGACAAGGGATTATCTTGAAAGTATTATAGATAACTCCGCGGATGCCATTATAGCATCTGATACAGACGGGTTGATTACTTCATGGAATAAGGGGGCAGAAAAGATCTACGGCTATACAGAGGAAGAGGTGCTTGGAAAATTTCTTCCCATGGTTCCCGAGTTTCTGCATAACGAAGAGAGAAAGACAATAGAAAAAATAAAACGGAAAGACACAATAAAGCACCTTGAGACCCTCAGACAGGCAAAGGACGGAAAAATAATAGAGGTAAGCCTTACGCTTTCTCCCATACTTGATTCAGCAGGGAATGTCACAGGCATAAGCGGGATCTCCAGAGACATTACAGAAAGAAAAGCAATTGAAAAAGACCTGATAAGAAAAAATCAGGAACTATCGAGATTATTTCTAATAAACTCTTTTGTAAGAAGCACCCTTGACCTTGACAGGCTCCTAAGAATGGTCCTTACTGTGGTTACCATGGGAAACGGCTTAGGGTTTAACAGGGCATTGCTCTTTCTTGTAGACGAGTCAAAAGACATCCTCAAGGGCGTAATGGGCGTAGGACCTGCAAGCTACGAAGAAGCAGGCAAGGTATGGATCTCTCTTGAAGGCAAGGGCATAGAAGACCTGATGGAGCAGATAGAAAAAGGCTCCTTTAAGATGGATACTTATCTGGATACTGTAAGCCGCAATATAAATATCAGCCTCCGCGAGGACTCCATCCTTTCTCAGTGCATAAAGGATAAACGGCCTATCAATGTCACAGACATAAAAAAAGAGCCTTTTGCAGAGCCGCTTTTAATACAGCAGCTCGGAACAGAGGCCTTTGGCGTTGCCCCGCTCATTGCAAAAGATAAGGCAATAGGGCTTATCTGGGTTGATAACTTCTTTACCCGTAAAGCGATAGGCGATGAGGATCTGCAATTTCTCATGGGCTTTACTGCACAGGTAGCAGGCGCCATAGAAAATGCCCGCCTATTTGAAGAGGTATCCCTTGCCCAGTCAGAACTGCAGAATGTATTTGAGTCTATATCCGATATGCTTTATTTCACTGATAAAGACTTCAACATAAGGCATGTCAATGAGGCCGTGCTTACAAAGATTGGGAAGCCCGAAGAAGAGATAATCGGCAAAAAATGCTACGAGGTTTTTCACGGCAAAGATGAACCCTGGAAAGAATGCCCTCATTACAAAACATTAGAAACAGCTAAACCTCATATTGAAGAGGTGACTGACCCCTTCATGGGCGGTACATTTGTTATTTCAGTTTCACCGATTTTTGATTCTGCTAAAAACCTTATAGGCACTGTCCACATATCCCGTGACATAACAGAGCTTCAGGCCCTCAGGGAAAAAGTCTCGGCAACCGAAAGAATGGCTGCGCTCGGAGAGATGGCTGCGAGAGTTGCCCATGAAATAAGAAATCCCCTTGTAGCCGTAGGAGGGTTTGCAAGAAGGCTTGAGAAAAAACTTGCAGGGGAGCAGCGGGGATATGCCAATATTATTGTCAATGAAGTGCAAAGGCTTGAAGAGATATTGAGGGATGTATTAGGCTTTGTAAGGGCAGCAACAATTGTAAAACAGAATATAAATATAAATACGCTGATAGATGAGATAATAACATTAACTACGCCTGAGATAATAGGGAAAGGCAATACCATAGCCAAGGATTTATCTGGTATCCCTCTCATGGTAACTGTTGACCCTTACAGGATTAAAGAGGCAATATTAAATCTTATTACAAATGCCAATCAGTCTACAGAGGGCGGCATAGTTACAGTAAAGACATGGCAGGAAGGCAACGATGCAGTCATAGGCGTTTCAGATACAGGCTGCGGCATTAAGAAGGAAGACCTTAAGAATATATTTAATCCGTTCTTTACAACTCGGCCGCACGGCACAGGGCTTGGGCTTGCCATAACCCATAGGATTATTCAAGAGCATAAAGGACGCATCAGTGTTGAAAGTAAGTGCAAAGAGGCCCAAGGCAGGGAAGAAGGGGCGACCAGTCAGGAGCAAGGAGGCACGACATTTAAAATTTACCTGCCCATAGGAGAAAGTCATCAATAATAACTTAATAACACCATATTGGAGGAAGCCATGAAAGTGCTTGTTGTAGATGATGATGTAAACATACTAAGGCTTTATAAGGAAGAGCTGGAGGAGGAGGGCTATCAGGTCCTAACCTCAAGTACAGGCGAGGAGGGGATGAGCATATTTGAAAAAGAAAACCCTGACGTTGTCACACTTGATATACTAATGCCTGATATTGACGGAATAACACTCCTCAGAAAAATGAAAGAAAAAAGGCCGGATACTCCTGTAATTATGTCAACAGCCTATGACTACAGAGACGATTTTGCTGTATGGGCGTCTGAGGCGTATATTGTAAAATCATCGGACTTAGATGAACTAAAAAGAGTAATTAAGACACTCGCTAAATGAAAGGGATTCAAGCGGTCTATGGTTCATCTACTCATCTATACTAAGAGAGCGAGAAAGGATTCGAGGATTCAAGGGTTCCAGTGTTTATCTTTTGAAAGTTTCACTTGACCCCTCGAATCCTTGACCACTTGAATCCTTCATCTTAGATACGAAAGAATCAACAATTTTACTATTTGAGTAGTACTGAAGGCTTATTCTCGCTCCTCTTGGATGGAAACGGCACCTTAACGCCGTCCATACCTGCAAGGGTGTAATTATAGAATATTACAGCCCAGCGCTCCTCGTCAGTCAAAGACTCTTCATAGGCAGGCATAGGGCTTCCGTCCATACCGGTTGTGAACCTGAGATAAATGTCCTGAGGCGACCCGCCGCCCTTGTATATATTTCTCTTAAATGGGTTTGGCGGAGCAACCTGCCCCCAGCTGTCTTTAAGCGTAGCAGCGCTTGGACCATCACCCCTGCCCTCCATGCCGTGGCACTTCCAGCATTGCGCCTTCTTCTCATACACTTCCTTGCCTAATGCCAACAGCTGCGGCGTAACAGCAGGCGGTGTGCCTGTTTGTATTGTTCCCTTTGGCTCTTTTGTAATGTCTGCAAGCTTTTTTACATATTTTACTACTGCCATGACATCGCCCTCTTTCAGCTCTATAAATGAAGGCATAGATGAGCCTGGCATGCCATATTTTATTATGTTCATAATATCGCTGTCTGTTGGAGGCTGCCCTGATGAGGTGGTGCGAACCTTAAAGAGACCCATTGTGAAGTCACGCGGCTTTGGGAAAAGGACATGACCTGCAGGACCGTTTCCTTCACCTGTCTTGCCGTGGCAGAATGCGCAGTATCTCTCATAAAGAACCTTGCCCCGCTCAAGCCCTGTATTAGCGGGCTCTGCAAAAGCGACAGATACAGCTGCAACAAAAGAAAATACAAACAACAATGCAAAAACGCTCAGATAAATACGCCTATTTCGCCTCTCCATTATTTACCTCCCTGTTTGTATTGTTTTTAGAGTGCTAAACTGGAGGATATTTTATCAAAACACATATAGACGCCGTTATGATATAGAACATATTTTTAAAAAATCTTACGAACAAAGACTTAATCGAACGCAGACAAACTCAGATTTGCATGATAATTCAATATCCTGTTTTTCTGCGAAAATCTGCGTACAAAATTTTATAACTTCCTGTGCTTTAAACAAAAAAAGAGGTTCTTCCGGGAAGTGTGTGGATAAGCGCTGTCATTCCCGCAGTCCGTTCCGCTCAACGGACTGCGGGAATGACAAGCTATGTGGCTTTACTTATGACCGTCTTAGTAAGGATGCGGGAATGACGTCTTAATGTTGAGTTTATAAACAGACTCTAATTATATACCCACAGAAATGTCGGAAGAACCAAAAAAGAAGGAGAGGTTGCCCTCTCCTTCTTTGATATTACTATTTATTAATTATGCTACTTCAACACAATTGAAGGCTTGTTCTCTTTTCTTGTGGAAGGGAACGGCACCTTAACGCCGTCTATACCCGAAAGAGTGTAATTGTAGAATATTACAGCCCAGCGCTCCCCGTCAGTTAAAGAGTCTTCATATGACGGCATAGGGCTTCCGCTCATGCCTGTTGTAAATCTGAGATAAATATCCTGAGGCGATCCGCCGCCCTTGTATATGTTCTTAATGAAAGGATTTGGAGGGGCAATCTGTCCCCAGTCGTCCTTCAATGTTGCTGCCTTTGGCCCATCGCCTCTTCCCTCATATCCGTGGCATTCCCAGCATCTCATCGCATTATAAACTTCCTTGCCCTTTGCAAGCAGTTGAGGCGTTACAGGAGGCGGTGTGCCTGGCTGAATGACGCGGGCAGGCGGAGCGGTTATTCCGGCAAATTTCTTAACATATTTAGCTACAGCCTTCATATCGCCCTCTCTTATCTCAATAAAAGACGGCATTGAAGAGCCTGGTACGCCAAACTTTATTATATTGAAGATATCCTCGTCAGATGGCGGCTCTCCTGTAGGAGTAGTGCGCACCTTAAAGAGACCCCTTGTGAAATCACGAGGCTTTGGAAAAAGGACATGACCTGCAGGTCCGTTTCCATCTCCCTTTTTGCCGTGACAAAAGGCACAATACCTCTCGTAAAGCGTTTTACCTCTCTCAAGCTCCATATCCTTTGTCTCTGCAAAGGAACCTGATACAGCAAAAAACATAAAAGACACTATTACCAGTGCAAAGACCTTTACATAGAGGCCCTTAGTAAATCTCTCCATATATGTCCCTCCTCGTGTTATTGGGGGGTGAAAAGTAATAGTTATCAAAGAGTTTTGCATTCACCCTCCCCTTAATCCCCTCCCCTCAAGGGAGGGTAAACATACTTTTGCAAGAGCCTCAAATTGATTCTAATTATGAGGTATATCATAGAAAAAAGACAAGCTGTTTTATTATAGTAGTAATCATGTATATAGCAAGCATCACGGCATTAAATAAGTTTTTCCAGCGCATAGCTCACAGCATGAGCATGATCTTTTCTTCACACCTTAATCCTCTTTACTATCTTGGAGCACTTACTATATACCTCCTTATAATAGACTCTATCTCCGGCATATATCTATTCTTATTTTATTCAATTGACCCTAAGCTCTCTCATGAGTCTGTGAATATAATATCAAGCCAGCTTATAGGCAATATTATGAGGGGGATACACAGGTATTCATCTGACGCCCTGATGATAACGGCAATAGGGCATATGATACATGTGATAATAACAGACAGGTTCAGGATGTTCAGGTGGATTGCATGGGTCTCAGGAGTCCTGACAATACTCTTATTCCTCTTTATAGGCATAAGCGGCTATGTGCTTGTATGGGATGAGAGGGCGCAGCTTACAAGCCTTCTTACGGCCAAGTTTCTTTCATTCGTTCCTGTGTTTGGCCACGCAATTATGGGCACTATTTTGGGCACTGACATAAAAAATCTGGGAGGGCTTTTCAGGGTGCTGCTCTTTGCCCACATAGCGCTCACCTTCTTCATAGTATTTGTACTCTGGATTCATGTCATGAGGATATCAAGGCCAAAACTTATTCCGCCCAAATATCTATGGATAACAATAACATTGAGTTTAGTCATCTTTTCAATATTCTTTCCCCCAAAAAGCGATGCAGAGGCAAGCCTCTCAAAGATACCCTTTGGTATGAGCATGGACTGGTTTTATCTGTTTGGATATCCGCTCTTAAAGATTATACCGGCATCTTATGACTGGGCTATATTTATAGGCTCATTTCTGTTGTTATTTACGCTCCCATGGCTTATAAAAGGGAAACGCAACCCTTACGCAAACATAAACAAAGATAAGTGCGTTGGCTGTGAGCAATGCTACATAGACTGTCCTTACAGGGCAATAATAATGCAGCATGTAGATGACAAGAAGAAGGCAATGCTCTTTGAAAACAAATGCTCGGGATGCGCCACCTGCGTAGGCTCCTGTCCTGTGCTTGCAATTGATATACCTTCATTTAATATTGACAGCATACTAAAGACCATTGAGGAGAAGCAGCCTGAGGTTGTAGCTGTAAGATGCTCATTCTCAGCAACACCACCCTCAAAAGAAGGCGTACTTACATTTACTGTACCTTGCGTCAGCGCATTGAATCCCCGTTATGCAGAAAGTATGCTTGAGAAAGGCGCTAAAGGCGTGCTTATGGTGGCGTGCGAGGAGCGCGACTGCCACTTCAGGGAAGGAAACATCTGGACAGACGAAAGATACGAAGGCAAAAGGATACCTAAACTTAAAAAAAATACAGACACTTCAAGGATAAGAATCTTGCAGGCTCCTCATTATAAAGATATCTCTAAAGAGATTGAAGAGTTCCGTAGTGACCTTGCCTCAAAGAAAGTCTATGAAAAAGTCTTAATAAAATTCCCAAGCAAGGCACACTATCTCATTGCATCAGTAATACTTTTTGTCCCGCTTGTTATATTCTATCCTCTGACCACCCATAGAATGTCGTATTATCCGCAGGATAAATCCGTCCTTGTTATGTCCTTCAAATACAGGTCGTCTGCGATAAGAAAGACAAACAGCACTGCCCCGGGGGCTATGAAGTTTAAGACTGACAGGTCGCCAATAAAGATTGACGTTATAATAGATGGCAGCCATGCCTACACAAAGATATATCAGCCAAGAGGTCTTAGGGGGGACGCTGCCATATATGTTTATGACGAAGTGCTCCTTAGCCCGAAAAGCACGAATATAACTATAAAGCTTTCTGAACTGGCTATAAAAGACAAGCAGATTGAACTCAGCACGACAAAGGAACTCAAGGCTAAAGATACCCTCTTTATAACTTATGATGACATACATAAGCAGTTTATGACGCTCTAAGTTATTCAGAATCCCCCGCAGCGCATCAAACATCCATTTTTGTTCGTACTCTCCTAATGTATAGCTGTTAAGAACCCTGTGCCAAGAGCAGAGGGAGTTCTTGCTTATTCTCAAAATATGTTAAAATTTTACAAGAGCAGCCAGCCAACAAGCTGACAAGCCTGCAAGATGGAAAGCTAACAGGAGATAGAGGCAAAAAATGAAGATAGAGTGTCCCCTTGATAAGATAAAGAGAGTAAAGGCAGAGCAGGTAAAGGATGCTATAGGCTCTGAAGGCACTGTATTTTTGGATGTCCGTGAGATTGAAGAGTATGCCTCAGGACACATAAAGGGTTCTGTTAATATCCCTTTGAGGGAGCTGGAATACAGGATTGATGAAGTATCAAGGGATAAAGAAGTCGTTCCCTACTGCCGTTCAGGAAGCAGAAGTCTCGGCGCCTCTATCCTTTTATGCTCTCACGGATTTCAAAATATAATGCACCTTGAAGGCGGCATCCTTAAATGGCCATATGAGCTTGAAAAAGGATTCCCTGAGGAGAAGGCAGTTGCTACAGAACTTACAGAGGAGCTTCTTGAAACCTTCAGACTCGCCCTAAGCCTTGAGAAGGGTTCCATGATCTTTTACGAAAGGGCATCTGAAAAGGTAGAAGACCCTTCTATAAAAGAAAGGCTAACGAGGTTAAGGCTCTTTGAAAAAAAACATTTGGAAAAAATCCTTCAGTATTATTTCTTTTTTTCAGGCGAAGACCCCGCCTTAATGAAGCAGTATATTGACTCTGTTGACCCGCTCTATACAGAGGGCAAGATAGAGATAAACAGCCTCCTTCTCAGGTTTGACGAGTCCTTTATTGATGAGAAACAGGTTCTTGAGATTGCGATGCAGAAGGAAGTAATAGCAAAGGATCTCTATACAAACCTCGCTGCCTTAGCAAAAGAGCCAAGGGCTGTCGCTGTCTTTAATGTGCTGGCAAACGAGGAAAAGGGGCATATTGACTTTCTCTCTGACGCCATAAAGGCATTGGCTTAAGGGGGATTTCTTGACATGGGAATTAGAACTCTTAATAGGCTTTTGAAACAATGGCCATTACCGGTTTTTTTAAGGGAGGGCTTCGCGCTCCCCTTGTTTTGACAGGACATAGATATTTTGCTATTCTATGGTTAGCCTAAGGTCAAAAAGAGAAGACCATCCTGAACCCATTAAGAGGAAACTAAGATGTCCCCGGCAACCTTAGAACAAAAAACAATTCATACCTATAAAGACTACGCCACCCTTCCAGAAGGCTCGCCGTATCAACTAATTGGAGGAGAACTCATAATAACGCCATCGCCAAATCCATATCATCAATAAGAATTCACAAGAATTATTTCATCTTTTATTAACTTACTAACTGGATAACATGTATTCAGTAATGATATCCAGAAATAGATTAATATCTACGCTAAATTCTGGATCCCGGATTTTCATCAAAGCATAAATTACTTAAACCGGAAACACAGAATGTCCTTGCAAATTAGAAATAATATTTCTATAATGTAAACATGCCCTTGGTAACTCGTTCAATTTCAAAAAAACTGACCCGATATCTCAAGCTGTTCCCTATTGTGGTCATTGTAGGGCCGCGGCAGTCCGGGAAAACCACCTTTGCAAAGATGGAATTGCCGGAATGGAGATATTTTGATATGGAGAAACCTTCGGACTACGTCAGGGTCTCGGCTGATATTGAATTTTTCCTCGGCCAGTACGGCGAGCATTGCGTAATTGATGAAGCGCAGATTTTACCCGCATTATTTCCGGCGCTGAGAAGTCATGTGGACCGCCGGAGGACCGGGAAAGGACGGATTGTTTTGCTGGGTTCGGTCAATCCGATGCTTGTAAAAAACATCTCGGAGACATTGGCCGGCAGGATAGGATTCATTGAACTCTCTCCCTTCAGTTATTCCGAGGCAAAAGTCCTTCGGAAAATGGAGGTGGAAGAATTCTGGCTTCGCGGAGGTTATCCTGAACCGCTTCTGTGGAGTGAAAAAGACAGGCTTATCTGGATGGAGCAATATGTAAAAACATTTGTAGAGAGGGATGTCTTAAACCTTTTAAAAACATCCATCTCACCCCAGCAGCAGATACGGTTATTGACCATGATAGCCCACAATCATGCAAAGCTGTGGAATGCATCTCAGACGGCCTCGGCATTCGGGGTCAGTTATCATACCGTCAACAGGTATGTTGAATTGATGGAAACGTTTTTTCTTGTTGATAAGCTTGTCCCTTATCATCAGAATGTAGGCAAGCGGCTGGTAAAGAGTCATAAGCTGTATTTCCGTGACACAGGGCTGCTTCATTATTTATTAAACATTCCATCCATAGAGGCTTTAAGGACGTCGCCGTACCGGGGCTTCAGCTTTGAAGGGCTTGTGATAGAGCAGCTTAAACGGAAATATACGCAGGAGTCATCAGGCCGCGCTGATTTTTATTTTTACAGGACCTCGCATGGGGATGAAATAGATTTTCTCGTTCATGACGGAAAGGGGTTGGATGCTTATGAAATCAAGACGTCAACCACTATAGATGCGTCGGTTTTAACAGGCTTTAAGAGAAGTCTTGATCAATTGGGTTTGAAGAAAGGGACAGTAGTTTATTTCGGAGGGGAAGATTTCCGGCTTGACAGGCAAATTGAAATTAAGGCAATGAAGAACCTGATATAGCAGGGGGTTCATAAGGTTCTTAAAGTTAGCCCAAGTTCCGCAGCAAGCATCGGCAAACTGCATGGACTGGATAAGGAAGAACGTATTGGATGGGAAGAAATCGCCCGCATACTCAACGGCAAGTCCCAACAAGACTGATGTCGAGATATTTTACAAGAAACCAACTATCTCTCAGAATAAGCAGGCAGCTTATTAATGGCATTATCAATTTTTTCTACCAGAGCACGGTATCCGGGATCCTCGACATTGCCGTATTGATACTGAAATTCTTTCTGTGTAATGCCCTCCGGCAGGGCAGCTACAAGCGGGAAAAACATCCCTTCAAAGGCTCCGTTAGCAAAAAGCATCTGAAGCCTCCGCGCCCCGCCCTTGCGGTCGGTTGCAGCCTCTGCAAAGCGCACCCCTGCCCTGTCAGCGGCAAGGTCTGCAAAACTAAAGCCGCTGCCTCCACGGGCTGCATCCATCAGTTCTTTAAACTCGCCGACCGCATGACTCATACCGCTTTCAGCAACAAGCTTAAGCCCTGCTGAAATAACAAAATGAAGCCTCAGGTCCTCTCTGCCTCCAAGCGTTATATTGGCAGTCTTAAGTCTTAGCAACCTCGTCTTCTCATCTACTACAGGGCCAACGAGGTTTCCAAAACGGTAGTGTCCTGCGTATATGGCAAGGGCCATTATTGCAGCGTGGTTTTCCTCTGCAGGGTCTGCCTCAAGAGACCTTTGAAGCGCCAGATTAAAGAGTGGGCCTATGAATACAGCAAGAGACACTTTCTGGTTATCTTGGTGTTTCATCCCGATATCTGCTAATTCCCTATAATAAATTCGGATTGTCTGAGGGTTGCCAAGAGGTGAGAAGTAGTCCCTTACTCCTGATAAGCGTTCCTTAAGAGAATCACGCACTAAATTAAGGCAAGGCGCATGCTTAAAACGCACCGTAACCGTACTCTGCTCAAACAGAACAGACTGCACAGAGTTGAGGATATTCGTCCCCTGTTTATCTCCGAGGATACCATCCATAGCAAGACGCAATAAATAAAGCGCCACCGAGCCTGGTATCTTCACTCTGCCAATAGAAAATTCCGCAATCTTAAATTCTGACTGGGAAGGGATTACCCTGATATAAAGGTTTATATAGCTGCCTATGGGGTTATGAGGCAAACGTAAAGAAAAGAAGGCCTCAAGGCCGGACGGTGTAATATTAACTCGTCCGTCAAGCCTGCGGATACCCCTTGCCATAAAAACTGCCACAGCATTAAGGTCTTCTTCTGAGGCTGATATAAGAACTTCACCTTCGTGTTTATTAAGGCTTGTTAAAGACCTTTTTATGAGGGAACGGACATGGGCAGCATCATCAACATCAGCTGCCTTTGTTTCTAACATAAAAGGCTTATTCTGAACAACTGCAAGAATAAAAATCAATGGCACAAATATAATAGTTACAGGGAGAATATAAAAAAAGAAGAGACGGAAGAATTTTTTGATGTTTTTTCTCATTATGCTTCAGATTTGCCTCGGCTCATATTAGGACATGTAAAATTTGGTTCTTCCGACATTTCTGTGGGTATATAATTAGAGTCTGTTTATAAACTCAA
>JACQXF010000037.1 GCA_016208855.1 Nitrospirota bacterium | reverse complement strand
CCTGTGTATAAGGTGCCATTTCGTTTACTGCAAAGAATATAGACAAAAAATCTTTTCATTTAAATAAACTGGATTCCCGCTCAAAGGACTGCGGGAATGACGGTGCTCGCTCACACAATTCCCGGAAGCACCATAAAAAATTGTAGAATAGCAAGGTAAAAATTCAAGGGACGATGCTATTGGGCAAGAAGTTTTAACTTATCCATTGACTTAATAACGACATATTTCCCTTCAAAATCGATAATGCTTTCGTTTTTCAGCTTGTTAAAAGCTGTGGTGACCGTCTCCCTTGTTGAAGCTATGAGACCTGCATAATCCTTATGGGTAAGCTTGATTTTCAGCAGATACCCGCCTTTGTAGGGAACACCGAAATCATCAAGCAGATTAAGAAGGGTTTTTGCTATTCTTTGTTCTTATCTGCTCCTCCTTGGAAATATAGGGTTTCTCCCTTCTTCACTTCCCTCATATTTGTATATGCATCGATCATCTTGACTTCCTCATCACTAAGATCATCGAAGATATCGAGATTTTTTAGATACCATAATTTTGTCTGTGTCATTGTGCGTCCATAGTAAGGAGCCTCCTTTCTATGAGTTATAGTCAAATCTTATCATAGACAAATTCTTTTGCAACCGCACTGCAAATTCAGAAATAAAATTCTTATTGCAATCTTTTTTCTTTATGATAGAATTTTTAATAATCAAGACAGCGTTATTCCAAAGATTAAGGAGGTGTGCTATGGCAAAACTGCCCAAACATTATGTAACCTTAAAAAGGAGGTTTGGAGAGTTTTTTGACTCTGTTGAAAGCCTGGGCAACACAACAAGAAAGACAGGGCCTATAGATGAAAAGACATCCCAGCTCATACAGCTTGCTGCTGCCACTGCTATAAGATCAGAGGGCTCAGTACATTCCCATGCACGCAGGGCATTAAAGGCCGGCGCAGAACCTGAGGAAATATACCACGCTATTATTCTGCTTACAAGCACCATAGGATTTCCAACTGTTGCCGCTGCATTAAGCTGGGCTGATGATGTTATAAAGAAGAGATAAAGGAGACGGTTGCTGAAGAGGCAGCCGCCTCCCTTGTCAAACGACCTACATGTAGGTTACAAACTCAGGCTCAATATAGGCCTTGAGTATATCGCACCTTGCCACTACGCCTGCAAGATGGCCATCCTCTACTACAGGGAGTCTTACTATGTTGTTGTCAAGCATGACCTGCAGCACATCATTAACCTTTGTATTGGCATCTACAGTAATTGGATTCTTTGTCATTATATCCTCGGCAGTAAGCTTAACAAGCTCCTTCCCCTCGCAGACCTGCCCGAGAAGGTCAAACTCAGAAACAACACCCACAACCTTGCCGTTTTCATCAGTCACAGGCATGCCGCTGTAAAGTCCTGAAAGAAGCTGCATAGCAATGTCTCTGGCAGATGCATTCCTCCTTGCCGATACAACCGGCCTTGTCATTATGTCTCTTGCCTTAAGGTCTTTCATGTTATCCTCCTTTCCGGGTTAACTTATTCAATAAATTTTGAATATATGTAATCAGAGTCCTTTGCAGCAATATGACACTCAAAGCATTCTTTTTTTACATCCTTCTTAAGGTAATTGCCTTGAGGGTCATAGGCTGCGTAATGCCATCCTCCGGTCTGTTTTGCAGCATCAGCCTTTCTCATGTAAACATAAAAAAGTTTTTTACCCTGTGTTATTGAGCCGTCCTTCTCTGTAACCACATCGTAAAATACCCCGACAAATTCAGCGCCCTCCGGATAAGAGCCTCCCTTTTTCAGGGTGTTAATTGACCCTTTATTGGCATATATGTGGTGAAACCCGTAAAGGCCGTGGTTTTTGTCAGGAATGACCATAGACTTTACATGAGTGAAGCTCCTCCACTTTTTTGGAAAGGGGGGAACCCCTAACCCTGACCATAATGACACCGCATCTGATGCTGACAGGAAGATAGATACTGCTGCTACAACAAAAATAACTATAATTTTTTTCATTGTTAACCCTCCTCCTCAGATATAAAACCTCTTCGCTTACTCTATGTTAAACGTGGCAACCTCTTTCATCCCCGGTACATACTGCCCTACAGGCACCAGCTTCTTCCCCTCGCTAACACATCCGATGATTATGCTCCAGAGATGATTAAGGTCTGTCTTTTCCCTCTCATTTTCAGGAATAAATTTAAGAAGTGAGCCTTCAAGTTCTATCCTCATCTTATCTACTCCTCCTCTGCCAAAGACTTTATGCCAAGGATGGTGCTCCACCTGTCATCGTGCCCCTGCTCATCTTTTATAATATCTTCAAGCATTCGCCTTGTTACCATGTCCCCAAGTTCTTCTGCAAGTTTAACGTGTGAGCTATAAACCCTGATTGCATTCCTTTCGCCTGCAAGGTCGTCTTCCATCATATTTTTGAGGTCTCCTCCCATCTTAATCTCTGCAGGCTTTGTCGTAGGGGTTCCCCCCAGATAGACAATCCTCTCAGCAAATGCCTCGGCATGCTTCATCTCTACAATGCTTATCTCCCTGAATATCTTGTTTATTGTTGCACTCTCAGGCCCTTTTGCCATTACATGATGCCACATATACTGCGTTACCGCCCCAAGCTCAAGCCCAAGATCCTTGTTTAATGCATCAATCAAGTCCTTCTTTGTAGCCATCCTCAGCCTCCTTTAAGGGTTTATTTTTAATTAAATTTTATCACCCTTTTTTGCAAACTTCGCATCGATATTATCTTTTTTTAGGTATTTGCATGCTTCATATCTTCGCTGCCCAACTATCAATTCGAAAGGTGGTTCGTCTTTTGCTTTTGGCAACAATATCACTGGT
>JACQXF010000036.1 GCA_016208855.1 Nitrospirota bacterium | reverse complement strand
TCCTGATGACCTGTCCGTTGCTGATATGCAGCAATTTTTTTTTTTTTTTTTTGATCATAAGTAAAGCCACATAGCTTGTCATTCCCGCAGTCCGTTGAGCGGGAATCCAGACAGCTAAAGAACTGGATGCCCGATTAAGAACCTCGGGCATGACGTTTAATTTATGTGTCTTTACTTATGAACTCATTAGTATCTTGCTGTAGAACGTAAGGTTTCCGTATCTACTCAGAATCAGGCGCTTAATGCGCTTGTGTTCGTTTATCGTCATGTCCTTGATAAGCCTATAGGGGATGATGAACTGAATGCGGTTAGGGCAATTTATAAAAGACGACTCCCTGTTGTGCTTACGATAAAAGAGGTTCATTCTATATTTGACAAGCTGTCCGGCATTAATCGGTTAATGGCAATGCTCATTTATGGCTGCGGCTTACGTATTCATGAATGCTTGAACTTAAGAATTAAGGATGTTGATATTGAGCAGGGGATGTTGATTGTAAGGGCGGGAAAGGGCGATAAGGACAGAAGAACCGTGCTTCCAGAATCATTAAAAGACGATCTGATAAAGCATATTGCCGAAATCCGGTCTTTTTATGACAGCGATAGAAAAGAGGACATGAATGGCGTTTACCTGCCCAATGCGCTTGAGAAAAAATATCCCAATGCAGGAAAGGAATGGGGCTGGTTCTGGCTATTCCCTTCAAAATCCTTATCAGTTGATCCAAGAACTAAAATTGTCCGTCGGCATCATATTCATCCGGCGTCGCTTCAAAAGGCATTTAAAGCCGCTTCTGCAGAAGCTGAAATCACTAAGCAGGCATCGGTTCATACTCTCAGGCATAGTTTTGCCACACATCTGCTCGAAAACGGATATGACATAAGAACCATTCAGGAATTGCTCGGTCACAGCAATCTTCAGACCACGATGATTTCCACTCATGTGGCAACAAAAAACATACTTGGCGTGAGGAGCCCGCTGGATAGGTAATAAAAGCAAACAGCATGCCAGCCCCTCAAAGAAAATCTTCAGACACATTTAAAATAGCCTCTGACTTTAAGCCTAAAGGCGATCAGCCAAAGGCCATAGAGAAACTTACGGAAGGACTGCTCAAGGGAGATAAGCATCAGACGCTTCTTGGCGTTACAGGCTCAGGAAAGACATTTACCATTGCAAATGTCATTGCAAATGTGAATAAGCCCGCGCTTGTTATTGCGCACAACAAGACCCTTGCAGCGCAGCTTTACGGAGAATTCAAAACTTTCTTCCCTGAAAACTCAGTTGAGTATTTTGTCAGCTACTATGACTATTACCAGCCTGAGGCCTATATCCCCTCAACAGACACATACATAGAAAAAGACGCATTGATTAATGATGACATTGACAGGATGAGGCATTCGGCAACAAGGGCCGTGCTTGAGAGAAGCGATACGATTGTTGTTGCCTCTGTATCCTGTATTTACGGCATCGGCTCTCCTGAGGATTATTTAGGGATGCATATGTTTATAGAAGAGGGCATGCGCACAGGAAGGGACGCATTTTTAAGAAAGCTTGTGGATATGCTTTATGAGCGCAGCGAGGATTTTCACAGGGGCACATTTAGGGTTAGAGGAGATGTTGTTGAGATATTCCCTTCATTCTCGGGAGACAACGCAGTAAGGGTTGAATTCTTTGGCGACGATATTGACGCCCTGTATGAGTTTGATTCCCTGACAGGCAGGACACTCAGGCGTCTTACAAAGATTGCATTATATCCAAACAGCCATTGGGTCACGCCAAAGACAAGGATTGAAGGGGCGCTTGCTGCTATAACCCAAGAGATGAAAGAGAGGATCTCATATTTTCTTAAAGAGGGTAAAAAACCTGAGGCGCAGAGGCTTGAGCAGCGGACGAGGTTTGACATGGAGATGCTAAAGGAGTTCGGATACTGTCACGGGATAGAGAATTATTCAAGGCATCTTAGAGGGAGTCTCCCGGGAGAGCCGCCTGCGTGTCTTATTGACTATTTCCCTGAAGATTATCTACTGATAATAGACGAGTCGCATGTGACAGTGCCGCAGATTGGCGGCATGTATGAAGGAGACAGGTCAAGGAAGCAGACCCTTGTTAATTTTGGATTCAGGCTTCCTTCTGCGCTTGATAACAGGCCGCTTAAATTTAACGAATTTGAACACAGGGTAAATCAGGCAATATATGTGTCTGCAACCCCTGCGTATTATGAGATTGGAAAATCAAAGGGCGGGGTGGTTGAGCAGATTGTAAGGCCTACAGGATTAATAGACCCTGAGATAGACATAAGGCCAATAAAGGGACAGGTTGACGACCTTCTTGGAGAGATAAGGGAAAGGATAAAGAAGAGAGAGCGGGTTTTAGTAACAACGCTTACAAAGAGAATGGCGGAAGACCTGACAGAACACTACCGGGAGCTTGGAATAAAGGCAGCGTATCTGCACTCAGATATAGACACCCTTGAGCGGATAGAGATCTTACGGGACCTGAGACTTGGCAAGTTTGATGTCCTTGTCGGGGTAAACCTCTTAAGAGAAGGGCTTGACCTTCCCGAGGTCTCTCTTGTTGCAATACTTGATGCAGACAAGGAGGGCTTCCTTCGCTCAAGCCGTTCTCTTATTCAGACAATAGGCAGGGCAGCAAGGAATGTAAACGGAAGGGTTATATTCTATGCAGATAACATAACAGGCTCAATGAGGACAGCAATGGATGAGACAGAGCGAAGGCGCGTGCTTCAAAAAGAATATAATATTAAACATAAAATAACGCCTAAGACAATTAAGAAGGAGATAACCAATATATTAAGCTCTATTTATGAGGCTGATTACTGGACAGTGCCTATGGCAGCAGAAGAGACGGCTGAATATGGAGACGAGACGGCGCTTAAGAAGCTTGAGAATGAGATGAAAGAGGCGGCGAAGAAGCTTGAATTTGAGCGCGCAGCAGAGATAAGGGATAAGATTAAAGCGATAAAGAGCAAACAAATTGAAAGAGGGGTAAAAGTATAATTAGATTTGACATGAGTGCTACATAAGTGTTACACTGCTACTGATTAAAGGAGGTAAGCAGTATGCCGGCAAAGAACCCAAGAATTAACGTAGTCCTTGAAAAACCGCTCTTTGTTAATGTTGAGCATCTTGCAAAACGCGACGGTGTTTCGCTGTCTCTTAAGGTAAGAGACCTTGTAAAAGAGGCTTTAGAGATGGAAGACGATATTGCCCTGTCGTCACTTGCAGAAAAAAGGGAAGCTACTTTTAAGAGGGCAAAGGCCTTAAAGCATAGCGAGGTGTGGTAGTCTTGTCTTTTGAGCTCAGATACCATCCTGACGTTAAGTCAATTGATCTGCCGCTGATTAATGAGAAAATTAAAAGCCGTATTAAAAACTCTGTAGAGACCCGCCTTACAACTGCTCCTCATCAATACGGAGAGCCCCTAAGAAAGACACTTAAGGGGTACTGGAAACTGAGAGTCGGGGATTATAGAGTGGTGTTTAAAATATCGGGGAATGAGATTTGGATATTGGGGATTATCCATAGAAAAAAGGTTTATGACATGATAGAGGGAAGAATCGGGAGATAATTTTATTTGGTTCTTCCGGGAAGTGTGTGGATAAGCGCTGTCATTCCCGCAGTCCGTTGAGCGGGAATCCAGAATTCAAAGGATATAGATTCCTGATAAAAACCTCGGGAATGACACAGGATAAATATGAAAAGATTTTTTGTCTATAT
>JACQXF010000035.1 GCA_016208855.1 Nitrospirota bacterium | reverse complement strand
AAGCAGTAGTCTTTTGCAAATGGTGCCTCTCAAAAGAGAGACCCATAAGGAGGACACAAAACTGTCTTTCCTGCTTAAAGACTCGTACTAACGATTATAAACTTCTTTACCCATTCCTATGGGTGAGGATTATACCAGGATAGGGATATGAAAAACTTAGGAAGTGATTATTTTCGGGATGCGGAGAAACATCGGGTGTCTGCAAGATATAATAAGGCGATTGAGCTTTACAAAAAGGCGTTAAAATATTTTAAGGATACTAACGACATGGCCTGTGCCCTTGACTGTTTCCTTGCTATTGCCGATACCATGAGGGCAAAGGGAGAATTTCATAAGGCGCAAACTTATTATGAGGAGGGCCTTAATCTTGCGGAGGTCTTCAATGACAGGGCATCCATTGCTGACGCCCTGTCAGGGTTGGGTCTTTGCCACAGGGCGCTTGGCAAGTGGAAAGACGCTTTGAGAGAGATTAATAATGCTCTGGGGATTTATAGGACGCTTAAAGACAAAAACGGCGAAGCATTCTCTCTTTGGGCAAAGGCAGGAACTTACAGGATAAAAGGAGATATAAAGAAGGCAGTTGCATTGTTTCATGAGTCCTTAACATTATTTAAAACTCTCAAAAATAAGTCAGGCATCAATTATTCCTACTGCGGTCTTGGCGGAAGCTCAAGAATTGCTGAGAGGTTTTCTGACTCAGAGAAGTATTACACTATGGCAAATGAAGGCTTTCAGGGGCTGAAAGATACTTTTGGAATTGCATACTCCTATTGCGGACTTGGCAATGCAAGAAGGACGAACAATGACTATAAAAAAGCGCTCCTATACTCTTCAAAAAGGCGGAATCATTATATAAAAAGATTGGCGACAGGGTTAGCTATGCCTATACATTATGGAGCATGGGCACTACCTATAAGATGATGGGTGATAGACAACATTCAGCTAAGAAATTTAAAGAAGCAAGCAGTCTTTTCAGGCAGACGAGAGACCCCAGAGGAGAGATATATTGCATGCTGGGGCTTGGAGAACTTCAATATCTGAAGGATAATAAGAAAAACGCTAAACAGACATTCTTAAGATCCCTGCAGGTTGCGGAATCATACGGGTTTAAGGTTGAAAAGGGTTACGCAAAGAAGTTGTTAAGGGCTTATGATTCCGGTAAGGGTTTACCGTTGAATTTTCCATAAGAAAAAAGCATTTTATCGCTTGACATGACATTATATTTAAGACATATTAATACAGGCTTTAATCTAAAATACTGGTAATTTCAAAAACAGAGGAGGTAATAATGAAAGGCAACGAAAAACTTATTGAGACTCTGAACTCACTGCTTGCAGATGAATTGACGGCTATTAATCAGTACATGGTGCATTCAGAAATGAGCGCCAACTGGGGATATGAGAAACTCCACAAACTCATTGAGAAGCGCGCAATAGATGAGATGAAGCATGCAGAGAAGCTGATAGCGAGGATACTCTTTCTTGAAGGCATTCCTATTGTAAGCAACCTCAGGGCGGTGCATATAGGATCTGAAATTCCAAAGCAGCTTAATTACGACCATGCAGCGGAATCTGATGCGATAAAGGCATATAACGCTGCCATTAACCTTGCCGGTGAGGTGGGAGATTTTGCAACGCGTGAATTGCTGGAGCACATTCTGAATGATGAGGATAAGCACATAGACGAGATTGAGATGCTCATGGATCAGGTTAAACAGATGACCTTGCCGATATTCCTCTCTACACAAGGTTAATTGTAGCCGTCCCTTGCTGCACTTCCAGCCCCTTCTTAACTAAGAAGGGGCACAGCCGAGCTGCTTGCAATTTTACTCATTACATCTCCTTGAAATATAATAGGTTATTTGGTAGTATCTTTATGATGAATAACCGCCCGCTATTGGTTAAGGCAAACATCCTGAACAGGATTATAGCCAAGGGAATCGATTTCATTATAGCTGGAGCCATGGCAGAGCTGATACCAAAGGCAGGGTATTTTGCCGGTTTGGTGTATCTTTTAATAAGCGACGGGCTGTTTGAAGGCAAAAGCATCGGTAAAAAGATTATAGGCCTCAAGGTAATTCTTCATGAGAGCAGTAGCGGCCAGCCATGCACTTTCAGGGAATCAGTGCTGAGAAATTTTCCGTTTATTATTGGATATGTGCTTCTTAAGGTGCCTCTTATAGGTTTTATCTTTCCTGTAATTATAGTGCTCTTTGAAGGCCTTCTTATTATAGGAAATGAAAAGGGCATGAGGCTCGGCGACGAGATTGCAAAAACACAGGTAATAGATGAAATTAAGAGTTAATAAGGGAAGATCAATTTTAATGTAATTTTAATGTATAACCTTTAATATGTAGAGGCTCTTGCAAAAGTCTTTATTCGTCATTCCCGCAGTTTGTAATCGGGGGCGGGTATGACGGCGGAAACGATTTCCTTGATACTTTTGCAAGAGGCTCTGTAGTTTAAAATAAAATGACACGGAGGTGAAATGTTTCAGAGTATTCTTGGATGGTTTTCTAATGACCTTGCTATAGATTTAGGCACAGCCAATACCCTTGTATTTGTGAAAGGCAAGGGCATTGTTTGCAATGAGCCCTCTGTTGTGGCTGTTCAAAGAGATTCGGGGAGGGTGATTGCGGTAGGGCTTGAGGCTCAGAGAATGCTTGGAAAGACCCCTGCAAATATAACTGCAATGAGGCCGCTGAAAGACGGTGTAATAGCAGATTTTGATAAAACAGGAGAGATGCTTAAATATTTTATAAGGAAGGTCCATAACAGGCGAAGCTTTGTCTCGCCGCGGGTAATTATCGGTGTTCCTTCAGGCATAACGCAGGTTGAGAAGAGGGCAGTGAAAGACGCTGCGGAGGCATCAGGCGCAAGGGAGATATATCTTATAGAAGAGCCGATGGCTGCTGCCATTGGCGTAGGGATGCCTATAGGAGAGCCTACAGGCAATATGATAGTGGACATAGGCGGCGGCACAACCGATATTGCAGTCATTTCTCTTCACGGTATCGTGTACAGCAAGGCAGTTAAAGTCGGCGGTGACAAGATGGACGAGGCGATAGTGAGCTACATAAAAAACAAGGCAAAGACCCTTATTGGCGACAGGTCTGCCGAGCACATAAAGAGAGAGATAGGCTCTGCCTTTAAGATTGACAATGAAAACAGAAGCATGGAGGTAAAGGGAAGGGATTTAGTCTCAGGAATACCGCGCTCTATAATAATATTTGAAGACGAAATCAGGGACGCTATAAGCGAGCCTGTCACAGTGATTGTAAATGCCATAAAGACAGCCCTTGAAAACACACCCCCTGAGCTGGCGGCCGACCTTGTTGACAAGGGGATAGTGCTTGCAGGCGGAGGAGCGCTCCTTAGAGGGCTTGATCTCCTTATAAAACATACAACGCAGCTGCAGGTAACAGTGGCTGATGATCCGCTCTGCGCAGTTGTAAATGGCGTTGGCAATGTGCTGAATGATCTGGATGTGCTCAAAAAAGTCGCTATGAGTATGAGTTAATCAATAGATGTTTTTGAAGAAAAGAGTCTTTCTCTCTATATTTTTTGTCCTTCTAATTCTTTCTGCATTTATATATCAAAGCGTCAGGGGTACCGGCGGTACTCCTGTATCTGATATGCTTGCTTACCCTATTGGTATTATTGAGAGCGGCATCTCCAGGATCACAAATGGTGTGGTGGATTTTTTTGAAGGCTACATATTCCTTAAGGATAAGGCTATAGAGAATAGAAGGCTTGCTTTAAAGCTTCAGGGATTAACCGCTGAGAGGAATAAACTCGCAGAGGCCAGGCATGAAAACGAGAGGCTCAGGGCGTTGCTTGAACTCAGGGCATCAAGGGAAGACTATATTACAAGCGCAGATGTTTTTGCCAGAGACCCGGGCAACTGGTTTCATGTGCTATGGATAAACAAAGGCTCGGCAGACGGCATTAATAAGGATATGATTGCTGTTACACCATTAGGTATTGTAGGAAAGGTTTACAGGGTGCTCGGAGACAGGGCAGGCATTATACTTATTACTGATGTAAACTCCTCTGTTGCAGTGAGGTTCCAATCCTTAAGGACTGAGGGTATTCTTGAGGGTCTTGGGGTAAACACCTGTCATGTAAAATATGTCTCTCATGATGAGGATATAAAGACAGGGGAGGTAGTTGTGACGTCAGGCCTTGACGGGATCTTCCCTGAAGGGATTCGCGTCGGCTATGTCTCAAATATTACAAAAAAGGGGCAGGGCTTTTTTCAAAATATAGAGGTGCGCCCTTTTCAGGATCTCAGCAGGGTTGAAGAGGTGGCGATACTTAAAAAGTGAGGTTCTTCCGGGAAGTGTGTGGATAAGCGCTGTCATTCCCGTATGAACATAAGAACGATTTGGCAGAGGGTTTTACAAAGAGATATAAAGTCCACAATCTGGTATGGTATGAAGCGCATGAAACAGCTGAGTCTGCCATCAAACGAGAGAAGAACATAAAGAAATGGGAAAGGAGTTGGAAGTTGACACTTATTGAGAAAGGGAATCCCGATTGGAATGATTTATATTGTAGTATCTGTGAAGATACTGGATTCCCGCTCAACGGACTGCGGGAATGACGTCTTAATGTTGAGTTTATAAACAGACCCTACTTACATACCCACAGAAATGTCGGAAGAACCAAAAGTGAAAACATTTCTGCTTTATTTTTTAATTACACTATTGGCTATAACAGTACAGGCTACTGTCTTTAAAGGCGTAAAACCTGATATTGTATTTCTGGTGGTATATTTTTACGCCATAAGATTTGGACAGCTAAAGGGCGCAGCATTTGGGGCTCTGTCAGGGCTGTTTATGGATGCAGTCAGCGGATTTGCGCTCGGCCCAAATATAATCAGCAAAACAGTGGCAGGGGTTTTGTCAGCCTTTGTAAGGGAGAAGTTCATAGGCTGGAATCTGCTGTTAAATACCATCATGGTTTTTTCTATCCTTATAGTTGAAAACCTTATAGTCTATGTATGTCTTGAGATATTTTCAGCAGCATCTTTTAGTGATGCAATCCTTGGGCCCCTGTCTCTTCAGGCTTTTTATACAACAGCTGTTGCAATGGTTGTGTATGCAATAATGATGGTTAAAGGAAGGATAGAGGCGTAGTGCGCCAATGGAAAAAAGAATATCTATAAGCGCATATGTAATTATCTTAATCTTTGTTGTACTGCTTCTGAGGCTCTGGTATCTGCAGGTATTAAACATAGAGAAATACAGAAATATCGCAGAGCGCAACAGGTTAAGGATTATAAAAGTCCCTGCGCCGAGGGGCATAATATATGACAGAAATAACAAAGCCCTTGTAAAGAATATCCCGTCTTTTGACATATCATTGGATACGAAGGATCTTCCAAATGACCCTGCGGCGCTGTCTGAAATTGGAAGCCTTGTAGGTCTTACAGGAGAAGAGGTGGCTGAGAAGTTGAAGCACGCATCTTCAAAACCTTTTGAGCCTGTAAAGCTAAAGGAAAACGCCGCATGGGAGGAGGTTGCGAGGGTTGAGGCAAGAAGGATTGATTTCCCCGGCTTAGAGGTGAATGTAGAGGTCAGCAGGGAGTATCTTTACGGCGAGACTGCAAGCCATCTTATCGGATATCTTGGCAAGTTGACTGAAAAGCAGGAAAAAAACGCTGAATATAAGGATGTGCCAAAAAATGCATTCATAGGACAATGGGGAATTGAAAAGATATACGACAAAACATTAAGGGGCACAGCAGGCGAGAAGGCCATTGAGGTAGATGCAATAGGCCGCGAAATAAGGGTTATCGGTGAGACTGAGGCTGTTAAGGGAAAGGACTTAAAGCTTACTATTGATATAGACCTTCAGTTAAGGGCTGAGGAAACTCTTAATGACAGGGCAGGCGCGGTAGTTGCAGTTGACCCAAACACAGGTGATATACTTGTGCTTGTAAGCAAGCCTTCGTTTGATCCCAATCACTTCTCCAGAGGCATACAATCAGAGTACTGGAATGAGCTGATAAATGACCCTAAAAAGCCGATGCTTAACAGGGCGCTTCAAAGCCAGTATCCTCCGGGTTCTACCTTTAAGATTATTACTGCCATAGCAGGCATTGAAAGCGGCGCTATAACTGATACAACAGGGGCTGTTTGCAGGGGAGGGACTCAGCTTGGAAATCATTTCTTCCGCTGCTGGAAGGAGAAGGGGCATGGTCATGTAACACTTCACAAGGCGCTTGTGGAGTCCTGTGATGTGTATTTCTATGAATTGGGCAAAAGGGTTGGTGTTGATAAAATAGCTGAGTATGCATTGATGTTTGGACTTGGCGGCCCTGTAGGCATGGATCTTATTAAGGAGAGGGCAGGCATTATTCCGTCTACTCAATGGAAGTATAAGACAAAAAGTCAGCCTTGGTTTATGGGAGAGACGCTCAGCGTGGCGATTGGACAGGGATATGTATCTGTAACGCCGGTTCAGATGGCAAGGCTGATTTCTGCTGTGGCAAACGGAGGGAAGCTCTACAGGCTAAATTTATTGAATGATGCAGGCAATAGCCCTAAGGTTGTCAGCGAGGTAAAGATAAAACCTGAGACATTAGCCCTTATAAAAGATGCGCTTAAAGGTGTTGTGATGGAGCCGGGCGGCACTGCATATGCAATCAGGTCTAATCTTTTTAGCATGGCAGGACCCTAAAATATCCCCTCCCCCTTGAGGGGGGAGGGTTAGGGTGGGGGTGAAAAGTAATAGTTATCAAAGAGTTTTGCATTCACCCTCCCCTTAATCCCCTCCCCTCAAGGGAGGGGAAACATACTTTTGCAAGAGCCTCAAGTAATAAGTAAAAAGTAATTAGTAGCAAGTAGTTAGGGAAAAGATCAATTGACCTTCTCTTAACTACTAACTACTAACTACTTACTACTTTTCTTAAAGATATGATTGACAGACGATTAATACAGAATTTTGACTGGGCTATATTTATAGTGATGGTTGTGTTGTCTGTTATAGGCGTAATGACAATCTACAGCGCTACAAGGCCATTGCTTGATGCAGAACAGCAGCCATTTTACATAAAGCAGCTATACTGGCTGCTTTTGAGCTTTATATTTTTTATTCCGGTTATAGCCATAGATTACAGGTGGTTCATAAGATTTGCCTATGTATTCTTTGCTGGTGGAGTTGTTCTTCTTATCGTTGTGCTTGCAGTAGGAAGAACCGGCATGGGAGCGCAGAGATGGATACCCTTGGGGCCGCTTTCTTTTCAGCCATCGGAATTTTTCAAAATTTCTTTCATATTGGCTATCTCAAGGTATTTTGCAGATATAGAGCACAAAGGCCTGCTTGGATTCAGAGAAGTATTAAAGATGGCTGCTATATTTACTATCTTGCCGTTCATACTTGTTTTTAAGCAGCCTGACCTTGGCACTGCTATGCTGCTTGTATTTGTGTTTCTTTCAATCATCATAATCAGCGGCACAAAGAAGAAGCTGCTTGTTGTAGCCATAATTATTGCCTTTATATCCCTGCCTTTTGTTGGAAATGTCTTCTGGGACGGCCTAAAGGATTATCAGAAGAAAAGGATAGTTGCATTTATAGACCCGGATTCTGACCCGAGGGGGACAAGCTACCATATTAATCAGTCAAAGGTCAGCATAGGCTCAGGCGGCATTATAGGAAAAGGCTATCTTAAAAGCACGCAGGCGCACTTAAGGTTTCTGCCTGAAAGGCATACGGATTTTATCTTCTCTGTGTTCGCAGAGGAGTGGGGGTTTTTGGGAAGTGTTTTTTTATTTCTTCTGTATCTCTTTATTATCCTCAGGGGGCTTGATACTGCAAAAAAGGCCCGTGATACAGAGGGAAGATTTCTTGCCCTCGGAGTTACATGTATGCTTTCGTTTTATTTTGTCATCAATGTGGGGATGACCCTCGGAATGGTGCCTGTTGTCGGGGTGCCTCTGCCGTTTATGAGTTATGGAGGCACTGCGCTGCTTTCCAACCTTCTTGCAGTAGGAATTCTTATAAATGTGAGGATGAGAAGGTTTCTGCTGTTTTATTGAGATTCACATTTTTTATGAATTTCTGTTAAACTAATTGCGTTCAAACGGTCGTATCTTCCAGAAGAAGATCTTTTAAAGGATATTCCCGCCGTTTAAAATTGATTGAATCAAGAGAATTCCTTAGCAATATAAAATAATTAATGAGAGGTGTTATGAAAAGAGAAGATTTAAGAAACATAGCCATTATCGCCCACGTTGACCATGGAAAGACCACACTTGTTGACTGTATGCTCAGGCAGGCAGGCATATTCCGTTCAAACCAGCAGGTTCAGGAAAGGGTTATGGATAATATTGACCTTGAGCGCGAGCGCGGCATTACCATAATGGCAAAGAACACGGCTGTCTCATATAATGGCCTAAAGATAAATATTGTTGACACCCCAGGGCATGCAGACTTCGGAGGCGAGGTTGAGAGGACGCTTAAGATGGTTGACGGCGTGCTTTTGCTTGTTGATGCGTCAGAAGGTCCGCTGCCTCAGACAAGGTTTGTGCTAAAAAAGGCGCTTGAGCTAAAGCTTCTTCCTGTTCTTGTCATAAATAAGATAGACAGGCCTGACGCGAGGATTCAGGAGGTCTTAAATGAAGTTTATGACCTCTTTATTGACCTTGACGCAACAGAAGAGCAGCTTGAATTTCCTATTGTCTATACAAATGCAAAATTGGGCATTGCAAAGCTCAGTATGGATGAAGAATCAGAAAATCTGAAGCCGCTCTTTGAACTTATAATGAATACTATCCCGGCCCCGGAGGACAATAAAGATAATGTGCTGCAGCTCCTTGTCACAAACATAGACTACAGTGACTATTTGGGCAGGCTCGCCATAGGGAGAATCTTTTCAGGAACAATAAGGGTAGGCGACTATGTTGCCCTGATAAACAGCACAGGGGATATGGTAAAGACAAAGATAACTACCCTTTATACATTTGAGGGGCTTCAGAGGATTGAGGCAAAAGAGGCATTCTCCGGAGACATTATTGCGCTTGCAGGGATTGAAGGCGTAAATATAGGGGATACGATAACAGACATAGAAAGACCAAAGCCTCTGCCGAGGATAAAGGTTGACGAGCCTACTATATCAATGGTCTTTTCTGTAAACACATCTCCTTTGGCCGGGAAGGAAGGCAAGTATGTAACGTCAAGAAATCTTAGGGAGAGGCTTGAAAAAGAGCTTCTGTATAATGTTGCGATAAAGGTTGATTTTGGAAATACCGACTCGTTCAAAGTCATGGGTCGCGGAGAACTTCAGCTCGCAATTCTTATTGAGATGATGAGGCGCGAGGGGTATGAGCTTTCTGTATCAATGCCTGAGACAATTACAAAGGAGATTAACGGCAAGGTGCATGAGCCAATGGAGCATCTTGTTATAGATGTTCCTGAAGAATTTATCGGCGTTGTAACGCAGCAGGTAGGCATGAGAAAAGGCAAGATGCAGAAGATGCAGAATAACGGACATGGAAGAGTAAGGTTTGATTTCAGGATCCCGTCAAGGGGATTAATCGGCTTCAGATCTCAGTTTCTTACAGACACAAAAGGCACAGGACTGCTAAATCATCTCTTTGACGGATATGAGCTGTGGCATGGGGCAATGTCTAAACGTCAGACAGGCGCGCTTGTAGCAGACAGAGTAGGCAAGACCGTAGCATACGCATTATATCATCTTCAGCCGAGGGGCACGCTTTTTGTGAAAGAAGGCATACCTGTATATGAAGGAATGATTATTGGAGAGAACTCAAGGGATAATGATTTGGATGTTAATGTCACAAAGGAAAAAAAGCAGACAAATATGCGCTCCTCAGGCGCAGACGATGCAATACAGTTGATCCCGCCAAAGGCTTTAAGCCTTGAGCAGGCGTTGGAGTTTATAAGGGAAGACGAACTTGTTGAGGTGACTCCTCAGTCCATAAGGCTAAGGAAAAAGGTTTTAGAGGCTAACAAAAGGCCAAGGATGCAGAAGGAGTAAGCTTTATGTAAGAAATTTCGACACTGGTAAATTTACCAGGTGACAAGGAAGGATACTATATGATATAAAAGTGTTTATCTGGTCTTAATATTTAAGCAGAAGTTGCTTGTTGATTGAATCGAGGGTCATCCCATGGCATTATATTTGCAAGACAGACATAACAACTTATCAGATAGCTTATAAATACAAAAGGGCGTTCCGGTGAATCGGGACGCCCTTTTTTGTGCGCCCGGCACGGGCGCAAGCTTGGCGGTGAAAGTCCGCTACGGGGGTTGATAGCGCCAACCGTTAGCTAAAGGCAAGGGTGTCCATCGTGAGGTGGAATCTGAAGGAAGCCAGCGGCAAAG
>JACQXF010000055.1 GCA_016208855.1 Nitrospirota bacterium | reverse complement strand
AGCTTTCTTTCAAGGCAAACAAAGTCGGCGATATATTGCCCAATAGGGTGCTGACGTCTAAACTTCATACCTTCAAAGCGGCCTGCCCGTAAACGGCTCCATAATAGCTGCTCCACATCCGTTGATCTTTTTCTGAGGCCTTTTGCAAGGAGCGTTAACCTTTTTGCCATTGATTTAATCACCCTCTCCCTACCCTCTCCCCTCAAGGGAGAGGGTTTTTACTCACTCACTTTAAGAGAGCACCTAATAAAAGATTCTTTTCATGTGGTTTGTCCTGCCCGAATACACACAAAACCTGCCCCGTCTCTAACACCATCATAAATAGGCTCTTTATAAAGTCTTTCTGACGGGTTCTGGCAAAGCGCTGACGAGTATGCCTCCACAGTCATCCCTAAGCTTTTTATCATCTCAACGACCTCATCTACGCTATAGAATTTTGCATGCTTATATATAGGATGCCCTTCGCCTTTCTTTTTCAAATAAAGCTGCCCCCATGGACTTGCTTTGTTAATGATTCCTACAATAAGTCTGCCATCTTTTTTTAACACCCTCTTGGCCTCAGAAAGCATCCTTTCAGGATTTGCCGTAAAACAAAGCGTAAAAAGGATAAATACACCGCCAAAGAATTCATCTTTAAAAGGAAGATTTTCCCCTTCTGCTTTTTCTGCCTTAATACCACGGTTAATTGCAATCTTTATCATCTCATCAGAGGGGTCTACGCCGTAATCTATTCCCAGTTCCTTTGCAAACCTTCCCGTTCCAATGCCTACCTCAAGAAACGGATGCTCAAGTCCCTGCATAAGCATCCTTACAGCCTCAACTTCAGTTTCAAAAAGCGCCTTGCCTGGCAGAGACTCAAACCATTTGTCATAATCCTCGGCGTACTGGTCAAAAGCCTCAATAGCGTTACTTTCCATCTTTTACGCCAAAGAGCCGTAATATCAGCATCAGTGGGCACCAGTTTGTAAAGCCGGATTGAAAGAGGCTGAATGCAAAGAAACCTGCCACTATAAGCCAGTTTTGAGAATGTAGTTGTGAAAGAATGACGCTTGCTAATATTAAAGCGCCTCCTAAAAGTCTTAGCCATCTTTCCATTGTCATTTAAATCCCCTCCTCCTTTTTGATATTATTCTGTCCATTTCTTTGGCGGAGCCTTGAGAAAACGCTCACTGAAAAGACTGTCATCAATACTAATGTTATAGTCAGCTTTCACAAATACAGTTTCTGTCATATGCCCGCTTTGAAGATTCTTCATAGAGCGCTTTGTTATGGTAGGGAAGCCCTTTATATCTTTTATCTCATCTGCGCTGAAAATCTTATAACGCTCTCCCTTCTTATCATAGAACTCTTCCTTTATCGGCAGGAAGTTTCCCTTGTCAATCCATGAGAGTTTATAGCTGTAATCAACATCCTGCGCCTTTGGAGCGCTCTTTATTACATAACAGTCTCTTACCCCGACCTTTTCTTCTCTTATAATAGAATGCGCATCATCCTCTATATCCCTTCCAGAGACATCCTCATAGGTAAAATCAGAGCCGACAAAACTTGAGCTTTTATCCTGCGCAGCAATTCTCCTGACCATATTAATAGCAGGGACAAAGAGCCACCTGTCATCGTCTTTTGCTGGATATTTATGAACCATAAATGTCATGTCCTTCACATCAGCAGGCTGAAAAAAATACATGAAATACTTTTGCTCTCCGCCTGATGCCCCGTAGTTTTTTCTCAGCATTGTAAGCTCTCTTATTCTCTCCTGACCGCCCTTTGCTATGAGCTTCATCATTACCCTTGCCTTAAAATCCTTCGCAGGATAGAAAAACGCCTCCTGTGATTTTTTAACGATCTCTTCCGGTGTCAGGGCATGAGACGACAGGGCAAAAACCAGAACACAGAACATAGAACACAGAACACAGAACATAAAAACCTTGAACTTTGAACTTTGAACTTTGAACTTGTTCACTTATCGCACCTCCTGATTTTTTATTTGTATCCCTTTAAGAAATATCTCATCAGTAGAATGAGTTATATATTCACTTGGCGTTACCCCTACCATCTGAGAGCCTTTTTTTATTGCCCACACAAGAACCGCTATCAAGATGCCTGTGTAAATCAGCGCAAAGCCATACTGTATATAAGGATTGTCAGGCAATAGCTCAAGGATATTTTTTGCCTCTATAATGCCTTTTGAGAAAAACATCTGTTCAAATTTCTCTCTGTATAATGTAAATGGGAGATACCCGAAGAAAAACCCTGGAAGCGACGCCAGCCCCGTAAGATAACCCATCGCTGTCCTTGCATAAGTCCTTATCTCACATCCTATCATAAAGACAGCGCCTATACCAAGCAGCGGCCCGCCAATTAGATGCCCTAAATGGAATCCATATTTATATCTTCCTGCCTCAACAACAACAGGTATATCCCACCCAAAAAATATCCATGTAATAAGTATTGTGATGTTAAACATGACAATGGCTATAAGCAGCGCTGTAAAAGGCATAAGCCCTGTAAACATGGTCTGGGTTATCTTTGCTACCCTAAGTGTCTCAAAAGAACTCTTTGGCATATGCAAAGAATGCGGCGACATAACAGCGCATTCTGTCCCAAAGCCTGTCTTTCCAATGCCAATGCCAAGTAAAAGCCCGATAAATGTTTTAAGGAATATCTCCGACCACGGCAGCCTCCCAATGCCTTCTGACGTCTCTCCTGCAAAAGCTGTGTAGAATGCTGACGCAAGCAGCGCTAATAAAAAAACTGTGAGAATGATCCTTACAGGGTCTTTATATGGCTTATACTTTGGATCATGGCAGAGAACCTCTGTAGGGTATTCAAGCTCAATACACTCCTTGACAGTTGAAAGATACTCATGATGCTTCATTGCCCAGCCTACATTAAGTTTTGCCATTAACAAAAAGGCAAGAAACGCAAAAGGGATGCTCACCAGAGCCACAACCAGAGACGTAAGGCTCATAGCAGGGATTCCGCCAAGATAGTGCCATGTAGTGCAGCCCTGTGCAATCCTTGTTCCAAGCCCAAATATTGCCCCTCCAAAAAATGCAAGCAGGGCAATCCTCAGAGGATATTTGACCCAGGCCTTACGCTCCTTTTCAAGAGCCGCAACGATAAAGGCGCCAAGCAGTATGCCTATTATAATCCAGTGTATATCTGCATCATAGAGCCTCGTAATATATTCTGTCTTTGTAATATTTTCCTCTATAGAGCCGAACATCTTTGCAAGCCCTGTGGTAATAGGGATAGGCGTTTCATACTTAAGAAAATAAACCACCTGCGCAAGACCGACAAGAAACCCGCCCCATACAAAAGACCATGGTTTTGTGAAAATCTTTTTAATCTTCATAAAGTAAAACCTCCGAAAATTGTCTTAACGTCATTCCCGTGAAAACGGGAATCCAGTTCCTTACTTTTGTCATTCCAGCTTGTCTGGAATCTTTCTTAAAGAAGGATTCCGAACAAGTCGGAATGACGGTAGACACATTGTGATGATAGGCTTCCCTATTCACTGTTCACTGCCTTATCATCCGCATCCCGACATCTTCTGAAATTCCTTAACCCCGTTAATTATATCCTTCATGTTTACGCCAACTGCCTTGGAAATATCTGTCCAGCTTTTCCCTTCCTTCCTCATCTTTATTATCTCCTTACCAGGCTTCTTAGAGTGTTCTACAATAACTATTACAGCAAGCGCTTCGCCAGGGGTCAGCTCCTTCATTGCACTTTCAATAACAGCAAAATCAACAATCTCAAAGAAATAACTCTTAAGCCTCTCTTCAAACCTCATCTTTTCTTTCTGCGTAACCCGCTTCTTGTTTGTTATCTCTATCCTCTCTTTTAATTCTTCCTCTCCTCCTTTCCCAGCAGCAATAACAGCCACCGACGGCAGAAGAAGTGAAACAGTCAGCATAAAAACCCAAAGCCTCTTAAAAATTGCGTTCTTCATATTTATCCTCCTTCTTTAAACAGCCAACCCTGCATCAATGTTATCAAGGCTGGAATATAGATTATTGTCATTATTGCACTTAAGAGCATCATGCTCACAATGAATGCTCCTACAGTAATATACGGTGTAAGGGGCGCAAACATCATGACGGCAAATGACGCTGCAAAGAGGACTGCATTGCGCATTATGCCTTTGCCCGGCCGCGCAGCAGTCCATAACAACGACTCAGTGACGAGTGACGAGTGACGAGTGACGAGATTTTTAGCATCTTCTAACTTCTCACTTCTCACTTCTAACTTCTCACTTAAGTGTTGCCTGAATCTGCTTACGAAATGAATTGCGAAATCTACCGCCATGCCCAAGCTTAGGCTTGAGAGCACTGAGATCGGCATGTCAAATCTCTTGCCTGAGAGGCCTATAACCCCGTAGATTAGAAGCACGGTAAATACAAGCGGCACATAGCTTACCAATGCCCACTTAAAAGAACGGAAGTTAAAGATAAGGATTATAAAGACTGCAACCAGCGCAAAGATAAAACCCTTGACCATGTCCCACAAGACCTCATGATTCCAGACAAGGTTGAAATAAGCGATTCCTGCTGGCTTAAGTTCCAGAGAGATGGGATTGCTTTTTTTGTATTCGTCTGCCGCTTTTATGACCTCTCCCATTGCTCCCGCGTCCCATGTCTTAAGCTGCACCCAGATATTCGCCTTTTTAAACGAAGGGTCAACCACATTGTCTAAGTCAGACGGCTTTGCGGACATGCTGAACAGGAACAGATACTGCCCAACAGCTTCCTTTGTGTCAGGAACAACATCGTATTTCGGATCATCGTCATGAAGCACGCGGTTTATTCTCTTTACATAATCCGCTACTGAGAAGGTCTTTCCAACAATGCGCAGTTTCTCTATATGCCTCTGAAGTCCTTCAATGTATCTCATAGCATCCGGTTTTTTGATAAAATCATCTTCCCGTGAGATTGCCACCATATAACCCAATGATGTGCCGCCGAGGGCATTGTTTATTTCCCTGTCTGCAACCCTCACCTCGCTGTTTTCTTTAAACCACTCCACCATATTGTTGTTGACAACTATCTTTGTTATTCCGATAACAGCAAAGACAAATAGTATCAATCCAATAGTAACAGTAGTCTTTGGTCTATAAGCGCCCACGCTGCCGAGTTTTCTTAGGAATATAGATGTCCTGCTTGTGCTGATATCCTCTCTTGCTATTATTCGTTCAATCTTGTCAACCTTTATAAAGGTTAAAAGGGCCGGGACAATGCTGAAACTCAGAAGCAGCAAAGCTATAGTCCCGAAGCCGACGCCGAAACCAAAGACCTTTACAGGGATTATATTTGCAAGCATAAGCGACCCGAAGCCTACTGCTGTAGTTATGTCTGTATAAATCAAAGGACTCCTTACGACCTTCATTGTCTCAATAATGGCCGCCTTCTTATCGCCTTTCTCCCGATACCTGAAATAAAATTCATTGAAGATGTGGATGCTGTCGGTGGCTATTGCCATTAGAAATACAGGGCTCATGGAGCTCATGATATGAATGGGAAAACCCATGCCTATGAGTAAACCCATGCTCCAGATGATAATTATCATCGCCGGTATCATGATTGAAATAGAAAGGAAAAGACTCCTGAACATGATGTATGAGGCGATTAACATTATCATGCCTGAAATTGGAGAGAAAATGCCCATGAGCTTAAACATCTCTGCTCCAAAGGTGTCCCTCGCAACAGGGTCGCCGGCAACATAGTATTTCTCAGTTGAAAGCTTGCCGGCTCGCAAGCTTTCCAGCTTTATTATCTCCCTTATCCTATCCGCTATTTCCTTGCCGTTTGAGCCTTTTTCAAGCGGCACATAAATGGCTGTGTTCTTTCCGTCCTTTGAGATGATGCGGTTTAAAAAGAGGGGATTGTCAAAGAGGTTTTTACGGAAGTCCTCTAACTCTCCTTCGTTCTTAGGCGCATTGGTCATGAGCGGAGCTACGCGCAGAGTGCCTTTCTCGGCAGTTACATTGGTGATTGTAGGAAAGCTGTTCACATCGCGCGAGGCAACCCCTTTGATCTTTATAATCTCATCCGTTATCCTCTTAATTTTTTCAAGTGTGCCCGGATTAACAATCCCCTTTTCATTAGCGACGCCAACTACGATCATATCTTCGTACAATCCAAAGGTGCGGTCCACCTCGTCATTCCATACCCTCACCTCTGATGTTTCAGGAAGCATGTGTTTGGGGTTTGTGTCTGTTGTGATCTTAGGAAACTGGGTCATAAATGCAAGCGTAATTATTATTGATAAAATCACTATCAGCCTCGGATGCTCAACAGAAAATTCAACAAGCGAAAATCTTTTCATAAAACAACCTCCTTATCAGATATATTCAAATATTCTAAAGTTTGCAAATATCGTTCAACAAAAAAGCGTATAAATCTACTTTGTCCTTGAAATCTTTTTTGCCATCTCCTGCCCTTCCTTAAACTTCTCAAGCAACACCTCTCTCATAAGACTGCAAGCCTTAATTACCTTTGCATTTGAGACCCTGTAAAAGATATTATTCCCATTTCTTCTTGATGTAAGTATCCCCTTCTGCCTCATCACGGCAAGGTGCTGCGATACATTAGCAGGCGATATGCCCAGAAGTCCTACGAGTTCGCTGACAGATAGCTCCCTGTCCCTAAGCGCATCAAGTATCTCTATCCGCTTGGCATTGCCAAGGGTTTTGCATATATCAGCGTGTATCTCGTACAGCTTTTTGCTCATCAATAAAACCTCAATATTGGGCTTATAAGTAATATTAAAACGTCAGATTCATATCCGCCTTTGTAACAATATCTTTATAGTATGTTGCAGGGTCAGCAAGTTCAACTCCTTCAACAAAGTCATCCTTTGTCATCTCAAATAGAGGCACATTCAACGGACATGCAAGCATCTTTGCGCCTTCTTTATAAAGCATAAAAAGCATTTCTTCAACAGTAGGGAGATTCATCTCATCCATCCTCTGCATTATTGCGTCGCCTATCTCTTTTGGCTGATCAGGCAGGCATTTGAGATCCTTTACCTTATCCTTATGAATTGCGTTAACACCGCGCGACCCAAAGAATATTGTTACATTAGAGCCTTCCCGTAAAAGACTTAGAGCTGTCATAAGCGCATTATAGACCTGACAAAGCTCGTCATGAAAACACATAATTGAGACGTTTTTTATTATCTTCTCCATCTTGCCCTCCTATTTCCCTGTCAATATCTGATACCACATCCTTAAGCCTGTTATTGCTATGATTACAGCAATTGCAAGCCTCAGGTATTTGGTATTTACCTTTTTGCTTACATTACCGCCTATCTGCGCCCCGGGAACTGTGCCAATAACAAGGGCTATGGCATACGGCCAGATTATCTGTCCTGTGGTCATCTTGCCTATAGTGCCTGCGATTGCGCCAAGAAAGACAATACCAAGCGTGCTTCCTATTACAATGCGCGTTGGGATATTCAACAGATAAATCATAACCGGTATATATATGAATGCCCCTGGTGCGCCTACCATACCGCCAAAAGTGCCTATAAGAAGGCTTACGAGTACCGCAAGAGACTTATTGTATTGAACTTCTTCAGGAGGTATATTCTCGCCCTGCTCGCGCCTTGGTATAAACATAACTATTGCGGCAATCACTGCCATAGTTGCAAATATCGCCAGCAGAAAATCACTTTTTACCTGTTTTGAAAATAACGAGCCGGCGAGATTGCCAATGGCATTGCATATGCCCATATAAATGAGAATAGACTTGCTTACGAACTTATTCTTCTTATGCACTATAAGCCCGGAGAGGGACGCCGAAAGCACCTGCACCATGCTTATTGCCGCAACCTGTTTCATATCAAAAAGCCCGACGCCAAGCGCAGGCGGCACATAAAGCAGAAGCGGTATCATGAAGATTGCCCCGCCAAGCCCTAAAAGCCCTGACAGGAAGCCTCCGCCAAGCCCCAAGAGCAGAAGTGTAATAAGGAAAGGTATCTCCATTAGTTCACCTCAAATATTTCTTCTCTAAGCTGATCGTAGGTAACTGTGCCGTCCTTTACTATAAGCTTATTATTAAGCATGACAGAGGGACAGGGAGGAGGGTTATTTTCATTCTTATACTCATCTGAGGTCTTTTCAATCACCACAACATTAATATCAAACTCTTCTTGTGCCCGACGGGCAACCTCAATATTCTGCTTTCACCTGCCGCCCATTGGGTTATTCACATAAAGCTTAATCATATCTTTAACCATTATCTTCTCCTTTCATGAGGATATGTGCCTTTTTTAGTTACAGGGCAGCATTCAGGCCCCGGTAGTTCTTCTGGATAGTCTTTCTTTAATATTTCCAATAAATCAGGAATTAAAGGATTTCTTAAGAAATAGCAACGCAACCTGCCGTCAATAAAGAAATCTATAATGCCTGCGTGCCTTAATGCAGAGAGATGCTGTGATAGATTAGGCTGGCTTATCTCCATAAATTCCTCAAGGTCACTTACGCATTTCACACCTTTCATAAGCTCCTCAAGTAGCTTTATCCTTACAGGATGTGCAGCGACTTTTAAAACCTCTATCCTCTTTGTTTCGTTCATATATGCAAATATTATTATATATTTATATATTTGTCAAGAAAAAATTCTTTAAGCCGTCTCTACTATTTTTTTACTTGCCAAAAACAGCCTTAAGAAGTTCTGTTACTCTTGCGGTAGGGTCTGTTCTTATCTTCTTTTCTTCCTGGCCTACCATGTAGAAGAGGCCGTCAAGCGCCTTAGCCGTTACATAATGGTCAATATCCAGCGATTGTTTCTCTACAAAGGGTATTGCCTCATACCTGGACATCATCCTCTTATACGAACGCGCTACGCCGACATCATTCATGCTTGAGGAAACAGAAGGTTTGAAAGACTCGTATAGTTTATTGTATGTCTTGCCTTTGAAATATTCTGTTGCAGCAGTGTCACCGCCGTTAAGGATTTTTCGCGCCTCCTCAAATGTCATCTCCTTAACCGCAGCAATAAAGAAGGACGTTGCCTTAGGCGCAGCCTTTTCTGCTGCCCTGTTCATACTGAGAATGAAATCATCAACCTGCCTTTGAAACCCTGTCTTACGCAAAATATCAGCAACCTTCTGTATATTTTCAGGCATAAGTATCTTAATCGCGGAATTGCCAAAATAACCGTCTTTAAGAGAAACATTCTTTACTGCCTTATCCGTGCCTATTGTAAGGGCCTCCTTTAACCCTGATATTATCGTGCCTTCGTCCTGTGTCTCTTTGGATGGCTTGGTTACACCTTTAAGCAGATCGTCAAGCAGCCCCGCGGATACAGATGTCAGAGAAAACATCAAGATAACCATAATAGATAAAACTATATTTCTCATCACGCCCTCCTTTAACGCCATATTATTGCCCTTTTAGCTCTGAGGTGCAGTAAGCGCAGCGTATAGCCTTAATAGGAACCATGGAAAGACAGAAAGGGCACTCCTTTGTTGTCGGCGCTGCTGCGTGAGACTCTTGCTGTTTTATTAGTTTATTGACATTCCTGACAAGAAAAAATACTGCAAATGCCACTATGAGAAAGCTGATAACAGTGTTTAAAAACAGTCCATAGTTAACTGTAACAGCCCCTGCCTTCTTGGCATCAGCAAGAGAAGCATAAGGGCCTGCGGCAGGACCCTCCTTGAGAACAACAAAGAGGTTGGAGAAATCAACCTTACCAAGAAGCAGCCCTATAGGCGGCATAATAACATCAGACACAAGAGAGGTGACGATTGTGCCAAAGGCAGCTCCTATTATTATTCCCACTGCCATATCAATAACATTGCCCCTCATTGCAAACTCTTTAAATTCTTTAAACATGGACTCCCCTTTCTTAGAGATTTAGCGGTAAAAGTTAACATGCAGGTCCGTGTTTCAGAACCTGCATGCCATTTCTGTGAATTACTACTTTGTCTTAAATTTTGTGACAACAGACTCAATAACTGCAACTACACGGCGGTTTCTCTGCCTGCCTTCTTTTATCTTGTTGTCAGCAACAGGCCTGGACTCTCCGTAACCAACAGCCTTAAGTCTTGCAGGGTCTACCTTAAAGTTCTCAATCAGATATTTCATTACACTCTCAGCCCTTCTCTGAGAGAGTTTGAGGTTGTATTGCTCCGAGGCAGTACTGTCAGTATGCCCTTCTATAACTGCCGTGGCATCCGGATATGCCTTTAAGAAGTTTGATACCTTTTCAAGATGCTCATTATAGATTGACCTGATTTTTGCGCTGTTAGTATCAAACTCAACAAGGAGGTCAATAGAAACCTTTTCTTTAAGGGGAATCGGGCATCCATTGCTGTCTACAGCTATTCCCTTAGGGGTATCAGGGCATTTATCTTCATAGTCATAGACACCGTCGCCATCACTGTCCTTAGGACAGCCATTGCTGTCTACAGGGGCGCCTTTCGGGGTATTAGGACATCTGTCCTTATCATCATATATACCATCACCGTCTGTATCAACAGGTTTGGGCTCTGCTGGTTTAGGCTCTATCTTTGGTTCCGGCTTGGGCTCAGGCTTAGGTTCGGGGCAGAGGGCCTTTGCCTTATCAGATGCATCCTTAGCCATAGCAATTGCCTCCTCGGTCATGCACTGCAAATATACTTCATACGCCTTGTTTTTTAAATCCTTTGCTGACTTGAATGCATCAGGGCATTGCTTATCCTTTCCTGCTGCGCGCGCCTCCTTCACAGCCTGTCCAGCCTCCGGCAGTTCCTGAGGATAAAACAAGACACCTTTTTTCGGAGCGAACTTCATACCTGCACAGCCTATAAGAAAACTTAGAGAACACAAGGCAAATATTACAAATAATATCTTCCCTTGTCTTGATTTCATTTCTCCCTCCTTGTCGTATTAGCCTCTTGAATTTTACTAAATATATACTATGTTTTTTATCCACAGTCAAGCCGGTTGCTTAGAAAAATTCAATTGTAGGATAAATGGCAGATGGGCTGGTTGTAATGCCTGTTTTTTATTAGCGCACTATTTCTTTTTAGGCTGGTAAGGAATCCCCTTAAGGTCGTATTCAGAAGCCCCTGTAATCTTGACTTTAATAATATCACCTATTGTTATATATTCAAGGCTCGCTATTTCAACAAAGCCGTCTATTTCAGGGGCATGGGAATATAGCCTTGCAATTGCAACGTCACCTTCTACTTCGTCAATTATTGCCTCGTAGGTTTTCCCGATAAGCTCATTATTCTTCTTAAGGGATATCTCTGCCTGCCGCTGCATAATCTCATCAAGCCTTCTCTGTTTTATCTTCTCTGAAATATGCCCTTTCAAATTTGCTGCAGGACTTCCCTCTTCCTTTGAATATTTAAATACCCCAAGCCTGTCAAATCTCACCTCCTCAATAAAACTCAGAAGCCCTCTGAAGTCCTTCTCTGTCTCCCCCGGAAACCCAACAATAAAGCTTGTCCTTAGTACTGCCTCTGGAATGCCGCTTCTAATATCGTTTATTAATCTTAGATGGTCTGCCTTTGTGGTATTTCTTCCCATAAGCCTGAGTATCCTGTCTTCAGAATGCTGAAGCGGGATATCAAAATACCTCTGTACCTTTCTCTCATTGGCTATAACATCAAGAAGCCTGTCGTTTATCCCTGAAGGATAAAGGTACAGAAGCCTGATACGGAAATTGCCGTTTATTGAGGCAATGTCGTTTAGAAGCGAGGCAAGGTCATATCCCTTAAGTTCCCTTCCATATTCGGTTATGTCTTGCGCTACAAGTATTAACTCCCGTACGCCGCTTCTCACATGGCCTTCTGCCTCTTTGAGGATTGTCTCAGGTAGGAAGCTTCTGTGCCTGCCCCTGATTGAAGGGATAACACAAAATGTGCACTTTTTATCACACCCCTCCGATATCTTAAGATAGGCATAGGAATTTTTAGCAGTCAGCAAGCTGTGAGAAGCAGGCTCTTTTTCATCTCTGCATACTGCATACTGTTTACTGCTTACTTTCTTACAGTACTCAACTATCTTATCTTCCTCCCCCACACCCCATAAACCGTCTATCTCAGGGATCTCTCTTATCAGCTCATCCTTATACCTTTTTGCAAGACATCCAAATACAACGAGCTTCTTGCCCTGTTTTCTGAATTCCGAAAGGGTCAGAATCTCCTCAATAGACTCCTCCTTTGCATCTTTGATAAAACCACAGGTGTTGACGAGGAGTATATCAGCATCATGAGGATTATCAACTACATTAAAACCCTCAGATATAAACGTCCCTGTCAGATGCTCAGAGTCAACAGTGTTTTTTGGACATCCAAGCGTTGTAATGTTTATCTTAGCCATATTGATTATAAAGAGAATAAATCTGGGGAAACTAACAGCAGAAAGGTTTTTTGTCCCTCATGCCCTTTGCAAGTTTGTTAAGTGCGTTTATGTAAGCCTTTGCAGATGCGACAATTATATCTGTGTCTGCTCCATGCCCCCTCACAGACCTGCCGCCCTCTTCAAGCGTTACCATAACCTCGCCAAGTGCGTCAGTGCCGCCGGTGATGCTTTTAACCTCAAACTTAAGCAGACTGCACTTTGCGTCAGTGGCAGAGACAATAGCCTTGTATGTTGCATCAACAGGACCGTCTCCATGCTCTGTCTTCTCTATTATATTATCTCCTGCCTTAATCTTTATCATGGCAGTGGGCTTTTGATTAATGCCTGACGTTATGTTTAAGTCAATAAGGCTGTATACCTCCTCAACCTTAGCAACCTCTTCAGAGATAAGTGTCTCAAGGTCTTCATCAAAGATGTCTTTTTTCTGGTCAGCAAGCTTTTTAAACCTCTCAAATGCAATATTAATCTCTTCATCTGTAAGTTCATACCCAATCTCTTTAAGCCTTGTCTTAAACGCATGCCTGCCGGAATGTTTGCCAAGCACAAGCTTTGTCTTATGAAGCCCTATGGTTTCAGGCCGTATGATTTCATACGTGGATTTCTCCTTCAACAGCCCGTCCTGATGTATCCCTGATTCATGAGCAAAGGCATTTGCCCCTACAATTGCTTTATTAGGCTGAACCGATATGCCTGTTATCTTTGTAACAAGCCTGCTTGAGCGCATTATCTCTTCTGTATTAATATTTGTGTCTGCATTGAATATATCGCGCCTTGTCCTGAGCGCCATGACAACCTCTTCCATAGAACAGTTCCCTGCCCGCTCCCCTATTCCGTTGATAGTGCATTCAATCTGTCCTGCGCCGTTAATAACGGCAGAGAGCGAATTAGCCACTGCAAGGCCAAGGTCATTATGGCAGTGCACCGAGATTACCGCCTTATTGATATTTTTTACCTTCTCCGTGATAGTCTTTATCAATGCCCCAAACTCATTGGGAATGCTGTATCCCACTGTATCCGGTATATTTACCGTCCCTGCGCCTGCGTCTATTACGGCCTCAAGCACTTCACAGAGATAGCCTGCATCGCTGCGCGTTGCATCCATTGGAGAGAACTCTACATCATCCACGAGGCTGCGCGCAAGTTTCACCATCTCAACTGACCTTCTTAATGCCTCTTCCCTGCTCACACGAAATTGATGCTTAAGATGTATGTCTGATGTTGAATGAAATGTGTGAATCCTTCTTTTAGGGGCCTCCATCACCGCCTCATATGCCCTTTTTATATCCTCTTCCCTTGCCCTTGCAAGAGAGCACATTACAGGGCCCTCTACTTCGCTGCATATGGTCTTTATTGCCTCAAAGTCTCCGGGAGACGCTATGGCAAAGCCCGCCTCAATAACATCCACCCCAAGACGCGCAAGCTGGCGCGCAAGCTGAAGCTTTTCGCCTATATTCATTGATGCGCCCGGCGACTGCTCGCCGTCACGCAGAGTTGTATCAAATATCTTAATGGTTCTCATTTTGTCTGTTCCTCTGTTTGTACCGGTTGCTCCGAAGGGCTTTTCTTTCTTCTTATCAGAAGATATATATTCTCAATTATACCCCAAACAAGATATGCCATTGCAAAGATAAATATCGCAACAGATGGATGTATAAGCAGGATAAAAAGCAGCAGAACGAAGACAATCAAAAACCAGAATGGCTTTCTTTCCCTGAAGTCAATTTCCTTAAGCCCATGATAACGAAGCGTGCTTACCATAAGAAGCGAAAGCAGTATTGTTACTACCGGAAAAAAAATATTCTTCTGAGGCATTCCTGTCCAGTATTCATAGTAAAATATCACAACTGACGCCAGCACAGTTGCAGCGCCTGGTATTGGCATGCCCTTAAATGCCTTTGACCCCGGAGCCCCTGTCTGTATATTAAACCTTGCAAGCCTTAATGCGCCGCATGCAACAAACAGAAACGCCGCAGCCCACCCTACCCTTCCAAATGACACAAGCGCCCACTTATACATCATCACAGACGGCGCAACCCCAAACGCCACAAGGTCTGAAAAAGAATCAAGCTCTATCCCAAAACGCGTGGTCGTATTTGTAAGTCTCGCAATCCAACCGTCAAGTCCGTCAAATATATTTGCCACAATTACCGCCCAGGCTGCATAAAGATAATTGCCGTTTATTGCGGCAAGAATAGCAAAGAATCCGCAGAACATCCCGCAAAGCGTAAGCGCATTTGGAAGGATATATATGCCCTTTTTAGGCTCTTTGTCTTTTCTCTTATGTTTGTTAAATGTCATGCTGAACAATAAAGGGTTAACCCTATTTCATTCTTTATCTTCTCAAAATGTTTACCCAAAGAGCCTCTTGCAAAAGTATCAAGGAAATCGTTTCCGCCGTCATACCCGCCCCCGATTACGACATTCGAGGGCAGGCTCCGGCGGGTATCCAGAAGTCTTTGATTTTAAAGAATACTGGATCCACGCTTACAAACTGCTGGAATGACGAATAAAGACTTTTGCAAGAGCCTCCAAAGTTAGAAGTTCTGCGATATGTCAACCAATACTTTATCCAAGCCTTCTGTCTCCATGCCTGAGTTCATCGGCTGTTTTTACAAATTCCATCTTCCCTGCCATAGCCTTTATCTTGTCCCTCTTTTTTATTCTTATTTCGTCCTTTATTGCATCTATCACGGCGCTGGTCTTGCTTTTTGCCTTAACCACTGACATTAGCTCATCCAGCAGGGAATTAGGTATGCTTATGGTTATTCTGGACATAAAAAACCTCCATAACTTTTTAGCATAAAAAATGCTATCATTTTTATGCTAAAAATACAAGCAATCCTACAATTTAACTGCCTCTTTTATGCTTTTTATTATAATCTTTTTCTCTGCCTTTATTTCGTCAAAAAGGGATTTTTGTTTTTGAGTCATCTCACTCATATATTTTACTTCTATTAGAGTTTTGTCCTCAGTCATAAAGTCTATTTCAATGCCGTCCTTATAAATATAGCACGGGTTCCTGTCTTTAATTTTCAAATAAATATAATTTTCAAACAAACTTCCCTTATCCCTAAAACCTGTGAATAAATTTCTTATTCCAGCATCTGCCGCATAAACCTTTTTAGGCGAAAGTATCTTTTCATTTGTCTTTCCGCATCGCGGCACAAGATAAACAAGGAAAGTATCAGCAAACATATCCAAATATCTTCTGGCGGTGTCAGGAGAGATATTCATTATATTTGCCACCTTATTTATACTAACAGACTTTCCTGCCCTTTCCATTAGAAGAAGAAAAAAGTCCTTCAGCGCCTGAGAGTTTCTAACATTATAAAAAGCAGAGATATCTTTATATATAATGTCATCCACAAGTTCTTTTATGTATTCTATATCACCCCTTAATACATATTCAGGAAGTCCTCCGGTAAAAAGATAATCCTCAAAATACTTTTCAACAAGATGTTCATCAGCCTTGCTTAGTCCGATATTTTTAAATAAAAGGAACTCATTAAAATCAAGCGGCAAGACTTCAATAACAACGCCTCTGCCAGTTAAATAAGGCTTCTTGCTCTTAATGACAGAAGCGCTGGAGGATGACGCATAGATTTTTACATTCTGACTGTCATATAGGTTTTTTAACTGCAATTCAAAGTCTTCCTTGTAAGCAATCTCATCGAGAAATAAAAATACTTTTTCCTTGAAACGAATTCTATGCAGTTTTCTGTATTCATCAACAATCTGAATGATAGAATTTTTAGTGAGGAGATAATCGTCAAGACTTATGTAGAATATATGCTTCGGGTCAACCAATTGCTTCTTGATTAGTTCTCTAATAAAAAGCTTAAGAAGCGTTGTCTTGCCAACCCTCCTTAGCCCTGTCAGAAAGACAACATTCTTTGTTGATGCCTGTTTATGCAGGATGTCAGAAACTGAAGCTCGCGCTATAAGCCCTGAAGGCTCATATTCACCTTCCCACCATGGATTATAACGATACAGTATGTCTTCCATGAAATGACTATACGATAATATCGTATAAGAAGTCAATAAATTATACGATATCACATAAATAGATTGATGATAGATTTATTTTCTGGAGTGAACCTATATAAGATATGTTGCTTATTTGTGACTAAGTAACCATATAAATTTAGGGTATGGTTCCTTAGGTGCTAACGGGTAGCAACGATGAAGGTATGGGCTATGCCTTCCTTCTTCTAAAAAATCTTCTGCCCGCTAATACCGCGCCGCCTGATAAGAATAAGATTGAGCTTATGGGCTCAGGGGCAAGATTTACAGAGCCTCCTGTAAATGTCGGCGTGACTGAATTGCCGTCCTTATCAAATGCGCCGTCTACTCCTGTATTGAAAAAACCAAGATTAATATCATAAGAACCATCGGTTGAAGGACTTGAGGCTGTCCAGTTTATAGTTGCTACAGTTGCGGTCAAGGAACCCTGGGAATAGTTAGTCCAGTTTACCTGAGTAAAGCTATTAATATAAGGCGATATTATGCTGACATACCCCCAATCTGACCATCCAGAGCCTAAGGCAGACGTGCTGATGTTTCCTGCTGTTGGAGTATTTAACTCTCCAGTATCCCACCAGACTGAATAGGCAAATGAACTCAGAGAATCACTACTGCTATCAAGAAGCAGCTCTATATTACTGGAAAAAGTATCGCCAGGATTTACAAGGATTGAGTCCTGATATCCTGCCGTGTTCGCATCCATATCAATGCGAAAGTTTACAGCAGAAAAACTCAGCGACGGAAGTGCAACTATTCCAACCAATAAGGCTAACATTTTTAATCCTTTCAGCATAAGCAACCTCCTCTTTTTAGAAGTTTCAATTTATTGCTAACTTTAATCCCCTACCCCAGGCCCAGGGGTCTTACCGTAATATTTACGCAGAATATTAATATCACTTAACCCTATGACACCATTCCCATCCAAGTCTACACTCGCAGGAGCAGGAGGGACACTCTTGCCGTAATATTTACGCAATTCATTAATATCAGCCAAACCAACTATCCCGTCATTATTAAAATCAGGATCGCACACATCCCCATAATGCTGTATCCCTGCCTTAGTTGTATTGTCATCCTCTCCTGCATTGCTGTCCCTCTGGTCTGGATTTGCCACATTCCTGCAATTGTCAAAACAATCCGCTATGCCGTCATTGTCAGCGTCAAATCCCTCGTCAACCTGACCATCACAGTCATTGTCAACACCGTCACATATCTCCGCTGCCCCGGGATTGACTGCGGGATTATTGTCGTTGCAGTCAATCGGGCCGCATGTTCCGCCTTCTTTATAAAAACCATCACCGTCACTATCTGTACAACTGCCAAATGGATTATTGCTCCATACAATTATTTTTGAACTGTATGGAGCTAAAGCCATTGGCCATGTAACTTTTTCAGTAATTTCTCCATCTTGGTCAGTATCGTTACTATCAATATATACGTACTGATTGCATTTAGTTGGGTTGCTGTCTTTTTCAGGACATTCCATATTCTGAGTAGTGGAAGTTTTATTGATTAGTATATGAGAATCATCAGTTGTATCATTATACTCAACGGTCACCTCGTAAAGCTTGACATCATCAAGATAAATAACCGCATTGCTTGTAGCCACCCTAAAATTCACACGTGCGTTACTATCATCCTCGGTGGCTATAAAAATAAATTGATGGTATCCCCATGAAGTGTTTGCAGGTATAACTTTAATCAATCCAAGATTTGCGTAATTCCCTCCATGCCTTTCTACAACTACTTCCACATCTAAGTTTTGCGCTGAGGATAGCTTAAACTCAACAAAATATGTTTTATCTTTCTGTAGTGAAAAATGATTGCTGGAGGCAAAAGACGGATTATAAGAATATGTAATAGGACCAGCTTCAAATTTGAGGCATCTATTACATATAGAAGGGTTAGTTTCATACGTTATAAATGCATAGTCATATGCAGAATCGTTTGGATCAGGTGTATTCGCATATTCGTATGAAAATAAATCCCAGCCTGCTACTCCCGTATCAAAAGCGCTGTTAGTAATATAGTTGTTTGATAATACACTGGCTATCCGATAAGATGAAACAGAAAAAGGAGCAAATAATTTAGAATCATAGTCATTCTTTCTTATCGCTTGCCAAGAGGGCAAATCATAGTTTGCTGAGGTAGTTGCCTCATAGTTTCTTTCATAAACTATCTTATCGGAATACAAGAGGGAATACGTGTTACAATTAAAACCAATTCCGCAATTACCCTGCACCGTAGCCTGAAAGAACGTATAAGCATAGTCATTGTAACGTACGTATATGGAAGGAACTTGGTTTATTGGGAACATAATATTTTTGGTAACTGCATTATTACGGATTGTTCGTATGTATTTACTATCGTTGCCTTCAGTAACAGCAAATTGGTAGTCTTTATTACCATAGAGAGTGTTGTTATCAACCGCGCTACTAAATGCATTGTGTAAAAAAATACCGTATTGTGACGCCCTTACAACAGTGTTGCCGCTGATAGTGATACTATTGCTGCCGTCATCAAGATAGATACCTTCGCTTAAAAGCATTGAGTTAGGTGTGCCGTCAGAGTTCCCAATAATGTCTGTTACAATGTTCCCTACGATACTTATGTTATTAGCTACATTCGTATTATTCCCGTTCCATGTGTATATAGCGCCGCAGTCATCCAGAACCAAACAAGAATTGTCTACTACATTATTTTGCACAGTCACGTCTCTTCCGTACACCGCTATGCCCATATAGCCTGAATTCGCAATCGTATTATTCTTTATCTGCATATTGTTGCATGAGCCGAAAAAACTCCAATAATCTTTGTTACAATGGTCTACAAAGATAGCGGCTTCGCTTAACTTAGGAGAGCCTATTACATTGGTGTTTGCAATATTATTCCCTATAACATGGACAGCGCTTGACCCCTTTAACTGAATACCATCAGTAACATTACTACTTACGGTACTGTTTTCAATAGAGCCTGTAGAACTGTAGACAACGTACATTCCTTCGCCGCCTGAATCTATTACATTTAAGTTAGTAAGCATGAAGTTAGTTGACTCCATTATTTCCACATTACTCAACATGGCATGCTTAATCTGCAGACCATCAATAACTATATAATTGTTTTTATATAGCTTGACCCCAGAATCATAGGTAGATGCTTCAATTATATGATTGGAAGGATTTGTGCCGTCAGGCAGCCAAACATAAAGCTTCTTATAAGTTGTATCATAGTACCATTCACCATGGCTGTCCAGAAAGCAGAGTTTGTTATCAAGATAATATCCATAGCCTTGGGGCATAGAATATACTGTCGGATTATTAAAATTCAGTCTGTTATTGCTTATATCAAAACTATCAACTACAGTATCATCAATATACCATGCATAGTTTCGTATATGAACACCTGCGCCTGCTAAATCGCTCCCGCAAGCCGTGGGTAATGATAATGAGTTAGGGTTCTGATAATTAGCAAGCTCAGAATCGACAAGATAGTTGTTTGATGAAGCCTCGTCAATAGTCAAGTAGTTAGTATTTCTGACATTTGGGACATTAGGATGCTGGGCTAATTTTAGATATTGGCCGTCAACAAATAATTGGTTTGCACTTGGCTTCACAATAACATCATCAATATAAAGGGTCTTGCCATTCTGATTCTCTAAATCAAAATATATTAGAGCATAATCTTTTCTATTGTAATGAGTAAAAAAGTCTAAAACGTCAATGCCATTAGGGCCTACTGTATATACCTTATCGTAGACTATATGCTTACGTTCTGTATCCCATGACTGTTGAAGCCTAATCCTAACATTTAATGTTTCATTTCCACCTGCCCTCAATCTAACACTAAGTGAATATAATGTTCTTTCTTTTATAACAACATAGTTACCGCTGTTTACATAATTTTGTGTAGATGTAGGACTGCTTACAAACTTAAGACATCCTGTGCCTAAACCGCAAGATTGTTCATGAGATATGCTTGAATCGCTGGATGCTGACCATCCGGAAATATCACTACTAAAATTACCGTTATAAACAAGATTATTAAGCTTATTGCTTAGATCTATATCAGCCACATATATATTCCCTGAGTATTGGCTCCAGCCAGTTACAGCCTCTGAAGCATTAATAACAGGCTTATTATTGGAATTGCAATCTCCATAGCTTGTAAAGGTAATGGGATTATTTGCTGCTCCTGAACTTGAGACATTCAACTGCTCTCGCCACGTATCGCCGCACCTGAAATGTATTTTGTCGCCAGGTTGGAAAGATCTGTTGTTTACCTTAGCAATTGTCTGCCATGGAGAGGATAACGACCCATCATAATTATCATTTCCGTTATTTGCTACGTAATAATCCGCTGCAAATACGCTTTGCAATATAACACATGATAAAATTAGACAAACTGCTAAAAGCTTTTTCATTGCCTTTCCCCTCTCATCTTTTTAAAAGGATTTGAGATTTATCCTTCACAATATAAAAAGAATTTACAGGATATTTCCGCTGTTGTCAATTTAGTAATATTTATATAGCCTATAAATATTTAAAATTTGCGTCATTATGCAAATATACCTGCGCGCATCAGCATCTTCCTCTGCTTGCATACCATTTCTTTCTCCATACCGCATATGGCGATTACATCATCCCCTGGAAATGGATGGAATGTGATTGTACATCCGAATCATGGAGTTTGATATTGCAGTGATGACTGGGCGAGATTCTGCAAAGAAGATAATTCTGTGCACAGCGTGCGGAGGTGGGTTACTAAGGTTCTCATAATAGTCTGTACATTTATAGAGGCGTCATTCCCGAAGCCTGCCCTCGAATGTCGTAATCGGGGGTCTTTAGCGGGCATCCAGTAGTTTCTTTCCTCTGGATGCCCGATTAAAGTCCTCGGGCATGACAGACAAAGGCAGACACTTTGTAAATACTATTTTGAGAACCTTAATAAATCACATCTCGCCTATTACAGTCTCGCCTGCCTTTACCTTATCATCAAGCTTAACCTTTATATTCGTACCCTTTGGAAGAAAAACATCAACCCTTGAGCTGAATTTTATGACTCCATAGCGTTCCCCTTTTTTCAGAGAATCACCGGGCTTCACCCTGCAGACTGCCCTCCTCGCAATAGAGCCTGCCACCTGACGGGCAAGGATTTTCCCGTACTTTGTGTTAAGCACCATTACGATATTCTCATTTTGCACAGATGCCTCTGGCTTAAAAGCAGAGATGAATTTTCCGGGATTATGCACAACTGACTCAACTACACCGTCACATGGAGCCCTATTGACATGAACATTCAGCGGGGACATAAATATGCTAATCTCTATTGCATCACCTTTGAGATACTTTTCCTCTCTTACCTCCCTTATCTGGATAATCTTTCCGTCTGCGGGAGATACAAAGATATTATCCCCTCCAGGGATTATCCTTTCAGGGTCGCGGAAAAAATAAAACATAAAGAGGGTAAGGATGAATGCAAGCGCAGTCAGCCAGTGTTTACCAAAGACTGCGCTTATTATGGTTGCAAGAAGGAATACGAAAATAAATGGATAGCCTTCAGGCGCAAACTTAAACATAATAGTTTGTTGAGTTTATTGAGTTAGTGGAGTTCATTGAGTTTGCAGAGTTGAATTGCCATTTCTTAGATATTTAATAAAGTTAGAGATTAGTCTTTGAATATATTCCAAGTTCTTATAAAGTTCATTAAATTCTTCTTTGCCCAGACATTTTTGATCTAAGGCTATGTATAGATGACTTTGAAGTTCGGATGCTGATGCCTTTGATGTAAATAAAAATTGGGCAAATTCCTTTGGAGTCCTCCTTCCAAATCCTTCAGCAATATTTGCCATTATTGAGATAGACGCTCTCTTCATTTGCTCAGATAAAGCATAGTCTTTGTTCTGTTCTATAACCCTACAAACCTTATTAACCTTGTTAACTATGTTCCTTGCTTCTTGCCAAGCAATAATGTCTTCAAACTTCTCTATCTTAGCCATAAACTCAATGAACTCTATAAACTCAACAAACCCAATAACACAACTACGCCTTTGTCTTATCCACGAGTTTGCCCTTCTTAAGCCATGGCATCATTGCCCTAAGTTTTCCGCCCACCTCTTCCACTGAATGGGTTTCGCCTTTTTTGGAGAGCGCATTAAAGACAGGTTTATTTGCCCTGCATTCCAAAACCCATTCCCTTGCAAACTCTCCTGACTGAATCTCGCCGAGTATCTTTTTCATCTCTTTCTTAGTATCAGAGGTTATCACTCTTGGGCCTCTTGTGAGGTCTCCGAATCGTGCAGTATTGCTTATAGAGTAGCGCATATTTGATATGCCGCCTTCGTAGATTAGATCCACTATAAGCTTCACCTCATGGAGGCATTCAAAATAAGCCATTTCAGGCGGATACCCTGCCTCAATTAGTGTCTCATACCCGGCCTGTATCAAAGATGTAAGCCCTCCGCATAATACAACCTGTTCTCCAAAGAGGTCTGTCTCTGTCTCATCTTTAAATGTCGTCTCAATAATCCCTGCCCTGCCGCCTCCGATTGCAGAGGCATATGAAAGCGCAACCGCCTTTGCATCTCCTGATGCATCCTGATGAATTGCGATAAGGCATGGCACACCGCTTCCTTTTGTGTACTCTGCCCTCACAAGATGCCCAGGCCCTTTCGGGGCTGCCATAAATACATTTATATCAGCAGTAGGCACAATCTGTCCGTAATGAATATTAAATCCATGCGCAAAGGCAAGATAAGCGCCCTTCTTGATATTTGGAGCTATCTCATTTTTATAAACATCTGCCTGCGTCTCATCAGGCAGAAGCATCATTATCACATCTGCCTGCTTTGCCGCATCTGAAGGGGGAAGCACCTTAAACCCGGCCTTTTTAGCCTTCTCCATGCTTGCGCCTTTTCTTATGCCGATAACTACGTCAACACCGCTTTCCTTCAGGTTATTTGCATGAGCATGTCCCTGACTGCCGTAACCCATTATGCAGACCTTCTTATCCTTTATAAGATTGCGCTTAACGTCTTTATCATAGTAAACCTTAATCATTTGAGTCCTCCCGTTTTATTTTTTCTTTACCTTCTCTCTTGCTATTGCCACTTTTCCTGTGCGCACGAACTCTTTTATGCCGAATGGCTTTATTAATTCGATAAAGGCGTTTATTTTTCCTTCATCGCCTGTAGTCTCTATTGTATACGCAGTGGAGCCTGAATCAATTATCCTTCCCCTGAATATCTCAGCTAACTTAAGCACTTCTATCCTGTCTTCCTTCCTCGGCGCCACCTTGATAAGAACCATCTCCCTTTCAACATGGTCTACCTCCATAAAGTCCACGACCTTGATAACATCAATGAGCTTGTTTAACTGCTTTGTTATCTGCTCAATTATCTGGTCATCTCCGCTTGTAACAATGGTCATCAAAGAGACAGCAGGGTCAATGGTCTCACCAACAGAGAGGCTTTCTATGTTAAAGCCCCTGCCGCTAAAAAGCCCTGAGACTCTTGAAAGCACGCCAAACTTATTCTCAACCAAAACTGATATTGTATGCCGCATTTCTCCCTCTATCTAATTGTTCAAGCAGTTTAAGCTGTTCAAACCGTTTAAACGGCTTGAACAATTTAAACGTTTTTTTATTTAACTGCCTTAAGCCTTTTCTCAGTCTTTTTCTCTTCCTCAAAGAGCATCTCGTTTATTGATGCGCCTGCCGGCACCATCGGGTAAACCTTTTCCTTCCAGTCAACGATAAAGTCCATAAAGACAGGCTTGTTTTTTATTTTAAGCGCCTCTTTTATCACAGGCTCAACCTCGCTTGGCTTTGTAGCCCTTAACCCGGCTGCTCCGTATGCCTCTGCTACCTTAACAAAATCAGGCACAACATCAAGATGGCTGTATGAATAGCGCTCCTTAAAAAACAGTTCCTGCCACTGCCTTACCATACCAAGATACTGGTTATTGAGGATAGCAACCTTAACAGGCAGCTTATCTATAACAGCCGTTGCCAGCTCCTGAATATTCATCTGAATGCTTCCGTCGCCAGCTATATCTATAACAGTCTTATCAGGGCAGGCAAGCTGAGCCCCTATTGCCGCAGGGAAACCATAGCCCATTGTTCCAAGCCCGCCTGAGCTTAGAAATGTCCTCGGTTTATCGTACTTGTAAAACTGGGCAGCCCACATCTGATTCTGACCAACTTCTGTGGTAATGATTGCATCGCCCTTTGTAATTTCATAAAGCTTCTCTACAACAAACTGAGGTTTTATAACATTCTCATTATATGTATACCTAAGCGGCCTTTCCTGTTTCCATGAGCTTATCTGTTTAAGCCATGACTTTCGCACTGCATCCCACGGTTCCTTTGTCTCTTCCTTAAGAACCTTTAACATATCCTTTAGCACTGTCTTTACATCCCCGACAATCGGGATGTCAACCCTTATATTTTTCCTTATTGATGTAGGGTCTATGTCAATATGAATAATCTTTGCGTGAGAGGCAAATGTGGCAACCTTGCCTGTAACACGGTCATCAAACCTTACGCCTATGCCTATGAGAAGGTCTGCATCCTGCACTGCCATGTTGGAGTAATATGTGCCGTGCATCCCAAGCATTCCTAAAGAGAGGGTATGCGTTCCAGGAAACCCGCCAAGCCCCATAAGTGTCATTGTTACAGGTATCTTTGTGAGCTCTGCAAGCTCCTTGAGCTCCTTTGAGGCGCCTGACAGAATTACGCCTCCGCCTGCCATTATCACGGGTTTTTTAGCCTTTGCTATCTCATGAGCTGCGTGTTTTATCATCCACTTATTGCCCTCGTAAGTTGGATTATAGCTCCTGATCTTTACATGCTCAGGCCAGACAAAATCAGTTATGCCTGAAGTGACATCCTTTGGCAGGTCAATAAGTACAGGCCCCGGCCTTCCTGTTGATGCAATGTGGAATGCCTCCTTTACAACCCTTGCAAGGTCATTCACATCCTTTACAAGATAGTTATACTTGGTGCAAGGTCTTGTTATGCCAACAATATCAGCCTCCTGAAAGGCGTCGTTTCCAATAAGCAGTGTCGGCACCTGGCCTGAAAATACAACAAGAGGAATTGAGTCCATAGAAGCAGTGGCAATGCCTGTTACCGTATTGGTTGCGCCGGGTCCTGAGGTAACAAGCGCAACGCCTACCTTGCCGCTTGCCCTTGCATAACCGTCAGCAGCATGCACAGCGCCCTGCTCGTGTCTTGTGAGGATAAGCTTTAAGTCTTTGTCATCAAAGAGGGCGTCAAAAATATTTAATACCACGCCTCCGGGGTATCCAAATATGTGTTTCACGCCTTCTTTTTTAAGGCATTCAACGAATATCTCTGCGCCTGTTTTTTTCATTTAAACACCTTCCCTTAATTTAGAACATTGGGGCTGAATGCCGAATAAAGTCAATTAGCGACCCCTTTTTCGCTCATACCTTATAGCTCATTATTTCAGAGACTATAAACTACAATCTACGAAACACTAATTACTAAGAACTAACATAACAAAGCCTCATAGTCGTCATTCCGGGCTTGAACCGGAATCCAGTATTTTCCTGATGTTTCTGGATTCCCGCCTTCGCGGGAATGACAAAAAAGGTGGCTTTCAATATGTAGTTGTTAGTATATTTTAAAAAACCCTGTCGCTGTTATTGAATTTATGAGGTATTTAGCCCCAATGTTCTACTACAGGGTATTTACTCTCAACTCTTCATCACTGCCCCTGTGCTTGCTGATGTAACAAGCTGGGCATATCTTGCAAGCCACCCGCGGGTAATCTTTGGTTTCTGCAGTTTTAGATTTTTTAACCTCTCCTTTATCTCTTTATCATCTAAAAGCGCCTCAATCCTTCTTTTGGGAATATCAATGCTTATCAAATCGCCGTCTTTTAGAATAGCTATAGGACCTTTCTCCATTGCCTCCGGTGATATATGGCCGATACAAGGGCCTCTTGTGCCGCCTGAGAATCTTCCGTCTGTAATTAATGCTACTGACTCGCTAAGCCCCATTCCTGCAATTGCAGCAGTCGGAGACAGCATCTCTCTCATGCCCGGGCCGCCCTTTGGCCCTTCATAGCGGATAACCACAACATCTCCTGCCTTAATATTGCCTCCGAGTATTGCCCGCATTGCAAATTCTTCTGAGTCAAATACCCTTGCCTTGCCTTTATACCTCATCATATTCTTTGATACGGCAGACTGCTTTACAACTGCGCCGTATGGAGCAAGATTGCCCTTTAACACCGCAATCCCGCCTTCTTTATGATGAGCCCTGTTAAGGGGTCTAATAACTTCTTCATCTATAATATCCACCCTGTCCGCGATATCGTATATCTTTTCTCCTGATACTGTAGGAGCATTATTTAAAAGATGTTTAAGCCTCTTAAGCACAGCGGGAATGCCTCCTGCATACTCAAGGTCTTCAAGATAATGCTCCCCTCCGGGAAGCATATTTGAGATATGAGGTGTATCCTTGCTCAACCTGTCAAAAACCTCAAGGGGCAGATTTACTCCTGCCTCATGGGCGATTGCCGGAATATGAAGCACCGTGTTTGTAGAGCCTCCAAGTGCCATGTCAATCCTTATGGCATTTTCAAATGCCTTTAGCGTCATTATCTTTTTGGGGGTTATCTTTTTCTTTACAAGTTCAACTACCCTCTGGCCGCTTTGAAATGCAATCCTCCGCTTCTTGGATGACACGGCAAGGGCAGTCGCACATTCAGGAAGGCTCATGCCCAGCGCCTCTGTAACACATGCCATGGTATTTGCAGTATACATCCCCTGGCATGAACCAGCCCCAGGACATGCGCACTGCTCAAGTTCTCCTATCTCTGCCTCGCTGATAAGGCCCTTTTTATATTTTCCTATTGCCTCAAATGTATCATTTACAAGCGACAGTCTCCTGCTCTTCATATGCCCTGAAATCATGGGACCGGCAGTAACAACAATTGAGGGAACGTTCACCCTTGCCAAGGCCATAAGCATGCCCGGAGTAATCTTATCGCAGTTTGTAAGAAGCACAAGGCCGTCAAGCTGATGTGCCTGAGCTACAGTCTCAACCATATCAGCGATAAGCTCCCTTGAGGGAAGGCTGTAATGCATGCCGCTGTGCCCCATTGCAATGCCGTCACAAATTCCAGGGATGCCAAAGAAAAAAGGATAGCCCCCGGCTGCATGAACCCCCTTTTCAATAAACCTCTCAAGGTCACGCATGCCGACATGCCCTGGGATCAGGTCTGTGAAACTTGAGGCAACGCCGATAAACGGCTTCCCCATTTCAGTGCGCGGAATGCCTGTGGCATAAAGCAATGCCCTATGCGGTAGTCTCTCAATACCTTTTTTTATTAGATCGCTTTTCATAATTTTTTATATGGATACAAGATTCAAGATATAGGACACAAGATAAAAAAGTTTTCATCATGTATCCTGCATCGTGCATTAGTTTAAGGATGATTTCTTATATACTCCCTTATAATCTCTGCCATCCTGTCTTTCTGGATTAGTTTCTGTTTTTGTATCTTTTTTCTTTCTGTTTCATCTTCAGCGGTAAGGAATTTCTTCTTGTCAATTTCAGCGAGCCTGATTTTAAAGATCCGGTGTTCTTCATCAAGTTTTCTATACTCTTCGTTTTCATTTTTTAGTATCTCGGCAATTTCATTGTCGTTCAATGAGCATCCCTCCTTTTTTTAAGAAAAGATTTTATCTAAAAAACAGATTAATTATACCCTAACTCTTCTAATTTTCAATAGTTTTTTTTCATATAGTTTCACTGCTGCGCATAATGTTTAAAACATAGGGGCTTTGTGAGGCAGGATTTTGTCCATCAAAAGCATCATAGGAGATACAGAAGCAGACAAGAGGCAATGCAGGAGGTTAGCGTTGGGACAGTAGTGATTTAATATGCTAAATCAACGGAGAAATTAATGCCGTCCGCTGGATTTGCTTGTTAGTCGGGATTGCCTTTGTTTCAACCATTTTCTAAAGGATATTTGGCTTTCACCTGAGGGCCTACCAGCTATTAACCCCTCAACACTTATATCTTCATCAATGTCTTCCCAGTTAATACCCTGACCTTTACCTATTAATCTCCAATTATTTCTTTCTTTTGAGGTTGCATGTAATAAGCGAGGAAACCACTCAAGAGGAACAGAGATTGTCCTTCCATCACTAAGGTCTACACTTAAAGTGTCATTCGTTACTTTTACATCTTCCGCCACAGGAATCTCTATTTCAACTGCTAAAATATTCATGCCATGCCTCCATTAATTTTGTATAATGTTTTTCAATCATACTGTGGATTTTAGAAACTTCTAAACGGCTAAATCCTCCACTGCTTTGTAATCTAACCGGATCAAGCCAGAATTTAGCAATTTTGTCATCACGTTCCACATGAATATGCATAGGCTCATCCCGATCTCCAGCGTAAAAGAAAAATCTGTATGCTCCAACTTTTAAAACCGTCGGCATTTACCTCATCTCGTAAACGTCAGTATTTATTTATTCGTAATTGAAGGTATTATCACATACAAGAATAACAAGTTCAATATTTTTTAAAAATAACTTTCTCCAAAAAAAGACGGCGGGCCAACAAAAAAGTGGGGAGGAAAATAGGGACGAGGAAAATAGGGACAGCGACTATTTCTTTGCTCCTTGGGATAAAATAGATTCCGTTCTTATAATTCTTTACTTTCTTTACTTTCAAGTCGGGACTCCCATCTTTGTGGTTCTCGACTTAAATGCATTACTGCAACGATGAGTACTGCTTCTTCTCTAACCTGATAAATAACACCATATGGAAATCTATTTGTTCTGCAACGACGGGTACGTTCCGAAAGTTTAGCCCAAGCTTCTGGATACTGAATAATTCGTTGAATCGTCCTATTGACTTCCGCAGCAAATTCATAACCAAGTCCCTCACTCTGCTTGTTGTAGTATGAAATAGCATCTAAAAACTCAGCTTCAGCAGGCGCAAAGAACCTGATCTTCATTATTGTTTTTGTTTCTCGATTTTTGCGAATACTTCTTCTGCTGAAATTGTTGCTATCTCGCCACGATCGAATGCATTAATGCGGCTTTCAACTTCCTGAGCCCATAATTCATCAATAATTTTCCGGGAAGGGAACTCAAAACTGAAAAAAAGGTTTTCGATAAGTTCTGCCCGCTCCACTGGCGGCAATTTCAAGGCTTCAGCAAGAATCTGTTCTCCAGCCTTAGACATAATATCCTCTCTTATATTTTGATAATTGATCTTTCCTGCGGTAAGACCGCAGGAAATCTATGAATTTTTTTATTATTATATTCGCTCGCTACCCCCGTGGCAAGACCACGGGGAAGACGCTCGCTATGCATTTATAGTTTAGCACATTATATGCGAATGACAGTAACTTACTTACACCCAAGTTGAGCGATTCTCCGTTTTGTCATTCTGGCTTGTCCTGTCATTCCGACTTGTTCGGAATCGTTCTTTAAGACGGATTCTCTACGAGTCGTAGACTAAAGCCTGCGGCTACCTACTTTTCTTCAGTCATTT
>JACQXF010000041.1 GCA_016208855.1 Nitrospirota bacterium | reverse complement strand
CATAATAATGTGTATGACATATTTATGTGAAATGTCAATAAAGCACAGAATTTCTGATGAATCTTTCGTAAGTTAAGGGGGCAGGGGATAATATGGGTTAGAAGCGAGACTCAACTATAATGCCTTTACCGCATCCTTTGCAAAATATGTGAGTATCATATCAGCGCCTGCGCGTTTGATTGACGTAAGAACCTCCATCATAGCTCTTTTCTCGTCAATCCATCCGAGCTTCCCGGCAGCCTTAATCATTGAGTATTCTCCGCTTACATTGTAAGCTGCCACAGGCACATCAAAAGAGTCTTTTATATCAGAGATTATGTCAAGATAACTCATTGCAGGCTTTACCATTACAATATCAGCCCCTTCTTCTATGTCAAGCGCAGCCTCTTTTATTGCTTCGCGCCTGTTTGGCGGGTCCATTTGATAGGAGCGCCTGTCGCCGAATTTCGGTGTTGACTCCGCTGCATCCCTGAAGGGCCCGTAAAATGCAGAGGCATATTTTGCCGCATAGCTCATGATTGGCGTATCCTCAAGGCCCTCTCCGTCAAGTGCGTCTCTTATGGCAGAGACACGGCCGTCCATCATGTCTGAAGGGGCTACAATATCTGCCCCTGCACGGGCATGAGATACCGCCTCTTTTGCAAGAACTTCGATGGTGGGGTCGTTTAACACTTTTCCGCCTTTTACAATACCGCAGTGGCCGTGGCTTGTATATTCACAGAGGCAGACGTCAGTAATTACAACAAGCTCAGGCACGCTGTCTTTTATTGCTTTTACTGCCCTCTGTATAATGCCTTTGTCGCTGTAAGCGTCAGAGCCTTTCTCGTCTTTATGCTCAGGGATGCCAAAGAGTATAATCGCAGGGATGCCTAACTTATAAATGCTTTTTGCCTCTTTTACTGTCTCATCTATTGACTGTTGAAAGCATCCTGGCATTGAGGAGATCTCTTTGTATCTGCCTCCCTTCAATTTTTAACTTATAATTTAACTATACGGCTCTATATGCACAACCACATCTATAACTGATGGAAAATGTTTTTTAAGCGCTTCCTCTACAGAATGCGCAAGGTCATGCGCCTTATATATTGGAACCTCAGGGTCAATAAGAACATGGAGGTCAATATGCACTTCGTCTTCCCTGCCTCTTGTCCTTATCTCGTGGCATTCTTTTATCCCTTCTACTGTCATTGCCGCATTTTTAATTTCTTTCGTATCAATACGGGCTGTGTCTGTCAGCACATCTGCTGCAGTTTTGAGTATCTCAAAACCCATCCTTGCTATCAAGACAGCAATTATAACAGCTGTAATTGAATCAATTACAGGGTATCCTATCTTTGCAGCAATAAGGCTTATGATAACTGATATTGATACAAATACGTCGGTCTTTGTATGCACGGCGTCTGCATGAAGAAAGTCGCTTCCCAGTTCCTTTGCCTTCCTGCTTTCATAGGTCATAACAAAAATATTTATGATAATGGTCAGCCCCATTATTGCAAAGCTTAAATATGTGACTTCAATATCCTGAGGGGTTTTAAAACTAAAATAGGCTTTTTTTAGTATCTCAATCCCTGCGATGAAAATAAGCAGGGCTATGGCAATTGTGGAGAGGGTCTCATATTTTTTATGCCCGTAAGGATGGTTCTTGTCAGGAGGCTGTGACGCAACCCATGTTCCAATAATGCCTATAACATTAGATGTACCGTCAAAGAATGAGTGAAAGCCGTCAGAGAGCATGCTTATTGAATCTGTCTTGTATGCATAGAAAATCTTCGCAACTGCAACAAGCATGTTAAGCGATAATGTATAGAGGAGGACATTTCTGACCTGTTTCAGCCTAATCATAATAGTGTAATTATAAACTATTTTTAGTTGAAAGATATAATTGTGGTATGCTATTTTTTATATGTAAATTTTTTTAAAAGGAGAAATCAATGCAGGCAAAAAGTGGTGATAAGGTAAAAGTGCATTACACATTAAAACTCGAAAATGAGGTTTTGGAATCATCTGCCGGGGTAGAGCCTCTTGAATTTACGCTTGGAGAAGGCAGCATGATTCCTGGCTTTGAGAGTGGAGTTATCGGAATGACTGCTGGCGAGAAAAAGACAGTTAATATCCCTTATGCAGAGGCATACGGCGAGCATGACGAAAAGAAGATATTTAATTTTCCAAAGGACAAGTGCCCAGAGGGCTTTGAGCCTAAGGTTGGTGAGCGTGTCCAGTTATTCTGGCCTGATGGAAATCCATTTTTTGTTGAAGTTGTAGACATTATGTCTGATAGCTTTAAGATGGATGCAAACCATCCGCTTGCAGGAAAAGACCTTACATTTAATCTGGAACTGATAGAGATAGCTGTTTAAAGTATCAAAGTGTCAGAGTATCAAAGTATCAAAGTATCAGGGTATTAGAATGCCAAAGTTTACAATTCAGGACTTTCTAAAGAAAAAGACAGAGCGCAGAAAAATCACAATGCTTACCGCCTATGACTATCCATTTGCGCGGATAGTTGACGAGGCAGGCATTGATGTAATTCTTGTAGGAGATTCTCTTGGCATGGTGGTTCAGGGGCATGAGAATACCCTCCCTGTAACAATGGATGAGATGATTTACCATACAAAGATGGTTGCGAGGGCAGCAAGAAACTCAATGGTGATTGGCGATATGCCTTTTATGTCTTATCAAGCGAGTGTTGAAGATGCAGTAAGAAATGCCGGCAGGTTTATTAAGGAGGCAGGCGCTCAGGCAGTCAAGCTGGAAGGAGGAGCTGAGATTGCTCCTCAGATAAAGGCGATGACAAAGGCTGATATCCCTGTAATGGCGCATATAGGGCTCACTCCCCAGTCAATTCACAGGATGGGCGGATACAAAGTTCAGGGTAAAAGCGAGGCGTCTGCAAAGAGGCTTATAGAAGAGGCGCATATAGTGGAAGATGCCGGAGCGTTTTCCCTGCTTCTTGAGGCGATACCTATGGAGCTTGCAAAAAAGATTACGGAAGAGCTCTCAATCCCTACAATAGGGATAGGCGCAGGCCATTACTGCGACGGGCAGGTGCTTGTGCTTTATGATGTTATAGGGCTCTTTGAGAGGTTTGTCCCTAAGTTTGTAAAGCAGTATGCAAATATAAAAGAAGATATATCAAAGGCTGTCATGGCGTATAGAGATGAAGTAGAGGCAGGCAAATTTCCATCTAAGGAGCACAGCTTTAAGTAATGTCAGAGGCAAAGTTAAAAGTAATTCTTCTTCGCCACACACCAAATCCTGAAGAGACTATATCTATGGCAGCGAAGCTCTGCTACAGCCTTTCAGATATTGAGTCTCTGAAAGACAAGATCGAGGCAAAAGACCAGAAGGCGTTTGTTGAGAGGCTTATGAAGATGGGACACATGAGCCCTATTGAGCATGCATCTTTTACCTTTGCCATAGAGGGAATTTCAAGGGCATGTTCGCATCAGCTTGTCCGCCACAGGCTTGCATCCTACAGCCAGCAGTCTCAGCGATATGTAAGTGAAGAGGCAGGTTTTGATTATGTGATTCCAGAAGTGATTAAAGAAGATGGAGAGCTGAAAAGATATTTTGAGGATTTTATGTCAGAGGCGCAAAAGGCGTATAATCATATTGTAAAAAGGCTGAATGAGAGAGGCATCAAAGGCGAATCAGCTAATCAGGATGCGCGTTTTATTCTTCCAAATGCAGCAGAGACAAAGATTATCGTGACAATGAACGCAAGAGAGCTCTTGCATTTCTTCAAACAGCGCTGTTGCAACCGCGCCCAATGGGAGATACGGCAGATGGCAGAGGAGATGTTAAAACTTGTTAAAGAAGTGTCTCCTGTCATATTTTCAAAGTCAGGCCCCGGATGTCTTCATGCCCCATGCCCTGAGGGCGAATATACCTGCGGAAAGATAGAAGAAGTGAGGAAGAGATACGGAGTCAAGAAGTAAGGATATCTACTGGTAAAGCTGACAGGATATAGCTTTTCGTCTCATTCTCGCCGCACATCATTTTACCCAAATTGAGCGATTCATATGGGGCAAAGACATTCAAAAAGCCGTGTAACGCCACAGTATTTATTGGGAGGCAATTATTTGGTTCTTTCTCAAACTGAGTGGGTAAAGTCCCTCTCCCTTGAGGGGAGAGGGTAGGGAGAGGGTGATTAAATCAATGGCAAATGTGCGTTTTTTGGGATAATGAGGTTTTGACGAATACAAGAGGAGTTCTTGAAACATTAATGGAGAGGCTTTATAGGACACCCTCCCCTTAATCCCCTCCCCTCAAGGGAGGGGAAACTTCTGGGAAGTTCTATCTCTATTTTTCGGGTTATAATAAAACTATTGATACAGTAGGCTGATTCTGTTATATTAGTCTTAATTCTGGTCAACCTGAAAGGAGGCTATTTATAATGAAAACACTATCGCTTTCTGAGGCAAAGATGAAACTCAGCAGTCTTGTGGATTCAGTTTATAAGACTGACGAGGAGGTTGTTATAACAAAAAACGGCTCTCCTGCCGCTGTGCTGGTCAGCCCTGACGAGTTTGAGGGCTGGAAGGAAACTTTAGCCATACGTTCGGATTCTGCCTTTATGGATGAGATAAAAAAAGGCATGGCGGCTTTAAAGAAAGGCAAAGCAAAACTCTATACGCTTGAGGAACTGTTCAGGTAAATGAGCAGCCGCAGACTGAAAATGCCTGACGAGACAGCGGACTTAGTCCGCACTATGCATCCGGATCTGAAACGAAAGATTAAAGCCGCATCGCAGGCTATTTTAAACGACCCTCAGTCAGGCAAGGCATTGAGGGACAGACTTAAGGGAATGCAAAGTTTTAAGGTCGGAAAGTTCAGGGTGGTTTACAGGACGCCAAAGGACAAGAGGATTATAGAAGTTGTAGCTATAGGACCCCGGAAGGCTATATATGAAGAGACCTTGAGGGTCTTACAAAGAGAAAAATCATAGGGACATGCAAAGATTGGCTTTACAGGAGGTAAGATGAAGAAGTTTCACAGCGGCTATGTATCAATTACAGGAAGACCTAATGTTGGAAAATCCACACTGCTTAATGCCATCCTCGGCGAAAAGGTTGCGATTGTAACCCCAAAGCCCCAGACTACACGCAATAGGATAATCGGCGTAAAGACTTTACCGGATGCTCAGATAGTTTTTATAGACACCCCGGGCATTCACAAACCACAGCACAAGCTCGGCGAATTGATGGTCAAAGACGCCCGCGAGTCTGTAAAGGATGTTGATGTAATACTCTTTGTGGTTGAGCCTGAAAAGCCACTCAGCGGAGACAAGTTTATCATTGAAATGTTGAAGGGCATAGATAAGCCCGTATTTTTGATTGTAAATAAAGTTGATACTGTAGGGAAGCCTCTGCTTCTTCCTGTCATTGAAGAATATAACAGCCTTTACCCGTTTAAAGAAACTATCCCTGTATCAGCCCTTAAGGGTGAGGCAATAGATACCATAATAGAGGGCGTTACAAGGTATCTGCCTGAGGGACCTAAATACTATCCTGACGATATACTCACTGACCAGATTGAGAGGTTCATGGCCGCTGAGATAATAAGGGAAAAGATTATGGCTCAAACAAAAGAGGAAATCCCTCACTCCGTAGCTGTGGATGTAGCGCACTGGACTGAAAGAGAAGACGGACTGATATCTATTCATGCAAATATCTACGTGGAAAGGGAAGGGCAGAAGGCAATCATAATCGGTAAAAAGGGGGCAATGCTTAAATCTATCGGCACAAATGCGAGGCTTGATATAGAGAGGCTTCTTGACGCAAAGGTTTTTCTGGAGCTATGGGTGAAGGTGAAAAAAGACTGGCGAAGCGATAACAGGATGCTTAAGGAATTGGGATTTAAGGCGTAAGCTCTTGTTTATGTCAACCCAAAACTTGATAGCTTGCCAGCCTGCCAGCTTTATCCTTACCATGAATTTGTCGCCAGTTTGTATGGTAATATATATCTATGGCATATGTAATAGCTTTATCAGGCAAAGGCGGAACAGGCAAGACCACAATCGCAGGGCTTACAGTCCGTTACCTTGTTGAAAAGAAGAGAAAGGCTGTACTTGCTGTTGACGCTGACAGCAATTCCTGCCTTAACGAAGCCCTTGGTGTTGATGTCCACGCAACAATAGGAAAGCTGAGAGAAGAGTCTCTTGCGACAATTCGCAGTGGTGCAGAGCGCCCAGGCGGTATGAGCATGGAGCAGCTCTTTGACTATCAGGTTCAGCAGGCAATCATCGAGTCAAGAGGATTTGACCTTCTTGTAATGGGAAGGCCTGAGGGGGCTGGCTGCTATTGTGCGGCAAACAATATAATAAGAAGATATACAGACAAGCTTTCAGAAAAATATCCGTATGTGGTGATTGATAATGAGGCAGGCATGGAGCACCTTAGCAGGAGGACTACGCATAAGGTTGACCTCATGCTTATGGTGAGCGACCCGACTTACAAGGGTGTTATGACAGCAAAAAGGATAAACAGCCTTATAGACGAACTTTCACTTGATATTGACCGCAGGGTGCTTATTATAAACAGGACTAAAGAAGAAGAGTTTTTAAAGCTAAGGGAACTAATTGCCGGTGAAAAGATTGAACTTGTGAGTTCTATTCCGCAGGATGAAAGGATCTTTGAGTTTGACCTTGAAGGCAAGCCTGTATTTGAACTCCCGGCTGATTCTAAGGCTGTGACCTCAGTGTTTAATGTATTTGATTCGCTTAATATTCCATAAATAATTTGGCCTGACTCTGCATATTTCTGAATTCTGTAAAATTTTGCGAATGCAGTTAAAATTCTTTACAAACTAAAAATTACCTATTTTGATCTCAATACATCTCATAACTGTCTGACTTATAAATAAATTATCTATTAATATACCCCTTAACAGCTTTTTAAATTAGGGGAAAAACTTTACACTTTTTAAATATCAACTTTATAAATTTTATAAATACAATAAAATAAATACGTTATAATGCTGGCATATAACTTGCTATAAAAACTTATGGAACAATAAATAAAAATTTTCTACAGGAGGACTTATGAAAAGGATATCTATTTTTCTGATGACACTGATGATGGTCTTTGGGCTTGTGGTCTCTGCCTATGCCACTCCCGTCACCTTTGCGGAGTTGAATTTCAGACGCTTCAACAACGACCCTTGGGCCGACCCCGGGATCTATATGAACGAGTACGGAACGAACCTTACGAGCCTGAGCCATACGAGCCCCAGGGGAAGCATCGGCCGGTTCACAGCTGACGCTACCGCCGGGACACTCAGGGGTTTTGCCGACGCCGTAAATGGAAACATTGGAGCTGGTATTCCTGGGGATGAAGTTTGGGCTCGCGGGTATGTTCGCGACTACTTCACTCTTCATGGGCCGATCCCCGGCGCACCCGTGAGCATCACGGCTTCTTTCACCCTGGACGGGGTCCTTTCAGGCTCCAGTAGTGCTCCATGCACGATAGAAGCCTTTGAGAATGCTTACGTTGCAACGCAATTCACATCGGGGTCGAACAACGACGTTTTCGATCAATGGGCCCGCACCGGGCTGGAGATGTTAGACTGCTGGGAGAACGGTTGCCCAGGCTTTTCCGTCTCCATTAATAGGGTAGTCTCGTTCAATCTGGATGTCTTCGAGGGAACCCCTTTTGATATCTATTATCGCCTTGGTGCGCAGGGAGGCTGGGCATTAGGGGGATCCGGAGGCACCTCTGATTTCGGCGCCACGGGGGCGATAAGTTTTGCGCTGCCGGACGGCACATGGATATCTTCAGAAGGGGGATTTTATCAAACAACTGGCGCCCCTATCCCAGAACCAGCCACCTTGCTCCTTCTTGGAAGTGGATTGGTAGGGCTGGCAGCGCTTAGAAGAAAATTCAAAATTTAAGATTCAAAGTTCAAAATAGTCAAAAAATGACTGCTGTCCTTAAACATGAGGACAGCAGTCATTTTTATTTATGAAGTATTATGGAGAGAGAGTTTTCATGTCAATCTAAGGAACAGCAATACGGTCAATTCCTTCCGGCCATATACGTTTAAAGTCTCCGATATTAAATGTTAAGACCTTATCAATAACAGATTTCTGAGCAACCCTTATGGCAAGGGCGTCATATATAGCGCCGCCAGATAGTCCAAGCTCAGACATGCGTCTAATAGTAGAAATATAGTCGGATGCTGAAAGAGGAATAATCTTTGCTATCGTCTCTACATTGTCATGTATAAGTCGTATGGCTAATCCCGGTGAAATCCGCGGCTTTACAGGAAGGGTTGTTAAGACAGCATAAAGTTCAGCCAGTGTATGTGTAGCTACAAACATATCAAATTCGTTTAATTTAGCTCTCTTTAGCCAGGGGAAAGCATGAGAGTGCATGGGATGGGGTTCAATAATTGCAGCTATAAGAACAGAGGTGTCAAATAGCACTTTCATTTTGGTTTCCTTGCTGCCAATTTTTTCAAACGCTCTGAGCGATGGATTTTAACAGCATCTGCGATATCCCCTGTTGCTATGCCGGAGAAAATCAGCAAACCTTCTTTGACATGCAAGGGGGAGGTCTCCCTCACAGGTTTTAACATAACTCTATTATCAAACTCCTCTACTTCCAGCGCTTCGCCTGGCTTTAAGCCGAGACTATCACGCACCTCCTTCGGGATTACTATCCTGCCCGATTTATCAAGTGTTGTTTCCATATCATGCCTCCTGTTTACCATTATAAGATGCCAGATGGTAAAAATCAATGCCACTTTGTTTGTGTTACGTAAAATAACTCCTCGGCTTCAGGCTGTGAGCAGAAGCAGTCTGAAGATAGTGTGATGATGTGAGGACAGCAGCGCAGAAGATCATCAGTAAAAATCTGCTCAGCTCCCCTCCTATTTTAGGAGGGGCAGGGGTGGTAAGAGAGGATAGGAATTACAGAGGAACACTTTAATTTCTGGATGCCCGCTTACAGCCTGCGGGGTATCTAAAGTCTCCCCTCCCTTGACGGGAGGGGATGCAGATGCAGGCGCTGACCTTTATGATGTAACTCTATACTTTAATCCTTTAGCCTCATTTAATGTTGTATCTTTGCCTTCTGGATGGGACTGGACGAGCGGGGCAGGGTTTATTGATGTATTTTCTATAAATCCCGGTGAGCCTCCTATCGGAACAGATATTGCCCCTAACTCATCTCTTAGCGGATTTGGTGTTGAGTTTGATTATCGTGCAGGGATGCTTCTTTTTGATGCCTCTCTTGTAAATCCCTCTGACCCTGATAATCCTACTATAGTCAACGGCGAGACTTTGCCGCTTAACCAGTCCGTCCCTGAGCCGTCAACAATTGTCCTTCTTGGAAGCGCATTGGCAGGGCTGGTAATGGCAGCAAGGGAAAGGAGCTGATTACGCCTTTACTAAGGCTATTTTTATATCATAGCCGAGTTTATGCAGATAGTCATAGCAGTCGTCCCATGTGAGGCCAAACTCGCGCACATCTGCAAGACCAATGCGCGCAAGGATATCTCTTATCAGCTCAAAACTACTGTCTTCAAAGTATGCTTCCATCATCATTTTTTCTGCCCAGTCAACGAGATTAGGTAAGTCTATATCGCGGTTTATGTATTTCATAAGCATGTCTGCAAGCATGGTTTTTGTTAAAGTCATTTTATACCCCTTTCATTTTGCTGTGTCCCTTATCCAAAGGGAACTTTTCATGCACCTCTACTAAATTGCCTGTCTCATCATATATTTCCTGATAGAACTTAACGGTTTCTTCATTGTCATTCACCTCTTTAATATATCTTGCCTTCCAGCCATGTCTTCCTTTTACTTCAAGCCAGTATTTTCTTCCGTCAGGTAGTTTCTCCTTGTTAGGGAATTTCTTCTCGTTTAACCGTCTTTTATCTCCTAATAGACATTTACAAAAGTATAGCATATCGTAGTAGAGATTCTGGAAGTGATTTCGTGAATGAAAAGGTCTTTGCTCAATTATCATGGCAGGGCTGGCAGGAATTAGAAGAAAACTCAAAATTTAAGATTCAAAGTTCAAAATAGTCAGCCGAAGGCTCCTTAGAGATAACGCCTGCTGTCCCGATAATTCAGAACAGCAGGCGTTTTGTATGTTGACGCCTCCAAGGTTATTATGGTAATGTATACACCATAGGAGGTGATAGTTCTATGCTAAAGCGAAAACAAATCTATCTTGACGAGGAAAGCGAGAGCGCCATTAAACAACTCTCTTCTTCAACGAAAATATCCGAAGCAGAGCATATTCGCAGGGCAGTAACAGTGTATCTCTCTAAATACAGAAGGAAAAGACATGAGAAAGACCCGCTTTTGGATTTAATAGGCATTTGTGATAATCCTAAAGGACCTACAGATGCGTCTTTACATCACGATAAATACCTTTATGGCAAAAAAGGCTGAACATGTCTCTTGTGTTTGTTGATACAGGAGGCTGGATAGGTCTGTTAGTGAGCCGTGACCAATTTCATAAAAGGGCTGTTTCCCATTATGCTGCCCTTTCTCAACAAAATATTCCTCTCGTAACTACAAACTATGTTTTAACAGAGACCTATACCCGTATCCGTTATGACGACGGTTATGCCAAGACACTTCAGTTCCATGACATTGTCCAGAAAGCAATCAAGATTGGAAGGCTTCGTATTGAATGGATTACACCTGCAATTCATAATGAAGCATGGGATATCCTTAGGAAATATAAGGATCAGGCATTTTCTTTTGTTGATTGCACGAGTTTTATTGTAGCTAAAAAGACTGCTGTTACAGAAGTCTTTGGTTTTGACCGTGGTTTTACAACAATGGGTTTTGTTCTAAAACCGTGAAAGCCGAGTCTTTATTTTGATGCAGTGGCATTATCCCTATTTAAAATTTTTATTTCAAAATTAATGTCTTAAAAACTATTTACTAACGGAAAGTTAGAATGATATAATTTAAAACTTGTCACTGGAAGTAAAACTCATTTTCTACAAATTCTACTCGTTAAATTACTGCTGGAATAATATCTAAAAGGAGTATAAAGGGATGATAATCATAGGTGAGAAGATAAGCATAATTGCAAAAAAAGTAAGAGAGGCGATGATGAAGCGCGATCCCCTTCCTCTTCAGGAGCTTGCAGAGAGGCAGTGGAAAGAGGGCGCTAATATGATTGACGTCAATATAGGGCCTGCAGAAGACGGCGGCGATGAGTTGATGGCATGGATGGTTCGGGCCATACAGGAGAAGGTTCCGGCTCCGCTTTGCCTTGATACCACAAACTATGAGGCGCTTGAGGCAGGGCTTAAGGCGCACAATAATCAATGGGGAAGGCCTCTTATCAACTCAACCTCAAATGACCCTGAGAGATTCTCCATACTTGAGCTTGCGGCAAAATACAACTCGCAGATTATCGGTCTGACAGTTGGCAAGGGAGGGCTTCCTGCTGATGCTGAGGAGAGGGCTGCCATAGCAGCAGATATAATGGCCCGGGCTGCTGAGTACGGCGTACCGCTTGAGGATTTATATCTTGACCCTCTGGTTTTGCAGATTGCAACCTCTCAGGATCATGCACTTAAAGTCATTGATGCGATAAAGATGTTTCAGGAGATGAACGATCCCCCTATGAAGACTGTCGTAGGGCTTAGCAATATCTCAAACGGCTGTCCAAAGAATATAAGGCCTATATTGAATAAGTACTATTTCATAATGCTCATGAACGCAGGATTGACTGCTGCGATTGCAGATGCTCAAGAGATGACAGAAGCAATACAGGAGAAGAAGCTGGTTGATGATGTCCTGGCCGGCAAGAAGATTGACGACGCTAACAAAATGGCAGAGATAACAAAGACTCTTGATGTAATAATGAATAAAACCCTATATGCACATTCATATTTAGAAATGTGAAAAACCGTGAGTCGTAAGTCGTAAGGCGTGAGGAGACTTTATTTATCCACTTACGCCTCACGCTTTACGACTTACGGCGATAAATTACGGAGGTAAAATATGTCTTATGTAATTCCTAAAGAGACTTGCAGCGGAAAGGTGCTGAGTCCTGATTTTGGAAAAGGCTCAAAGGCAGTAAAGATAGGCGGGGAAAATGCCCTTCCTTTTCATTCTTTTGACGGCGCTATTCCGAATAAACCTGTAATAGCGTATGAGATTCAGGATATCTTCCCTGACGACTGGCCTGATACCGTAAAGAATCAGTTTTCATCTGTCAGTGATAACGCCGTTAAGTGGGCAGAATACTGCCAGAATGAATTAAAGGCACAGGCAATAGCGCTTAGGCTATCAGGCACTCATCCTGACAGAGGAGACCGTTCTCCTCAGGATGCCGCAAAAACCGTTAAAGACGTGCTTGCTGCAATTGAAGTCCCTCTTATAATACTCGGCTCAAACCATATGGAGAAGGATGCGGCTGTCCTTGTTGCAGCGTCAGAGGCTGCAAGCGGGTATAACTGCATAATAGGCAAGGCACAGGAGGGCAACTATAAGACCATTGTTGCCGCGGCTCTTGCACATAATCATAAGCTTATAGCCATGTCTGAACTTGATATAAATCTTGCAAAGCAATTAAACATCCTTATAACCCAGATGGGCTTTGACAAGGAGAGGCTCCTTACAGACCCAATGTGTTCGGCGCTTGGGTATGGGATTGAATATACATATTCAGTTATGGAGCGCATAAGGCTTGCTGCGCTTATGCAGAATGACGCTACAATGCAGCCGCCGATTCTTGGCGACGTTGGCATGTATGTGTGGAAGGTAAAAGAGACTGTGGCTACAGAGGCTGAGATGTCAGAGTGGGGCGCTGTTGCGGAGAGAGGAATTACATGGGAGGCGGTTACCGCAACATCAATGCTTATAGCCGGCGCAAATCTGCTTATAATGAGGCATCCAAAGGCTGTTGAGACAGTAAATAAGGTTGTAGAGGAACTTGTTTAAGAAACTAACTGATGGTAAAAAATGGCTTTATCCGGCGTAGAGATATTTAAACTTCTTCCAAAGACAAACTGTAAAAAATGCGGCTTTCCGACATGCCTTGCCTTTGCAATGGCGCTTGCCCAGGGAAAGGTGGAGCTTGCAAAATGCCCTGATGTATCTGAGGAGTCTAAAAAACTTCTGGGCGCTGCATCTGCCCCTCCAATAAGGATGTTTCCTCTTGGTACTGGCGACAAGGCAGCCAAGGTAGGGGGAGAAAATGTATTATTCAGGCATGATAAAAAATTTATCAACCCTTCTGTCTTCGCTATAAATATTAAAGACACGTTAAGCAATGATGAGCTAACCAAAAAGGTTGAAGAGGTTATAACATCAGAAATAGACAGGGTCGGGCAGAAGTTGAGGGTAGATGCTATATCAATAGAGTTCGCATCGGGGAATGCTCAGCAATATGAGTCAGCAGTAAAACTTATTTCTGAAAAGGCGCCTAATACTATAATCATCCTTAATTGTAAGGACGCATCAGCTGCAGATGCGGCTGTAAAGATAGTTGCAGCAAGAAAGCCGCTCCTTTATTGCGCTACTGAAGAGAATGCCGAGGCAATGGCTAATATTGCTAAGACTCATAAGGTTCCGCTTGGCGTCTATGCAGACGGACTTGCTGCCCTCAGTTCTCTGACAGAAAAAATAAAAGGCATAGGAGTAGAAGACCTTGTGATTGATTCAGGGGCAAAGAATGCCAAAGGCATACTTGAACTTAATACACAGGTGAGACGTTCAGCATTAAAGAAGAGCTTTAAGCCGCTTGGTTATCCGATAATTAATTTTGTTTTAAGAGAGGATCCTGTTTTAGAGGCTTGCATTGCCTCTGTGGCAGTTGCAAAGTACGGATCAATCGTAGTGCTTAACAGCATTGAGAAATGGAAAAATCTTGCGCTCTTTACAATCAGGCAGAATATATATACAGACCCGCAGGTGCCAATGCAGGTTGAGCAGAAGGTGTATAAAATTGGCGAGGCAACTGAAAATTCTCCATTGCTGATTACCACAAACTTCTCACTCACTTACTTTATAGTTGCAGGCGAAGTTGAAAACAGCAAGGTTCCGACATGGCTTGCCATAATGGACTGCGAGGGGCTTTCAGTTCTTACTGCATGGGCTGCCGGTAAGTTTACTGCCGGCAAAATTGCTCAGTTCATAAAGGAAAGCGGCGTTGAAAATCAGGTTAAAAATAAGGAGCTGATAATACCTGGAATGGTTGCAATCCTGAGCGGCTCTGTTGAAGACAAGCTTGAGGGATGGAAGGTAACAGTCGGGCCAAGGGAGGCAAATGCTATTCCCACATTCTTAAAAACCAGATCAGCATAAGAATTCCAGAAGTCTGCCCTCGAAGGTCTTAATCGGGGGTCTTTGATTTTAAAGAATACTGGATTCCCGCTTACAAACTGCGGGAATGACGAATAAAGACTTTTGCAAGAGCCTCGTATGGAATAGATTATTTTAGGTTGACAAGAATGATTCTAATATGATAATTATTATTTAATAGTGTTTTTTCTAAAAAGTTAGCAGGGCATCAAAAAAACCTTAAAATTAATATTGAAATTGCTTTACAGGAGGGATAAATGTCAAAGATAATAGCCTCAGCAGCTATAAGAGGAGCCAACGGCCTTGTAAAAACAGCTGCAGAAATGCTTGAAAAGACAATAGCTGAGAAGGGGAAAGACTATCTCTTTGAATTTCCAGACACAGCTTATTTCCTTCCGATGATTTATGCCATGACAGGTTTTGCAGTTAAAACCCTTGCTGATATGAGAGTTGCTTTAAGCATGGCAAGAGAGATGCTTCACCCTGAGCCTGAGGAGAAGGTCTATAAGCCCTACCTTGGTGAGGCCCTTGATTCAGGAATGGCAACACTTTACGCAGAAGAGATTATACTTGCCTTAAGGTACATAAACGGCCTTGAACCTGCAGTTGACCCTGAGTTTAACTATACTTATAACGGATTTATTACTGACACTATACAGAGAAACCTTGGCATTCAGCTTGTTGACGGCAGGATGCCCGGATTTGCCGCAATAGTAGGCGCTGCTCCTGACGAGGAAATCGCCGTAAAGATAGTGAGAGAGCTTCAAGAGAAAAATATCCTTATCTTTCTCTCTGGCCAATCAAGAGACAAAGATGGCAACTTAACAAGCGTCACAAAACAGCTCTTAAGAAAAAAGATTGACCTTGGATGGGATACATATATTGTGCCTCTCGGGCCTGATACAGAACATACGCTTTATGCCCTTGACTGGTCAATAAGGGCATCTCTCATTTTTGGCGGTAAAAAGCCTGGCGATTACAAGACACATCTAAGGTATACAAAAGACAGGGTCTTTGCATTTGCACTGGTGCTTGGAGAGCTTGATGATATAAAGTGGTCAACAGGCGCAGGCGCAATAAATATGGGCTATCCCGCTGTTTGCGATACCATGCAGCCTGTAATACATCCAACAGGCGTCTGTATGTATGAAGAGGTTGACAGGGAGCTTGACCATAATAAGATTGTTCAGAAGGCAATAGAGGTAAGGGGTCTTAAGATTATCTCAGAGAAACCTCCGATTCCTGTGGCATTTGGCCCTGCCTTTGAAGGTGAAAGGATCAGGAAGGAAGATACATTTATTGAGTTTGGAGGCCAGAGAACAGCAGCCTTTGAATGGGTAATAATGAAAGAGCTTGAAGAGATTGAAGACAACAAGATTACGATTGTAGGTAAAAACTGGCAGGAGAGATACGAGCAGGGCGGACAGATGCCCCTTGGTATTGTTATAGAGGTTGCTGGAAGAAAGATGCAAAAGGACTTTGAATCAATCATAGAGAGAAAGGTACATCACAATATAAATGAGGCGCAGGGACTTTGGCACATGGGCCAGAGGGATATAAACTGGATAAGGATAAGTAAGGCCTCAAAGGCCGCAGGGATTACCCTTGAGCACATAGGACACATCCAGGCCACAATGGCGCGTAACAGATTCAGAAGTATTGTAGACAAAGTACAGGTAACACTTTATACAGATGAAGAAGACGTGGTAAAATTAAGAGAAGAGGCAATAATATCTTATAAGGAGCGTGACCTTAGGCTCGGCGGTCTTAATGACGATGCTGTTGACACATTCTATTCATGCCTGCTCTGCCAATCATTTGCGCCAAGCCATGTTTGTGTTATTACGCCTGAAAGGCTCGGCCTTTGCGGGGCTTATAACTGGCTTGACGGCAAGGCGGCCTTTGAAATAGACCCTACCGGCGGGAACCAGCCTGTTCCTAAGGGGGAGCTGGTTGATTCAAAATACGGCAGGTACTCAGGTGTAGATGATTACCTGAAGAAGGCCTCAGGAGGCGCTGTTGAAACATTGAATCTTTACACTATAATGGAAAACCCCATGACCTCATGCGGCTGTTTTGAGTGTATTGTTGCTATTATCCCTGAGGCCAATGGCGTGATGATTGTAAATAGAGGATTTACAGGTATGACCCCTGTAGGCATGAAGTTTTCAACCCTCGCAGGCAGCGTAGGCGGCGGGGTTCAGACGCCGGGGTTTATGGGTATCGGCGTGAACTTTGTTACCAGTAAGAAATTCCTTTCCGGTGACGGCGGTATCAAGAGAATTGTATGGATGAGTAAGTCGCTGAAGGAAAGGGTAAGAGAGATATTTCAGCTCAGGGCGCAGGAGGCAGGCGTTCCTGATTTACTTGATAAAATAGCAGATGAGGGTATTTGTGAGGATGCAGAAAAATTGGTTGAGTACCTTTCAAGTGTTGGACATCCAGCGCTTGAGATGGAACCGATGATTTAAAAACAGGTTAAGGCTAAGGCTGAGGCTGAGGATAAGTTTTCTTAACCTTAACCCGAACCTCAACCTAATTGAATTGGGAGGATATTATGGATAAAGCTATAAAGAGCGCCAACGAGGCAGCAGAAAAGATAATAGAGTGGGGAGAGTCCCATAATTTTGAGACATGTTTTGAAAGGGCAGAGAAACTAAAACCATGTCCTATCGGTGAATCAGGGGCATGCTGCAAGGTATGCCATATGGGTCCATGCAGGCTTGTTGGAAAGAACGCAGAGGAAGATGCAAGGGGCGTATGCGGAGCTACACTTTCTACCGTTGCCGCAAGGAATCTTGTGAGGATGATTGCAGCCGGAACTGCGGCGCACAGCGATCATGCAAAGGATATGGTATATACCCTGCTTTCAGTCGCAAATGGCGAGACAAAGGACTTTCAGATAAAGGACGTGAAAAAGTTATACAGGGTTGCAGGCTATCTGAATATTGAATTTGAGGGCAGGCAGGTTAATGATGTGGCAAAGGATGTTGCCATGAAGTTTATAGAGGACTTTAGCAGACCGAGGGGCGGCGAGTTATATTACCTGAGCAGAGCGCCTAAGAAGACACAGGAGAGATGGAAAAAATGGGGGATTGCCCCGCGCAGTATTGACTCAGAAATTGTTGAGGCTATGCACAGGACAAGCATTGGTGTTGACCATGACCCTGATAACCTCCTTAATCATGGCTTAAGGACAGCCCTCGCAGACGGCTGGGGCGGATGTATGATTGCCACTGATGTTACGGATATACTCTTTGGCACGCCTGGCCCTGTAAAGGCAGAGGCGAGTCTTGGAATATTTAAGGAAGATGAGGTAAACCTTGTAGTTCACGGCCATGAGCCTGCACTGGCAGAGATGATAGTAGATGTGACAAGTGAGCCTGAGATGATTGCCTATGCAGAATCAAAGGGCGCAAAGGGGATTAATCTTGGAGGCATGTGCTGTACTGCCAATGAAGTCCTTATGAGGCACGGCATACCAACTGCAGGAGGGTTTACAAATCAGGAACTGGGAATAATGACAGGGCTTGTTGACGCCATGACAGTTGACTATCAGTGCATTATGCCTGCTATAGCAGAGCTGTCAAAGAAGTTTCATACAAAGATTATAACGACGATGGGAAAGGCAAAGATGCCTGGCGCTATGCATGTGGAGTATGATGAACACAGGGCAAGAGAGATAGCAAGGGAGATAGTAAAAATTGCCTGTGACAACTTCCCAAACAGAAAGGTGCAGGGAAGCCACATAACAGAGACATACCCGGCTATAGCTGGATTCTCCCATGAATACATTGAGTATATGCAGGGCGGCAGGTGGAGGGCATCATTCAGGCCGCTTAATGACGCTATTATGGCTGGAAGAATCCGGGGGGTTGTTGGTATAGCCGGTTGTGACAACCCGAGG
>JACQXF010000040.1 GCA_016208855.1 Nitrospirota bacterium | reverse complement strand
TTCCCGCTCAACGGACTGCGGGAATGACAAGCTATGTGGCTTTACTTATGACCGTCTTAGTAAGGATGCGGGAATGACGTCTTAATGTTGAGTTTATAAACAGACTCTAATTATATACCCACAGAAATGTCGGAAGAACCACATTTTTAGATAGTCATAAGGCTTTGATTAGGGCAGTCCTGCTTATTTTCGATTACAGATTTTTTTGTGAACCGTGGTTGCAAATACATATAAGGATATGCTTTAATACATGACCATGAAAAAGATATATCTTATTGATGTAACAAACAGAGACGGCGTTCAGACATCCCGGATTCTTCTAAGCAAGCTTGCCAAGACAATGCTTAATGTCTATCTTGACGAGATGGGCATTTTCCAGAGCGAGATAGGCTTCCCTACCCTCAAGCATGAGGTAAATTACATTAATGCAAACATTGAGCTTGCAGAAAAGGGCGTTATAAAGAGGATGCACCCTGAGGGGTGGTGCAGGGCTGTAAAGGAAGATATAGAGCTGACCTTTAAGAACTGTCCAAAGATAAAGCATCTTAATATATCAATCTCCACATCAGACATAATGCTTCAGGGAAAGTTTCTGGGCAAAAAGACATGGAATGACATTCTTAACTCAATGATTGAGGCGCTTAAGCTGGCAAAGCAGATGGGCGCTGAGACAGTAGGAATTAATGCAGAAGACGCTTCAAGGACAGATGTTGAGAGGCTTATAGAGTTTGCCCAGGCAGGAAAGGAAAACGGAGCAGACAGATTCAGATACTGTGACACCCTTGGCGCTGACGACCCTATAACCATTTACCAGAGGATAAAACGCATCTCAGAGGCGGCAAAGTTTCCTGTGGAGATGCACTGCCATAATGACCTTGGCATGGCTGAGGCAGTATCGCTTACAGGGGCGCAGGGGGCAATAGAGAGCGGTGTTGACGCCTATATAAATACAACAGTAAACGGCTATGGAGAGAGGGCAGGAAACTGTGACCTTGTCTCTACAATATTAGCCCTTAAATTTTCCCATGGCTTTGCTGATAAGGTTCATCTTGACGAGAATGTGGACTTAAAGAAGGCATGGAAGATTGCCAGATATGCATCATATGCATTTAGCCTTCCCATCCCTATAAATCAGCCGGGCGTTGGAGCCAATGCCTTTGCGCATGAGTCAGGCATTCACGCTGACGGAGCGCTTAAAGACAGGCGCAATTATGAGCTTTATGACCCGGAAGATGTAGGCAGGGGCGAGCCTGAGCTCTGCGATACAGGAAGGGTAATAACCACAGGTGAATACGGAGGGATTAAAGGGTTCAGGCATGTCTATGACAAGTTAGGAATACATTTTAATGACGATAAAGAGGCAAGAAGAATCTTTGAGATTGTTCAGTATGCAAACCTTCATACCCAGAAACCGCTTACAGACGATGAACTCAGACTTGTAGCAAATAGTCCTGATATAGTAAGTAAAATCCTTACACTCTCCCCATAACTTAACCATGTATAACGTAACTCTTATTCCGGGCGACGGCATAGGCCCTGAAATCGCAGAAGCAACCAGGCGTGTCCTTGAAGCAACAGGGGTCTCTTTTCAGTGGGATATCCAGAATGCAGGCGAGGATGTTTATAAAGAGGAAGGGAATCCCCTGCCCCCGAGGATAATAGATTCTATAAAGAAGAATAAGGTTGCAATAAAGGGGCCTGTTACAACGCCTGTTGGCACAGGATTTAGAAGCGTTAATGTCACTCTCAGGCAGATGCTTGACCTGTACGCCTGCCTAAGGCCGTGCAAGAGCTACCCTGGAGCAAGGGCAAGATATGAGAACATTGACCTTGTTATTGTAAGGGAGAACACAGAAGATCTCTATGCAGGCATTGAATATCAGAAGGACTCAAGCGGAGCAAAGTCAGTTATAAAACTTGTAGAAGACACCTTAGGCAAAAGAATACGTGAAGATTCAGGCATAAGCATAAAGCCTATCTCTGTTTACGGCACAGAAAGGATTGTGCGCTTTGCCTTTGAATATGCGAGGAAACATAAGAGGCGCAAGGTAACCTCAGTGCATAAGGCGAATATAATGAAGTATTCTGACGGCCTGTTTCTTGAGGTATCGCGTGAAGTCGCCCAGAAATATCCTGACATTGAATTTGAAGACAAGATAATAGATAATATGTGCATGCAGCTTGTGCAGAAGCCCGAGCTTTACGATGTAATCGTCCTTCCAAATCTTTACGGAGATATTGTCTCTGACTTGGCCGCAGGCTTAATAGGAGGGCTTGGCCTTGCCCCCGGCGCAAACCTTGGCGAGGAATTTGCAGTCTTTGAGCCGACCCATGGAAGCGCTCCAAAATACAAAGGGCTTAACAAGACGAACCCCATGGCAATGATGTTGAGTGGTGTTCTGATGCTGAGGCATATTGGCGAGGTATCTGCTGCAGAGAGGCTTGATTCTGCAATTGCAGAGGTAATAAAAGAAGGCAAATCCGTAACCTATGACATGAAGCCCTCGCCTGACGACCCGACTGCTGCCACCACATCAGGCGTTGCAGAGGCGATCATTGCAAAACTTCGTTAATCTTAATATATGGAAATGTTAGGCCTTTTAGTTGTTGTATTTTGTCTTATCTTTATTGCTATACTCTCAAGCGCTGAGGCTGCCTTCATTGCCGTAAACAGGATAAAGCTGAGGCATCTGATTGAAAAAGGCGACAGCAATGCAAAGACAGTCCAGGGTATACGCGAACAGCATGATAAGCTTTTTAGCGCTGTAATCCTCTCAGGCAATCTGTTTACCATTTTGGCAACTTCAATAGGCACAGCTATCGCAATTAAATTCTTAGGCGCAGATGCAGGTATTATAATAGCTACTATCGTAATGACATTTTTTACAGTGGTATTTGGAGAGCTTGCGCCAAAGACCTTTGCCGTTACTCATTCTGAAAGCGTCTCTTTAGCCCTTGCAAAGCCTACTGAATTGTTTATCAAATTAACCAGCCCGCTTGTATGGATATTTACCATGTCATCAAACTTTATAATCCGTCTTTTTGGCGGGCAGACAGGGCCGATTCCGCAGCTTCTTACAGAGGAAGAGATGAAGACTATGATAAGCATGGGCGAGGAAGAAGGGGCGATCAAGGAAGAAGAAAAGGAGATGCTCCATAAAGTTTTTGAGTTTGGAGATAAAAGGGTCTCTGAGGCAATGGTTCCAAGGACAGAGATAGCCGCTGTCCCTGAGGATGCCATAGTGGCCAATGTGCTTGAACTTGTATCAAAGGAGGGATATTCACGCTATCCTGTAATAAAAGAGAATGTGGATAATATAACGGGCATCGTTTATGCAAAAGACATTATGAGGAGGATGGCAGAGGAGGAGGTTTCCTCAAAGATGCCGATCTCTGAGTTTATCCGCGAGGCATACTACGTCCCTGAAAGTAAAATGGTGACAGCGCTTCTTGATGAGATGCAGAAGAACAAATTTCAGATAGCCATTGTTGTTGATGAACACGGAGGCACCGCGGGGCTTATAACACTTGAGGATATAATGGAAGAGATAGTCGGGGGGCTTCAGGATGAATTTGAGGCGATAGAGGCAGAGAAGGAAGTTGAGATTCTTGATGAAAGCACATTCATTGTATCAGGCTATACAGGACTTGATGAGGTAAATGCCCTTGTAGGCACAGACCTTAAGAGCGAAGATTTCAATACCATAGGCGGTTTTCTATTTGGCTTATTCGGGCGACTTCCAAAAGTAGGGGAGCAGCTCCGCTACCACGGGCTAAGATTTTTGATACTTGAGATGGAAGGCAAAAAGATAGAGAAGATAAAAATAACAAAGCTGTAAACCTCGCTACACCGGTCAACCCTGCAAAAGGGGCTGAAATCCTTTTGCCTATAAAACAGCTTAAAGATATTATCCCGGTTATAACGTATCATCTTATAAAATTAACCTTGGTTAGGCATCTAATCTACCAGCATTTCCTTAATTACGGCTTTAACATTCTGGTTCTTCCGGGAATGACGACAAGTATGCTTTCCACAGGAAAGCCTGAAGAATCAACATTCTTTATAGTATTTTCACTTATTCTGCCAATCAATAAAAATCCTGAATAGAGCAATGCATGGTTCTGTTATAATCTACTCGTATGGAAAATAATGTTGCAGCCACCAACCGAAAGGCATATCACGATTATTTTATAGAAGAGACCTATGAAGCAGGCATTTCACTTCTTGGCACAGAGGTGAAATCCCTGAGAGAGGGCAAGGCTAACCTTAAAGACAGCTATGCCTTGATAAAGAATGAAGAGATATTTCTTTTTAACTGCCACATAAGCCCGTATAGCCACGGCAATATTCAAAACCACGATCCCCTGAGGACAAGAAAGCTCCTGCTGCATAAGAAGGAAATAGAACGGCTTCTGGGAAAAATCCAGCAGAAAGGGTTTACGCTTATCCCGCTAAAGATATACTTCAAAAAAGGCAAAGCAAAGGTAGAGCTTGGGCTTTGTAAGGGCAAGAGGGAGTATGAGAAGAGGGAGTCCATAAAGAAGAAAGAGGCGCAGCGAGAAATACAGAGGCAGCTACGAAGCAGGAATTGAAAATTATCTAAAATGCCCTCAGTAGCATAGAGGCAGAAGGCGCCAAAAAGGATAGCAGACGTAAAGCGTAAAGCGGCAGGCGTAGGGATTTGTTTTGCCTTACGCTTCACGCCTTACAAACTTTGTGTCTAAAGAAAACCACTCATGTCTGTCATTTTGATCCAAGAACCTTCCAATTTAGATGGCTATTAGTAGTATCCCTTCTCTTTAAATCTACAAAATATAGAAAGTAAAAATTTTCGCTTGACAATGGAGGGAAAAACCTTCATACTTTTCCCTGTGTGGTAGAAAGTGGTAGAAGGTGGAGGGAAGATGCCAGGATTTTATGGTAAACATTATTACTCCTTAGATCCAAAAGGCAGAGTCATTATCCCGGCTCCTTTCCGTGAAATACTGTCCTCTAATTATAATCTTAAACTAATTTTTGTCAACGATGCATTTGACCGCTGCGTGTGCGCCTATCCTGTGGACGAATGGAACAGACTCATGGAGAAGATAAAGGAGAAGCCACAGACCCTGGAGGCAGTAAGATACTACATGCGCAGGGTTGTGGGCTCTGCAGTGGAGTGCGAAATAGATAAGCAGGGAAGGGTGTTGATTCCTCAGTCGTTAAGGGAAGATGCCGGGTTGAACAATGAAATAGTTCTTGTGGGGCAGAACAACAGGGTAGAGCTATGGGATAAGAAGGAGTTTGACGGCGTTGCAGACCCTTCAAAGGTAGATAGAAAGGCGATGATGGCAGAGCTCTCAAGTTTGGGGCTTTAACATAAACCATGAAAAGGCTGGCAAGGTATAATTTTTCGACTCATTCTCAGCGCACATCCTGTGCGCCTGCGAGGCTTTTGCTTGTTCAGGCATCCTGTCTGAACTTATCAGCAAAAAACTATACCCTGCCAGCCTTTTTAAATATAAATAAAGCGGCTTAATTAAATGGAGGTAATACATGTCCCTGTTATGCTGCGGGAGGTTATGGAGATGTTAAGCCCTAAGGAAGGCGGCATATACATTGACGCAACATTAGGGCTTGGAGGGCATGCTGAGGAAATCCTCAAAAATGTTAAGGCGTGTACGCTTATCGGCATTGACCGTGATGAAGAGGCAATAAAGATAGCGGAAGAGAGGCTCAGGAGATTCAGGCTCTCTCATTCCATGTATTTTATGAAGGAGAGTTTTTCAAGTATGAGTAAAGCTGCTGAAGCGTTAGGATACAGGGCTGTAGACGGCATACTACTTGACCTCGGGGTATCAACGCTGCAGCTTAAAGCAGGGGGCAAGGGGTTCAGCTTTCTTAAGGATGAGCCTCTGGATATGAGGATGGATAAGAGCCAGCGGCTTACCGCAGGGGAGGTAGTAAACAAATATCCTGAAAAGAGGCTTGCGGATATTATCTATCAGTACGGCGAAGAGAGATTCAGCAGAAGGATAGCGAGGGCAATTGTTAACACCAGAAACAAAAAGCCAATTACCTCCTGCGTGGAGCTTGCAGAAATAATTACAAAAGCTGTGCCAGGGAGAGGCAAAACACATCCTGCAACAAGGACATTTCAGGCTTTAAGGATTGAGGTAAACAAGGAGCTTGAAGAGCTTGAGAGGGCGATTAACTCAGGCGGAATGCCTTTAAAAGGCTCGCATCAGAAGGGTTGTTCCGTATTATCACAAAAAAACCTTTAACCCCTTGCAGGGAGGAGATTCTCTCAAACCCATCCTCAAGGAGCGCCAAACTAAGGGCAGGAGAGAGGTTATGATTATGAAGCTAACAGGAAAAAACAGGGGCAGCAGTCTTTTAGGTTTTGGTATATGGCTTTACGTATTCTTCGGTCTTTTTGTTCTTGTCTGGCTTAGAACCTCAGTTGTGAAGCTTGAATACAACGTAGGGCAGCTTGAGAAACAGAAGGTGGTTGAGGCAAGGCAGAGAAAATTTATCTCAGCCCAGAGAGTGAGCCTTTATTCAGTAAGCAGGACAGAGGAGGCTGCAATAAAGACTCTCGGCATGGGGCTGCCTGATAGAGAGAATGTATATTTTGTAAAAAAAGTGGCAGGCCCAAGGCTTTACGGGGCATCTCTAAGGACCTTTCAGGATAAACTCAATAAGAGGTGACGGTGCGAAGAATAATATTATGGGATGAAGACTAATAAGGACAGCGGAAAGGTATTATGCACAGCAGAAGGATTAATAAAAACCAGCATAGAAAACTATGGGATGAAGACCTCTTATTGTCTCAAGAAAAAAGGAAGAGAAGAAGAAGAATAACCATCCTTACAGCCGCAGTGCTCTTTAGCTTTTTTATCATATTCATTCAGCTTCTTTCCCTTACAGTTCTAAAGAGCGAAAGGCTGCAACAGAAGGCAGAGAAACAGTATAAAAAGGTTGTGACACAGATACCCCAAAGGGGGACTATCTGGGACAGGGAGATGAGGGAGTTAGCTGTAAACGTAGAAAAGGACTCTCTCTATGCTGCGCCGTCACAGATTAAAAACCCGCATGTATTATCTAAAGAACTCGCCCCGATTATTAAGGTCTCTGCCAAATCGCTTGCAAGCAAAATATCTGCTGACAGCAGGAAGGATTTTATCTGGGTTGCAAGGAAGATAGACGAAGACGCTGCCTTAAAGGTCAACGCATTAAAGAAGACGTATAAGCTTAATGAAATAGGTCTTGTTACAGAGACGAAGAGATATTATCCAAAAGGGTATCTGGCATCACATATACTTGGCTACACAAATATAGACAACAAGGGGCTTGAGGGGCTTGAGCTTGCATACGACAGGTATATGAGGGGAGAAAAGAAGAAGCTCTCTGTTATTAAAGATGCAAAGGGCGATGTTCTTTCCGAAGGTGAGGAGGGCGTAATGCCCGGAGACAGCCTTATACTTACCATTGATGAGGGCTTGCAGCATATTGTTGAGAGGGAAGTAGACGGAGCAATGCAGAAATGGAAGGCCTCGGGGGCAGTGGCTATAATGATGAATCCGCTTACAGGCGAGATACTTGCAATGGCAAACAGGCCTGCTTATGACCTGAATTTGCCAAGTACCACTGATACCTCATACAGGCGCAACAGGGCGATAACTGATTTCTACGAGCCTGGCTCCACATTCAAGGCTATTGTGGCAGGAGGGGCGCTTCAAAAGGGAGTAGTATCACCGGAGGAGAGGTTTGATGTGTCAAAGGGATTTATAAGCGTTGGAGGCGGCAGGCCCATTAGGGATGCTCATAAACATGAAGTCCTCTCATTTAAGGAGTGTGTTCAAAAATCATCAAATGTATGTTTTGTGCAGGTTGGCATGAGGCTTGGTGAAGAGGGGTTCTATGACTACATAAAAAAATTTGGTTTTGGCGCAAAAACAGGCATAGATCTTCCGGGAGAGGTAAGTGGATATCTTAGAAGCCCAAAGCATTGGTCAGGCAGATCTTTGGCATCCATCTCCATAGGGCAGGAGATAGGGGTGACGCCTTTGCAGATATTAAGGGCATATTCAGCAATTGCCAATGGAGGCAATTTAATGAAGCCTTATGTGGTCTCTGAGGTAATATCACCATCAGGAGATATTGTTAAGAAGTTCTCTCCAACAGTAGATAGAAGGGTTATTGCAGAGGAGACAGCAAAGACTTTAAGGGACTTGTTTAAGACCGTAGTGGAAGAAGGGGGCACGGCTCAGCAGGCGTCTATCAAGGGGAATCTGGTTGCAGGCAAGACCGGCACTGCCCAGATGGTTGACCCAAAGACAGGGAGATACTCTCCTCATGATTATGTCAGTTCATTTGTCGGCTTTGTCCCTGCTGACAATCCTAAGGTCGCCCTTATTGTTGTTATTTATAAACCGCGGGGCGCTACATATGGAGGCGTTGTTGCTGCCCCTGTGTTCAGGAGTATCATTGAACATACTCTTACATATCTGAATATCCCAACGGAAATGGATGAAAACTATGTTATCCTTGTTAGTAAATCCCGTTAAAAAAATCTTTTTTAGCGGGTTAAAAGAAGAGTTTTTTCTAACAGGATAGATGATATTAAGGGAGCTTTTAAGCAGTATAAAGATAGAGAGAATTATCGGCGCCGCTGATAAGGATATAGAAGGGATTGCCTATGATTCAAGGCTGATAAAAAAGGGTTCTCTTTTTGTTGCTGTCAGGGGGTATTGCACTGACGGTCATATCTATATAAAAGATGCAGTAAGCAGGGGGGCTGCTGCGGTGGTAGTAGAAAAGGGCTTAGATCTAATAGGCGATGAGTCTTTTCAAGGTGATATAACCTTTATAGAGGTCTTTGACAGCAGGGAGGCTCTCGCGTGTCTTTCTTCTGCTTTTTATGGAGAGCCTTCTAAGACTTTACCCCTTATTGGCATTACAGGGACAAACGGCAAGACAACTACGACTTATATAACAAAAAGCATATTGGAGTCCTGGGGCAGAAAGGTTGGTCTTT